>JAUCCO010000038.1:0-25412 GCA_034676125.1 Bacteroidia bacterium
ATGCTGTTACAGTACCACTAGCACAAATATTTTGGCTTGAACTTACTGTTCCGCCCACACTTGAAGGAGTAACAGTAATTATAAATGGAGCACTAGTTGAATCAGGGCAAGTGCCACTTTTTACTACAGCTCTATAATGTATGGTTTGAGTTGGGCTTCCAGCACTTTGGGTTGATGTAGTGTTTGCAATATCCGTCCAAACAGAGAATGGAGAAACTGCACTTTGCCACTTAACGATATTTCCAGTATTACCTGCTAAAGTTAAATTACCCGCTGAAGAGCCAGAACAAATAGCACTATTACCCGAAATTGTACCCGAAACCGAAGGCGGAGTGATGGTTACAATGGTTGAAGCAGAATTTGCAGTTGCACATGAACCGCTTTTAACTACTGCTCTAAAATAAGTAGTAGTTGTTAAAACACCAGATGTATATGTTAATGCTGTATTAACAATATCAGTTGCGCCTGTATAGGCAGCATTGTTTGCACTTTGCCATTTAACAACTGTACCAACCTGTCCTGACAATGTAAGTAAACCTGAGTTACTACCCGAACAAACTGTGGCGCCACCTGTAACTGTACCACCTACCGTGGCAGGATTAACAATCATCGTTTTGGTATTTGATGTTGCATTGGGGCTTACCACACAAGCACTGTTAGATACAATGCTACAAGTTACAACATCATTATTAGCTAAAGCTGCTGTTACAAATGTTGCAGCAGTATCCGCATTAACCCCATTTACTTTCCATTGGTAAGTAGGCGCATCACCACCATTAATAATTGTGGCGGTAAAAGTTACACTTGAACCAGCACACACATTTGTATCAGCTGTTAATATGGTTACCGAAGTAGGAACAGGAGTAATCTCTCCCATTGCTACATCACCATATGTATTTAATCCTGTTACTGCAAATGATGTTGGTGTTGAAGTTCCGGTAATTCCTGCTTTCCAAGTAGTACCATTATATACAAATAATTTAGCCAAAGCCATATTTGCAGCACCATCAACATCACCTGCTGTATAGTTAAAAGTATAATTACCACCTGTTGTTAAAACACCAGTATTGGCAAGTTTCCAATTTAAGTTAACAGATTTTAGTGGGTTGATACAAGAAGTAGCTAATTGAGGATGATCTCCTAAATTAATACCTAATGAAATATCGCCTGCTGTTGTTACACTTGGGTAAGTAACGTTTACTGGTAAATAACTTGAAGCTGTACCAATTTCATAAGTTCTAGCAACGTTACTACCAGCAGCAATATTTCGAGCCAAATTACCAACTATATAACCTGAAGTACGCGATAATGTACCAGTTGAATTTATACCTATTGTATTATTATTTGTAGTTATTTTTAATGCCGCTATATTTAATATACCACTTACACCAAATGTATAATTTGAAGTATTTAATGTTAAGCCGTTACCATTATCTAATGTTAAATTTGTAAATGCTCCTGTTGATGAAGTTAATGAATTGCGAAATACTCCTGTTCCACTAATTGCTTGTGCATTATTTATTAAGTATCCATTTCCACCAAAAATAATTGGATTTACAACTGTTAGCGTACCATTATTAATAATGTTACCACCTATTGCAAAAGGAGCAGTACTTGTATGTCTAAATTCGCCACCCGCATTAATAGTAATATCTCCTTTTATATGAGTTCCAGTACCTGATGTGTATGATGTAGAAACCCAACGGCCAGTGCCACTACCTGCATTAACCAAAATATTTTGCAATGGTATAATACCTGTTGTTGCACGGGTGTTAATACTAAATCCGTTTATATTTCCAGACTCAGTACTTGTGCCATTTCCAAATTTTATAGTGTGACTACCAGTAAATGCTGATAAAGAGCCTGCCGACACTTGAATACGAATTGTATTTGTAGTTGCTGCTGCAATAGAACTATGTGGAGGATCGATAATTGTGATATTACCTGCACTACAATTTAACTGATTTGATAATATGGTTAAAATATGTGTGCCTTGTGTTGTACTTGTAGCTGCTAAGCTAGAGTTTGGATCAATATTAATATCACCACCAGATTGGTTAAAAGTTGAACCATTATTGATAATCATGTTACCATTAATTGATAATGTACCACCTGTTACATTTAAGGTTCCATCATTTGATAAGGTGCGATTACTTCCTCCAGAAGGACCAATATTAAATGTACCTGAATTAACCGTTAAGGTTCCACCCGAATTAATTGTTAATCCATTATTAGCAGAAGAAACAACATTAATTGTTGAACCACTTAAAACCATGGTACCATCAATAGAAATACTACCTCCATTATTCATGCTACCAGCAGATGCCGTTAAAGTAGCACCTGCAGAAATACTTAAGCCATTACATAGTGCAGTATAAGCAGCCGGAATGGTAACATTAACACCTGCCGCAATTATTGCATTATTACTAATAGATGGAATGATGTTATCTTCCCAAGTAGCTGGATCGTTCCAATTACCCGTGTTTATTGCAATAATTGTTGGTGATAATGGATTTACTCCCATGTTTGTTCCAACATACATGGAATCATAAACTACTCCTGCCGTTAAATTTGCTTGATTAAAGTCTCTATTAATTTCTGGCCTAGTAACTGTTCCCGAACCCGCTTGTGTTGTGCCGCCATAAGCTGAATTACTTTTAACAATTCGTAATTCGGCTACATTGCTTATTGCTCCAATTCCTGCTCCAATTAGTTTAACCCTTAGTGTTCTAAAGTTAATGCCTGGTGCACTACTTGAAGATATTAACCAATATGAATTACTTCTTCTATTAATTGTAGTACTTCCATCTGTAAAAGTTGGTGAAATATCAGTATATGAGCTAATGCTATTGTGTTTTACTGTTAAGTTTCCTCCAGAAGAAAAATTAGATCCACTTAAACTTAATAAAACAGAACGCTCACTAGTTCCATTTGATAATGGGAATCCTAATGGGTAACTATAGTTAAGAAAATTACTTGTAGTAAACCATCTCGTAAATGAACCACTTGTACCTAATTGCACAAATCCATCTACTTTGGTTAATACACCCCCATTAGTTGCCGAAGTACCAAGCGTAAGACTATTATTGCCCATTTTTAATAAGCCAGTTGTTAAGTTCAAGCCATCTTTTAAACTTACATTTCGGTTTGCTGTTAATCCTTGGGAATCATCAACTGTTAAGGTTCCAATATTAACACTACCAGCAGGCATTTCATTAAATGAGCCCATTTGTAAACTATTTGCTGCTGGACCGTACGAGTAATTTACTAAGTCGAATGTTGTGTTAATTGCTGGAATAGTAGAAAAACTACCTGCTGTTGTGGTTTCATCAAGCCCTCCGATTATTACATCACCGGCATAAGTGGGTCCACCAATAGTTAGTGCACCAGCTACGTTAGTTACATTACCTTTTTCAAGTTTCACTAAATCAAGCAACCAAGCACTAGTATTTGTAAAACTAACACCAGCGGGGTTAGCAATTCGCATTGATAAAGAAGTAGCGTTACCTGCACCCGAAACTCTTTGTAAGGTTGTTCCTTCAAAATTTACCTGGCCTAAACCTTGTCCGGTAAAAGTTGGCGTAGTGCCAGATATTGTACCATTATTTAATATATGACCCAATACTTGTAAATTATATCCTGTAGCACCAGAAGATGTTTGAAGATATCCGTTGGTATTAATTACCAAACTATCTATAATGGTTAAGCCATTAAGTAACCTTAAAGTACGAGATGGGAATGAAGAAATATTGTTTTTAACAACAAGCTTATATATAGGATAAGCACAATTGATAGAAAATCCAGAGGTAGATGATAATGCACCACCCGTAGTTGTTGCTAAATCATCTCCTATTACAAACGCCCCCCCTGTAATACTTTTTGAACCACCCGACTGCACACTGATTGATGTTCCACCTGCTGATGCATGTGGATCAACAACTTCGATTGAGCCACCTGTAAAACTAAATGTTGCTAAAGAGTTTACTACAAATGCATTGGTAAAGGTATTTAATGATGTTGCTGCTCGAGGATCAATTACAATTCTACCGCCATTAACGGTTAAACTAGCTGCTGCTGTATTTAATATTTGTAGTGATCCAAAAATATTTAATCTACCTCCATTCATAGTTATTGCACCATTTGTTGTTACAAATTGTGATTGGCTTCCAGTTCCAACAGATAGTGTACCATCATCAATCCTTAACTCTCCTTGTAATTGCATTTGTCCGTTAATAGCAGAAGGGTGCATATCTAAATTAATACCAGGATGATTTAACCACAAACGACCGTTGATATTGCTTGCAAACAATAATGTAGTTGTTGAGAAAGATGCCGTAACCACAGGTGCCGATATTTTAAAAGTGCCAGTTTGAACTTGTAAACGTTGCGTAGTGTTAAACCAAGTTGATGGTTGCGGCTGGGTATAAGTTCTTAATACTTCAATTGTGTTACCAACTAAGTCTTTATTTACATAAATAAATGGTAATTCGCAAATTGCACCTGAGCCAGTAATTGTTCCACTATTTTTACCATAAAACATTACTTGCACTGCTGTGGTAGGTGTAGCCAAATCAAGTGTACCGTTTACAATTAAACTTCCTGGAACATCAGTTGTGGAAGTGCTTCCACCAATAAACAACCTAAATGGTGTTCCAGTGGTATAAGTGGCCGTTCCTGCTGTAAATGTTCCTCCATTTTCAACAATCACATCGCCATTAACAATAATTTGTTGAGCAGATGCGCTATTCCAGTAGGATAAATTACCCTTAACAATTAAAGTGCCACAAAAAATGTTACCATCTAATACCACATTATCTCCTACAGATACCTCAGCACTATCTTGAGCACTAGGTACAGCGAGTGTATTCCAAATATTAGGATTGCTCCAATTACCACTAGTAGTAGTATAGAATTTAGTAGCGGGTAAAGTAGCTCCAGAGCCATCAGCAGGAGCCGAAATACTTTCACGCAATGCATAAACCCTCCAATTGTAGGTGGTATTAGCAATTAACCCTCCAATATTAAGAGTAGTTAAATTTACAGCTAAAGTAAACTGGAAAGTATATGTTAAACCTCCATCATCCGAACGGTATAAAGCGTAACCTGTTTCATTTGCAACATTATTCCATGTTAATCGCATGGATGTAGCGGTAACATTTGACACTGTTATAGCCCCCGCATCACTTACCGGGTCTGGTATCCACATATAAGATCGCTGGCTACCCAAATTTTCATTATCTAAACTTGCTATAGGTCCATTTGTTGCAATTGTGTTGGGCGTGCTGTTAGATGTTGATGCAGTATGCGTTGTAATATTTACGTGTTGATATAAAGAACTAGAAAACTGAAACCCTGTATTAAAACTTAGTGGCGCACCAGAATTAACTTTCATTTTACCATAAACAAACTCTATTGCCCCATTAGATTCATATAATCTTACTTGGAAAGTATTGGTGTCATTTGTAGTATTTGCAGGAATTGCCATTCGTAAAAACTCTACAACTAATACCCTATTTGGCTGACTTCCTACAACTTTACTATGCACGCGACCAATAGAACTTGTACCCATTGACCCAGTTGGGCCTGATGTGCCTAAAAATGGTGTAACCCTAACACCTGCTACTACATTTAAAAAACCGTAAGTAGTGCTTGCAAAACTGCCTATGGCAACCCAGCCATTACTAGTAACATTAAATGTAGTTTGCCTGGTTCCATTTACAAAAAAATCAAAACCAATGGGCTGCGATCCAGCCGTGGAGTTGTTTAGTGAACCACCGATATGAATGGTTGTACCCGTGTTCATGTCTATATCATCAATTAAGCTCCCCGCAGTTCGATTAAGTGATGATGTGGTGTTGGTACTAAATAAATAATTGTTGATGCTTTGTCCGTTAGTCGATATTACGACTGATAGCAATGCCATAAACATGCAAAGCCTTTTAAAGGTTGGGTAAAAACTGTTCATATTTAATTTATAAAATTTTTAAAAATGGGGGTAAAAAAATTTGGTTAACATATTTCGATTTATTGTCGCACTTTTGTAATCTACAATTCTACTATATTTTATTAACAAAACAATGACATTTCTACACTCAATTATTAAGATTAAAATCAGGCATGTCGCATTTATTATTCATTGCCTATTTCTTGCTGCAAAACTTAGTGCTCAATCACCTCAAGATGCACTAAACTACCACATTATTATTGATGCTAAGGAGATATTTACTAACCAAATTTATGCTAACGCCAGTATTAAAATTAAAATGGAAAATAACGACTCTATCGTTGTTTTTGATTTAAAAGGCTTTACAGTTGATAGTGTGTTAGTTAACACAAATATAACCGCATTTCAAAAATCAGATTCTACTTTATTAGTAACCATCCCTTTTAATACTATAATTAATGACACTATTGATGTGGAGATTTATTACCACGGTCAAGGGCAAAAAGATGCACTTTGGGGTGGTTATTACCTGGTTGGAAATTACGCTTTTAACATGGGAGTAGGCTTTGATTCAAAACCACATAATTTTGGTAGGGCCTGGTTTCCTTGTTTTGATAATTTTACCGATAGGGCTTTATACAAATTAGAAGTAACTACATTGCCAGAATACAAAGCCGTGTGCGGTGGATTATTAACAAATGATACCACTTTTGCAGATGGTTCAACAAAATGGACTTGGGAATTAAATCAACCCATACCAACTTATTTGGCCAGCTTTGCAATTGGTAAATACACTTTTATTACATATAATTTTAATGCAAAAAATGGCAATTTACCCGTTTGGCTTGCAGTAGAACCAAAAGATACCGCAAAAGCGAGACAATCATTTATACGATTAAATGATGCTATTGCTTGTTTTGAAGATAAGTTTGGTGCATACCAATTTGATAGGGTTGGGTTTGTAGGTGTTCCGTTTAACGCTGGTGCAATGGAGCATGCCACTAATATTGCTTACCCGCTTTATGCAATTGATGGAACCACAAACTATGAAACCTTAATGGCACATGAATTATCACATCATTGGTGGGGCGATTTAGCAACTTGCGAAAGTGCTGAAGAGATGTGGTTAAATGAAGGTTGGGCAAGTTTTTGCGAAGCTTTGTTTTTAGAGTGCGTTTATGGCAAATCGTTTTACCAAAATGATATGCAAGACAAGCTTACTGATGTAATGATAAATGCACCTGCAAACGACAAAGGTTACATAGCAGTTAATGGGGTTTCGCATCAACAAACATACGGCACCACTGTTTACAAAAAAGGCGCTTTAATGGTTAATAACTTACGCACTTTTATGGGCGATTCGGCATTTTTTGCGGCATGTAAAAGTTACCTAACCAAGTATACATTTAAAGCCATTAACAGCATAAAACTTCGTGATGAATTTCAATTATTTACCGGCAAGGATTTAACCTTCTTTTTTAACCAATATATTTTCACTAAAGGACATTATGATGTAGTGGTATTTTCTAGCTCGATTGTTGGTAGTGAAGTAACTTTACAGCTAATGGAGTTAAATAAATTTAAAACCCAAAAGCACGATAATATGACAGTAGGTGTAACCACTTATTTTACCGATAATACTTCACAAAAAAACATAGTTAACATGGTTAATGGCGAAGGCACTGCAACCATAAATACACCTACTAATAAACTACTAAACTACTTTTTAGTTGATGAAGAAATTACTTATGCTTTAGGGCATACAAGCGAAACAAAAACTATTAAAAGTAAAGGTTTAACCAACTTTGAAAATTCGCTTTTTAGCATAAACACCCAAAACATTACAGACTCTGTTTTAATAAATGTGCAACACCACTGGGTAGGTGCAAGTGTGGGTGCTTTGCGTAACTTAGGCATTAGAATTAGTACAGATAGATATTGGAGCGTTCGTGGAAAATTCCCAACTACATTTTCTGCTTGGGCATATTTTAATTATAATGGAACTAGTCAGAATTATTATGATGAAGACTTTTTTAAAACTGTTAGTACCGAAGATAGTTTAGTGCTATTGCATAGGGTAAATGAAAATAAAGAATGGAGAATAATTGCATTAGCAGACGTGGCTTACCAACCAGGTGGAAACCCAACAGACAAGATGGGCAGGTTTTGGCTGACTAAACTTTTACCCGGAGATTATGCAATTGGATATAGAGATAAAAGTGTTGTGGGTATAGTGGAGGTTGCTAAACAACAAAATCAAATTCAAATTTCACCAAACCCAACAAATGATGAATTAACAATTACTTTACCAGAAAGCCAGATTTTTTCTAAATCAACCATAACTATTTTAGATAATAATGGCAAAGAGGTAATTAACCAAAAGGTTGATAGCAACGAAAACGAATTTATTTTAAATGTAAAAAAACTAACAACGGGCGTGTATTCGGTAATAGTTAAAACAGATAACATAAGCCACAACATAAGATTTATAAAATTGTAAAATTATTGCTCATTTTATAGTGAGCTTATTACATTTGCTAACCTTAAAAATACAAAATAAACAACTTAAATAATACATGAAAAACATTACAGTAATTGGCTCGGGAACAATGGGCAACGGCATTGCACACGTTTTTGCACAAAATAACTATAACGTAAGTTTGGTTGATGTAAACGAGAAAGCATTAAATAAAGCACTAGAAACTATTGCAAAAAACTTAGACAGACAAGTTAGCAAAGGCCAATTAACAGAAGAAGCAAAAACTGCTGCTTTAGCTAATTTAACTATATATACTGACTTAAAACTTGGTGCTGCCAATGCCGATTTAGTGATTGAAGCAGCAACAGAAAACATGAATATTAAGTTGGATATTTTTAGAACATTAGATGAAATTGCACCTGCTAATTGCATTCTTGCTTCAAAT
This sequence comes from Bacteroidia bacterium, assembly GCA_034676125.1. Taxonomy (GTDB): domain Bacteria; phylum Bacteroidota; class Bacteroidia; order UKL13-3; family UKL13-3; genus UBA6183. Next base: position 8,869 of record JAUCCO010000038.1, read on the forward strand.
ACTTCTTCTATATCTATTACTAAAATTGCAGCGGTAACAAAACGTGCTGATAAAGTAATTGGTATGCACTTTATGAACCCTGTTCCGGTAATGAAATTAGTTGAAATTATTAATGGTTACAAAACATCTGCTGAGGTTACTAAAACCATTACCGAACTAAGTAAAGCAATTGGTAAAGTTCCAGCATCAAGTAATGATTACCCAGGCTTTATTGCCAACCGCATTTTAATGCCAATGATAAACGAGGCAATTATTAGTTTGCACGAAGGCGTTGGTGGTGTTGAAGAAATTGATACCGTGATGAAACTTGGTATGGCTCATCCAATGGGGCCATTACAGCTAGCCGATTTTATTGGTTTAGATGTTTGTTTGGCCATATTAAATGTATTGCATGATGGTTTTGGAAATCCTAAATATGCTCCTTGCCCATTATTGGTAAACATGGTTACTGCGGGTAATTTAGGTGTAAAATCTGGTGAAGGATTTTACAAACATACACCTGGAAGCAAAGAGTTAGTAGTTGCTCCAATGTTTGCAAATATTAAAGCTGGCAATTAAGCCAACTGCTTATAAAAATAAATACCGATAGGAAATATGTTTGTTAAAAAACTACATACCTCCTATCGGTAAATTAAAAATTGTTATTGATTGATTAACAACATCCGTCTTTTGGCGAACAACATGATGTTTCAATTGCTGAATCATCTATTTTAGTAGTGATGTTTTCTGAGTTAATCATTGGTTTTTCTGCATAAACCGTAATACTAAAAATACCAGTACCGCCATGGTTAAATGTATTCATTTCTTCTACTGATAAGTATTTACCAAGTATATCATTAGGTATAGTAATTGGCTTTTCTTTTTGCAGGGTAATATTTACAAATCCCTTATCCGAAATTAAATTAAGGTACTCAGATTTTTGAATTGCTCCTGCTACACATCCTGCATACATCTCGGCATCATTGCGTAACTCGTTTGGTAAATTACCTACCAACACAATATCCGAAATACTAAAATGACCTCCAGGTTTTAATACCCTAAAAATTTCGTTAATTACTTTTTGTTTATTGGGTACTAAGTTTAATACACAATTGCTAACTACAACATCAGCCACATCAGTATTAACAGGCATTGCATCAATATCGCCTTCTCTAAACTCAACATTATTATAACCTAATTTTTCGGCATTAGCACGGGCTTTTTCAATCATAATAGGTGTAAAATCAATACCTATAACTTTGCCTTCGCTACCCGTTTCGTGTCTGGCTACAAAACAATCATTACCCGCACCCGATCCTAAATCTATTACTACATCACCCTTCTTTATTTTGGCAAATTTTGTGGGCAATCCGCAGCCCAAACCTAAGTCGGCATCTGCTACATAACCCTCGGTTTCGGTATAATCGTCCATCATAATGTTATACACTTTATTGGTTGGTGTAGTTGCGCCACAGCACGAAGCCGCATTAACTTCTTTGCCTTGTTCGGCTATTTTAGCATAGCGATCTTTCACTATGTTTTTTAACTCTTGTTCGTTATTCATGTTATTATTATTTAGTGATTTTTTAAATTTTTAACAGCAATTTGTGGCTAAAACATCATGGTCCAAAAACGAATTCATAACCTTTTTCATTTTCATCCAATTATCAATATCAATACAGTAACATACACTTGTTCCTTCAATATTTCCCTTTATCAACCCACATTGTTTTAACTCTTTTAAGTGCTGCGAAATGGTGGCTTGAGCTAAGCCTATTTCATTTACAATATCACCACAAACACAGCTTTGGGTTTTAAATAAATATTGTAAAATTGCGATACGTGCGGGGTGGCCCAACGCTTTTGCAAACAATGATATTTCGTTTTGTGCGCCTGTAAATATTTCTGTCTTAGTTAATCCCATATTACATTATTAATCCATTGCAATATTACGATAAAGGTTTAAATGATTCTATAACTTTTATCAGTAATACTAAAACACATAAAATAATTAGCTGTTGATATTTGCACTTAACCTTCACAAAACAAAAAAGACTATTTCGAAATCTGAAACAGTCTTTTTTAATATTTTGTAGCTACTCTACTTTTTGAATAGGTGCTCCATATTTACTTTCTTTTAGTTCGCGTTTAAGTTGCGCCCAAATATAATACATAAAAAATATGTAGCTTAAAAGTATAATCCAATATATAAGTGTTTTAAAGCGTCTATCTGCTTTCATAAAAACCTCCGTAGTCACTACTACTATCTGAGTCGTTTCCAGCATTAAACATGCCACTCATTATATCTTTAAATATTGGCCCAGCCACATCATTAGTTTTACTAATTTGGCTAAATTCGGCTAATCCATGCAACACAAATTCCATCATAAAAAGTTGGTTGTGTTTGGTTTGTTTTCCAATATTTTGTTCTACAAATTCTTGTAATCCGGTAACTTCTAATAACATTTTTTCATACTCCATATCGCTGGTAGTATTGGTTATATATAGTTGGTTGCCATCATTAAACCATCCTATTATTTTAGCATAAGGATTTGCAGTTTTACTACGTTTGGCTTTCTCTGGGTTTTTAAATTGTTTTTGAAATGATGCACGAATAGCTTTACCTATTAAGTTATAAGCCACACTCGATGCACCTTCTAACTCGCCCTCATAAACTAACTCAACCTTACCAGTAATGGCAGGTACAGCACCATACAAATCTTGTATGCGAGTGTAGGTTAGTTTTTCGCGGTTAATTAGCATGCGTCTTTCTGCAAAGCTATACAAGTTTTCCAAAGCACTTATAGTTAATCTGGCCGATACCCCACTTTTTTGGTCAATTAATTCACTTTTACGTGCTTCCATAGCCACCTCTTCAATTAAAACATGCAACAATGGGTTCGATTTAATGTTTTCCATTTGTTGTATAGCTAACTTTGCTTCTTGGGTTGTAATAGCTAACGAGGTATCAATATCTTTTGCATAGTGTGTTAAAATTTGGCTATCAATTCTATCTTTTAGCGGAGTTACAATACTTCCTCGGTTGGTGTAATCTTCGGGGTTTGCGGTAAACACAAACTGAACATCTAGCGGCAAACGTAATTTAAACCCACGTATTTGTAAGTCGCCTTCTTGCAAAATATTAAATAATGAAACTTGTATTCTGGCTTGCAAATCGGGCAACTCATTTATCACAAAAATACAACGGTGCGAACGCGGAATTAATCCATAATGAATTACCCTTTCGTCAGCATAAGTTAGTTTAAGTGATGCTGCTTTTATTGGATCTACATCACCAATTAAATCTGCTACTGTAACATCAGGAGTGGCCAATTTTTCAGTATAGCGTTGGCTGCGATGCACCCATTCTATTGGTGTTTTATCACCTTGCTCAGCAATTAAATCTATAGCAAATCTGCTAAGTGGTTGTAGTGGGTCGTCATTAATTTCACTACCCGCAACTATGGGCATATACTCATCCAATAAGTTTACCATTAGGCGTGCAATACGTGTTTTTGCTTGTCCGCGTAAGCCCAACAAAATCATGTTATGTTTTGATAAAATTGCGGTATGCACTTGTGGCAAAACCGTTTCATCAAACCCTTTAATATCGCTAAATAAATTTACACCATTTTGCAACGATACTATTAAGTTATCGCGCATTTCTTGTTTAACACTTTTACTTTTGTATCCGCTTTTTACAAGCTGGCCTATTGTAGTTGGTAATTTAGTTTTTGTCATTTTTGTTTGGTTTGATATTTTTTAAAATAGCAGCTTATAAAACATCAAAAGGATAAAAAGCATCTTCAATATGTTCAATTTCAAATTTACTTTCGTTTTTAACCACTGCTATAATATCAAAACGCACGGGATAGGTAATTTGATTTTCTTCTAAGAAATTTTCTGCTGCAAGCCTGATATTGCGTTGTTTTGATTTTCCAACGGCCTGTTCTGGATAAGCCATTTGATCACTTGTTCTGGTTTTTACTTCCACAAAAATTACTTCTTTTTCGTGTTCGCAAATTACATCAACCTCAACCCTAGCAAACCTGTAATTACGCACCAAAACTTTGTAACCTTTGCGCTCTAAATGCCCTACAGCAATATCTTCTCCTAACTTACCAAATTGATTATTATGAGTACCCATTTTTTACCGTTTAGTATTGAGAAATTAATAACATTACTTTTGGTAAAAAAACCATCAACCCAACTATTGCAGCGGCAATACTAATTATTAAAACAGCACCTGCAGCAACATCTTTAACCCTACCCGCAATTGGGTTTTGTTGTGGCGAAACCAAATTTACCAATTGCTCTAAAGCAGTATTAATTAACTCGGCAGTTATTACAGCACCTATACTTAAAATTAATAGACACCATTCGGTAAAAGTAATATCAAAAAACAAACCCGATGCAAAAACTATTACAGCCGCAAATAAATGAAAACGCATGTGTTTTTCAGAACTTATGGCATATACAATACCATTAATTGCGTGAGTAAAACTTTTAATTTCCGCTTTCATTATTGTTACTTATTCAACTACTATTTTTTTAGTTAAATGCTGCGTATCGGTGCTCAATTTTAGTATGTAAATTCCTTTTGCAAATGGCGTTAAATCTATTGTCGCATTTCGCTTTATGTTTTGCGTAGCTTGTAACTTACCATTAATATCAAACAATTGTGCAGTTATTTTTTGGGTTGATGTGGTAGTGATGTTCAACTTATCATTAGCAGGATTTGGAAACACATTTAAGCTGTTTTCTAAACTGTTTTCTAAGTAACCAACATTACCATACACATACAAAGTAAAACGTATTACACTGTCAGTTTGTACAGGTAACGTAATATCAGTAAAGCCTTTTAAAGTTGCATAAGTATTAACATTTACCACCAAAGGATAAACGCCATTTTGTGTAGGAGTACCCGATAAAGTTAAACAACTATACTCGCCACCTTTTACTTTACAAATTGCATTTAAACAGTTATAAGTAACACCAACAGGCAAACCTTTTACCTCCGTTATTTCTATACTATCAACCCTAACCGGAACCCTGGCAGAGCCTATCATTGTTGAAGTATCTAATGGTGCACTAAAAAAAATCACTTCGCTATAAGCAACATCTTTATACCCAATTTTAATACTTTCGGGTAAAATAGAGCCTTTGGGCATATTGGTATCGGGTGTGCATTGTGCGTAAATTTGAGTTGAAGAAAGTGCACAAACAAATAAAATTACTATTTTGGCTAAAGTTTTCATGTTACAATTATAATGATGCCAAGATACACTTTTTTAAAATACTACTTAGTTTTATGCATACTAACTTTGGGGATAAGTACAAACTTAATTGCACAAACTAAAATTACAGGAAAAGTACTTGATGAATTAACTAACGAACCTTTAATTGGTGTTTCTATTTTATGTAACAATAAGGCTGTAATTACCAATATTAATGGAAGTTTTCTGTTTGATTTTGCCACTACACAAAACATCATTTCAATACAATTTAGCTACTTGGGCTATCAAAACAAAACCATTAATTACACTGGCGAAGCTGATATTTTGGTTTACTTGGCTCCTACCCAAAATCAACTTGACGAAGCTGTAGTAACGGGCAACCGCAGTGGCGGATTATTAAAAAAACAAACCGTATCAATTGATGTAATAAAACCTTACATAATTGAAAACAGGGTAACTACTAACTTAGAACAAATTGTAAACCAACTGCCAAGTGTTAATGTAATTGATGGACAAATAAACATACGCAGTGGAAGTGGCTGGACATACGGTGCGGGTACAAGGGTGCAAGTTTTGGTTGATGATGTGCCAATGATTACTGGAGATGCAGGACAAGTGCAATGGAAATTTTTACCTACCGAAAACATTGGCTCAATTGAAATAATTAAAGGGGCAAGTTCTGTTATGTATGGTTCGGGTTCGCTTAACGGAATTATAAATATTAGAACAGCAACACCATCCACCAAAGGTAAATTTAGTGCAAATGTATTTTCCGGGTTTTATAGCAAACCATCTCGCGATAGTGCACAATGGTTTAATGGCTTGCAAGCCTATACTGGTGCAAATACTTTTTTTAGTAAACGATACCAACAATTAGATTTTACTATTGGCTTAAACGCATTAAACGACAATGGATATAGACTTGGTGAATTTGATAAACGGGTTAGGGGAAATGTAAAAACAAATTATAGGTTTAAGAAAAACCCTGCCATACAAGTTGGCTTGGATGCTGCTTTTATGAAACAACAATCCGCAAGTTTTCTACTATGGGAAAGTTTTGATTATGGATACACATCGTTAGATAGTGCGCAAACCATTACCAATGCTACTGTTTTTAGTATTGACCCACATGCAGATTTTATTAAAAGTAATTATAAAATACGCTACCGTGGCAGAATTTATGGAGTAGATAATAAGGTAGATGCATCAACACAAGGTGTAAACCAAAACAACAGTAATATTAGTGCTTACAACGAGTTGGTAGGACATTATTTTTTAAATAAAAAACTTGGTACCATTGCTTTTGGAATAAGCAATAATTTTGTAGAAAGCAATAGCCCTTTATTTGGTGGCAAGACTATTACATCAAACAACAATGCTGCATTTACGCAAGCTGATATTTTTTATAAAAAATGGAGTTTTAATGGCGGTTTACGCTACGAGTATTTTAAGATGGAAAACAATACCGACAACCAACTAATTGGCCGTGCTGGTGTTAGTTTTGAAGCAACAAAAGCAACATTTATTCGTGCTAGTTTTGGGCAAGGATATCGTTATCCAACCATTGCAGAGCGTTACATTGAAACATCAGTTGGATTGTTAAACATTTTCCCAAATCCAAACCTTAAACCAGAGAAAGGTTACAGTGCAGAGTTGGGCATTAAACAAGGTTTTGCTTTGGGTATATTAAAGGGTTTTGTTGATGCTGCATATTTTTACACCGAATATGACAACATGGTGGAGTTTAATTTTGGACGATGGAGAGCACGACCATTTAACCCAAACAACTTTTTAAGTAACTTCGGTTTTACTACTTTTAATATTGGCAAAGCACGTGTTTCTGGTATTGATTTAGGGATAAACGCTGCAATAAATACCAATAAAACAGAATGGTTATTTATGGTGGGATATACTTATAGCAACCCAATAATGTTAAGCCCGAGTGATGTATTTGCATACGACTCTTCAGCTCAAAAAAGACCCTATAGTTACAACTTTACAAGTACTGATACAGTAGGCAATCCATTAAAATACCGCTACAACCATTTATTAAAATTTGATGTGCAATTTAATTACCATAAAAAAATAATGCTGGGTGCAAGTTTGCGTTACAATAGTTGGATGCAAAACATTGACAGGGTATTTGTAACACCACCAATTAATATAGAAGTGCCCGGCATAGCCAATGGAAGAGACTTAAACAAAAATGGAGATTTAGTTTTTGATGTTCGTGCTGGATATACCTATCAAAAGTTTACCATTACAGCAACAGTTAACAATATTTTAAACACAGAAATTATGGGCAGGCCAGCAGATTTTAGACCAACACGATTGGCCATTTTACAGTTGGGTTATAAATTTTAAACCGTTTTAAAAAACCAGCTTATCCCCTATTTTAATTTCACCTGAATTAGCGCATATTAAATAAATTCCAAAATTAACTGATTCATCTTCTTTACGGTACTTTGCCAATGTGGCCAAAGGTTCTTTACTTGTTTGTAAGCTATTTTGGTTGATGGTAGTTACCACACATCGGCCACAAGGTTTAGCAATTTTAAACTTTACAGAAGCAATATTAAATGGTTCAAATTCATCTTCGGCATGAGGTGCACTTGCAGTGATAACAATGTTTGGTCTAAACCTATCAATACCAATTTTCACTTTCAATTTACTGTTTAAAAAATCCAACGAAGCTTCACTAATCATCAATGCGGGATACGCATCTGCAAAACTAAACTGTTCGTTATTTTTAGCATATTTAGTATTTACAGCTCGTTGGCCTGTTTCGGGCATAAACACAAGCTTTACGGGCATTTCTAAGTGTTTGCTAAACCAATTATTAATATCATCGTTGGCTACAATTGCTTCAACAGTATCATCCCAAACGGTTACTAATTTTGTATTACCAGTAATAAAAAATGGAATAGTTAGCTGGTCGTTTTTATGGGTTATGTTAAACCCTTTTGGGCTTAAACTTAATTTAAACAAAGCCATTTTATGTAAGGTGCGTTGCGTTAAAAATACACCATGTTCATCCACCAACATATATCGCCTATCGTATTGCAAACCGCGCATAAAAACTTGCGTGCTTTGTAATGCAATTCCACCTAACGATTTTATAGGATAAATAAACAATTGGGTTACTTCCATGGCTTATAATAAACTAGCTAAACTCCTATATTTTATTTGTTGTTTGGCAGTTGTTTCGAAAAACAAACACTACTAGCCACACCAGCATATTGGCCATAATTTGGCATACTTACATATCCATTTTTGGTGTACAACCTAATGGCTTCTGGCTGCCTAATTCCTGTTTCTAAAATCAAGTTAAAATAACCTAACTCGGCTGCCCATTTTTCTAACTCATTTACAATAATTGTTGCCACACCAACGCTTCTGTTTGCTAATGGCACATACATACGTTTTATTTCAATAGCATTTTCATTGTACGGGCGCAAAGCGCCACACGCAATTGCCTCATTATTTTGATAGGCTACTATGGCATATTTTATAGAATCAGATTTATTAAATTGCTCATAAAAATCAGATTCATCACCATCTCTTATGCGCAATTCGGCATCCAATTCTGTTACTAATTTTTTAAAATCTTGGTTTGATGAGTCTGTTCTAATACAAGTTATCATACTTACAAACCTTTAGCTGTACGTGCTGCACCAAACTCTAAAATAGCATCAATAAACTCGTAAGGTTTATAACCATTAATTGCACATTGATGAAAAATTGCTGTAGCTGGTGTCATGCCTGGTAACGAGTTTACTTCAATAAAAACTACCTCTGGTTTATTCTTTTTATCAATACGCACAAATGCATCAATACGGCAATATCCTTGCACGTTTAAAACCTTTGCACCTTCTACCAAAACACGCTGCACTTCTTTACTAATTGCTAACCTAATTTTTTCGTTTTTATGGTATCGTGCAGGTGTAATATTCTGACCTTGTCCTGCTAAAAATTTCTCTTCTAAACTCAAAATTTCACCTTCGGCTAATGCTTCACTTGGCTCAAACGATTCATAAACTAAATTACCTTTTTTATCATAGGTAGTTAACATGCCACCCGTAATTTCTAAAAAGTGTGTAGCATTGTTTCTATCAATAAATCCTTCAATTAAAAAGTAATTCTTTTTTGGAAACTCTTCTTTTGGTTTTAGTCCTAATTTGTTTGCCAATGCAGGTGTAATGCTAACTGTGTTTCTAAAAACACCTTCGGCATAATGCATTAACTCTTGTTTGTTTTTTATTTTTTTAACAGCACTACTACAACCATCATCAGCAGGTTTTGCAATTAAAGGGTAACCAATTTTTTCTATTTGTGCAATTACCTTTTTGCTGTCTTTTTTCCAATCTGTATCATACACCAACATGTGTTCGGCTACATTAAAACCTTTGTTGCGCAACAGCGTATTGGTTTCAAATTTATTGATGGTAATTTTAGAACTCTCTACCCCCGAACCATTGTATGGAATACGCAATTTATTTAGTTCAACTTGCACTGTTCCATCTTCACCTGGGCGGCCATGCAATGCAATAAAAACGGCATCGGTAAGTTTGGCCAATTGCTTATACGTAATTTGTTTGGGTGCAAATAAGTTTTGCGAACTTCCGTACTTATCAATTATCGATTTACATTCCACTATAATTTTCTCAACTATTGCAGCACGTTTAAAGTTAAATACCTTTTCTTTTATGTCATCTGCATTATCCTTTAGCATTACATTAATGGGTATTACATGCAAAGTATGGGCTTTATCATTGCCCGTTACAAACACAGGGAAAGGCGCATATTTACTGCTAGAGGCAAGCTTTTCGTAAATATTTCTTCCGCTCTCTACACTTATATGTCGCTCGGTACTATAACCGCCCATAAACACCGCTACGCGTCTTTTTTGTTGCTGTTGTTTTTTATTGTTTGATATGGCTTTATCTAAACCAAGTAACAATTGTTGGTAATGAAAATGTACAGGATTTGTTGCAATTCTTTCGGCAATTGAAGTGCGAATAATGTAGGTTAAAAACTGTGAAGGATTTAAACCAATCTCAGCCGCTTGATGAAAGAAAAATGAAGAAGGCATCATACCCGAAGTTGTATTTGGGTCGTTTAAAAATATTTCGTTTTTTGGGGTGATAAAACCATCAATACGCGCATAAGTATTAAACTTAAAAAACTCAAACAGCCTTACACACTCTTTACGTATATTTTGAATTTGTTTTTCGGCAATATTAATTGGCGTAACCTTGCGCGACAAGCCAGGCAAGTATTTACTGCGGTAATCATACACCTCTGTACCTTTTACAATTTCGGTTGGTGGCAAAGCAATTGCTTGTCCGTTTTCGTCTTTTATTACAATACAACTAAACTCTCTTCCGCTTATAAATCCTTCAATTAAACACTCTGTTTCGCTGTAAATACTTGCAAGTTTTATGGTTTGTTTTTTCTTAAAATGGGTATCTAACAAACCCCACAATTGTTCAGGATTATAAATTAAAGCGCCATCAACTAAAACTGGAAAAGAAATGCCTTCTTTTACATCGGCCATTTTTTGTAACAAGGTTAATTTAGCAGCTTCTGTTTGTCCAACCCATTGGTTTTTATGAAGGGTTTGAATAAAAAACGAAGCATCAACAGCAGTTTCAAAATCATCAATATTTTTTTCAGAAATAACACTAACTCCAACTGACGAACCTTGATTTGCTGGCTTAATTACAAACGGTAAACCAACTTGTTTTTTTACTTCTGCTAAAAGTTTTTTTCTATCTGCTGTTAACCAGTTTCGTTTAGTAATACCCATAAATTTGGGGCTATTAAAACCAGCATGTTGCAGCATACTTTTTTGTGTTTTTTTGTGCATGCCCACAGCACTTGGCAAAATTCCTGAGCCAGTGTACGGAATATCATACCACTCTAACAAACCCTGAATGGTTCCATCTTCGCCATACATGCCATGCAAAGCCAAAAACGCAAAATCCATGTATTTACCAAACTCTTCGGGCTTAAGTATTTTGCCCAACTGTGCAGCAATTTTTCGTCCGTTATCTATATGCGCTTCGGGTAAACTTTCGGTATAAATTTGTAATGGTTTTTGTTGATTTTTTAAAGCACTAACCGTTGGGTAAAAATCGCGAATACTGCCTTTGTAAATAAACTCCCAGTTTAATAGTATAAAATTATTAAAACTATCCACAAAAATTGGAACAGCTTCAAAAAGGTTTTTATCTAAATTATCATAAACGGTTCGTCCACCTGCAAAACTTACTTCACGCTCGCGCGATGAGCCTCCAAAGAATATACCTACTTTAATCATGTGCTTATCTATTTTATGCTACAATTTGTAACTTGCATCAAATATATTTGCTTTAATAATAAATAGAATACGCCTTTGTTCACAACCTTTGGCATGATGTATGTTTTATTTATCATATAAATTTATACATTTACAACATCAATTAATTTAAAAACAACATGAAACGCAACTTATTTGCACTATCGTTAGTACTGTTTATAACTGCTTTTGCACAAGCACCTCAAAGCTTACCTAACATTACGTTAAAAGATGTAAACGGTAAAAATGTAAACGTAGCCGACTACTCAAAAAATGGCCAAGTTACTATTATAAACTTCTGGGCTACATGGTGTACACCTTGTAAAAAAGAGTTAACTAACATTAACGACAACCTGCTTGAAACTTGGGAAGAAAAGTACAATGTGAAGTTAGTTGCAGTATCAATTGATAATGCAAAAAACGTATTAAAAGTAAAACCTTATGTTGATGGTCAGGCTTGGGAATTTGATATTTTGCTTGATGTAAACGAAGATTTAAAACGTGCTTTAAACGTAAATAATGTACCATATACTATTTTATTAGACAAAAAAGGTAATATAGTTTGGAAACATGAAGGTTATGTAGAAGGCAACGAATACATATTAGACGAGCAGGTAAAAAAATATGCTGCGATGTAAATTAACTTAAACTTATTTCATTAAAACCTGTTATTTAAATTACAATAGCAGGTTTTTTTATGCATTAAACTTTCCTATTTTGCACCTTATCTTTTTTATGAACTAAATTATTTAAGCATGATAAAAAAATCATTTGCACTATTTTTTGCCACATACCTAATAATTAGCCAAGCCATTGCGCAAGCGCCAAAATCCTACTCTTCGTCCGAAATATTATTACAACTAAAAAAGCTAAACACGGTTGGTGCAGTATTATACATTGCCGCACATCCAGATGATGAGAACACCAGATTAATAGCCTACTTGGCCAACGAAAAATGTTTACGCACCGGATATTTAAGTTTAACACGTGGCGATGGTGGACAAAACTTAATTGGCCCCGAACAAGGCATTGAACTGGGCGTAATTAGAACACAAGAATTATTAGCAGCAAGAAGAATTGATGGTGGCGAACAGTTTTTTACCCGTGCTTACGATTTTGGTTTTAGCAAATCGCCAGAAGAAACTTTTAATAAATGGAACAAAGATTCTGTATTAAGTGATGTGGTTTGGGCCATTCGTAATTTTAGGCCAGATATTATTATTACACGTTTTGCACCCGATGGCAGTGGCGGGCATGGACATCATACCGCATCGGCAATTTTAGCCGAAGAAGCATTTGATGCAGCAGCCGACCCCACTCGTTTCCCAGAGCAATTAAAATATGTTGGTGTTTGGCAAACCCGCAGGATGTTTTACAACACGGTTGCACGTTTTCGTAACCCAAATGCAGATATGAGTGCATACATTCCGCTTGATGTGGGCGGTTACAATCCATTATTAGGAAAAAGTTATGGCGAAATTGCAGCCGAAAGCCGCAGCATGCACAAAAGCCAGGGTTTTGGCAGTGCCAAACAACGTGGTGAATACTTTGAACATTTTAAACCTGTAAAAGGCGATACCGCTAACCTAAGAAGTATTTTTGATGGAATGGATTTTACTTGGAAACGAGTGAAAGGTAGAGAGAAAATAGGTGGGTTGATTTCGAAAGTTGTTCAAAACTATAAACCAGAAATGCCAGAAATGAGTATTTCATCTTTTCAAAAAATAGTTGAAATGCTTCATCAACTTAGACCAATACAAATTTACCAAATGGCCTTAGCTAATTCAATACTTAAAAACATGGCAGGAATATATGTTGATGCTACAGTTAGCGATCACTCAATTGCATCTGGACGTACTTATAAGTTAAACATTAATTTAGCAAGTAGAAGCTCCAACCAGGTTAATTACAACAAATTATTTATTGATGGTGCCTTAAAAAATTCTTTCTTTCAATTTGATACAGTGCTTAATAAATCATTACAAAAAAACATACCAACTACATTAAGTTTTGATGCTGAGTATATAAAAGGTGGCGCAATATCACAAAGTCATAACCAAATTAACCCTATTAAAAATAACCTTTTTGTTATTCCAGATTTAAGCCAAAGAAGCGCACCTGAACTATTTACCAATGCTGGGGGGTTGGCAATATTAAACATAAATAAAAAAGGAATAATTGCACCGTTTTTGTTTCAATACAAATGGACTGACCCTGAAAAAGGCGAACTATACAGACCTGTAGTTATTACTCCTCCTGTGATGATTAATTTGGTGAATGATGTGATAACGTTTGCTGATAATAAACCTAAAGAACTTAAGGTGATTTTAAAAGCAGGAAGAGATAGTGTTAGTGGGTTGATAAAAATTGCTTTGCCTAAAGGTTGGTTTGCTGTTTTAAAAGGCAGCAAAGTAGATGCAAAAATTAAAACACCTGACGAAAGTGGTTTTACTTTTAGCTTAAATAAAAAGGGCGAAACAAACCATGTTATTATCGAAATTAATCCATACGAAGGAGCAACAGATACCACCATTACAATTAGGGCTTTGGTTGATGACGTTGAATACTCAAAAGGAATCAAAGAAATTAAGTATGATCACATTCCGGTTCAAACTTTGTTTCCTGAAGCTGAAGTAAAATTGGTCAAGTTGGATGTTAAAACCAAATCAAAACGCATTGGCTACATTCCGGGTGCGGGAGATGAAGTGCAAACATGTTTAACACAATTAGGTTACGAAGTAACTACCTTAACCGATGATAAATTAGCGAGTGAAAATTTGAGTCAATACGATGCAATTATTACTGGAGTTCGTGCGTACAATACCAACGATAAATTGCCTTTATACAAACAAAAACTAATGGCTTATGTAGCTGCTGGTGGAAACATGATTGTGCAATACAATACCAACAGTTGGGCTGGCCCATTAAGTAAAGATATTGGTCCGTACCCATTTAAAATTACACGCGATAGGATTACCGATGAAGAGGCAAAAGTGGTGATGGATTTACCTAATCATGCAGTGTTTAATACACCTAATAAAATTACCGAAAAAGATTTTGATGGTTGGATTCAAGAGCGCAGTATTTATCATGCAAGCGAATGGGATAGCAATTACGTAGCACCAATCATCATGGCCGACCCTAACGAAAAACCTAACAATGGTGCATTAATTATTGCAAAACATGGCAAAGGAAATTTTGTATACACAGGACTAGTATTTTTTAGAGAATTACCCGCTGGTGTTCCAGGAGCTTATAGGTTATTGGTGAATTTAATTGAGTTGGGGAGGTAGGGGATTACAAAGATTACAAAGTTACAAAGATTACAAAGTTGGCTGCGCGAGGATGAAGCGATAATGTTTAGAAATAACAACGATTACAAAGATTACAAAGTTACAAAGATTACAAAGTTGGCTGCGCGAGGTGAGTTGTGATAATGTTTAGAAATAACAACGATTAAAAGATTACAAAGTTACAAAGATTACAAAGTTGGCTGCGCGATGTTGAAGTGATAATGTTTAGAAATAACAACGATTAAAAGATTACAAAGTTACAAAGATTACAAAGTTGGCTGCGCGAAGTTGAGCTATGATTAGGAGAGGTTACAATGTTTAGAAAACCCTCTTAACCTTGTAATCTTTCATAACCTTGTAACCTTGTAATTTAGCAAACCCTCTTAACTTCGTAACCTTGTAATTTAGCAAACCTTAACCTTGTAATATATTTTACACTTATGAAAGAAGAAAAAATTAACATTTGGTATATTACTGTTGTTGCTGCCCTAGTAACAGAGGTGATTTTGTTTTATATATTTACCCAATATTTTTCATGAGTTATTTAGATTGGATTGTACTTCTTATTACCCTAATTGCAGTTATTGCATACGGTGTTTATAAAAGTAAGCACGAAAAAAACTTAGACAGTTATTTTAAAAGCAATAACTCCATGAGTTGGTTTTTAATTTTGCTTTCTATTATGGGTACGCAAGCCAGTGCCATTACATTTTTATCAGCACCAGGGCAAGCTTATACAGACGGAATGCGTTTTGTACAATATTATTTTGGATTGCCTTTGGCCATGGTGGTTTTATGCATCACTTTTGTGCCTATTTACCATAAACTAAAAGTATAT
Organism: Bacteroidia bacterium; assembly: GCA_034676125.1. Taxonomy (GTDB): domain Bacteria; phylum Bacteroidota; class Bacteroidia; order UKL13-3; family UKL13-3; genus UBA6183. Next base: position 24,556 of record JAUCCO010000038.1, read on the forward strand.
ACCGCTTACGAGTATTTAGAACAACGTTTTGATAATCGAACCCGAACATTAACTTCATTGTTGTTTTTAGTTTCTCGCGGATTATCTACAGGAATAAGCATTTACGCACCATCAATCATTTTATCATCTTTAATGGGTTGGAATATATACATCACCAATTTAGTAATGGGTGGCGTGTTAATTATATACACCATTGCAGGTGGAGCAAAAGCCGTTGCTTACACCCAAATGCAACAGCTATTTATTGTTTTTATAGGCATGTTTTTAGCTGGATACATGGTGGTACATTTATTACCAGATGGTGTTGGTTTTACAGATGCTTTGCAAGTAGCTGGCAAAATGGGTAAACTAAATATTATTGAAACTAAAATTGATGTAACCGACAGTGCCTGGTGGAAAGATAAATACAATATTTGGAGTGGTGTAATTGGTGGTTTTTTCTTAGCCCTCTCCTACTTTGGCACCGACCAAAGCCAAGTGGGACGATACCTAACGGCCAAAAGTGTTAAAGAAAGTCAGATTGGGTTATTAATGAATGGCTTGGTGAAAGTACCTATGCAATTTTTAATTTTATTGATTGGTGCTTTGGTGTTTTCGTTTTACATGTTTTACAATGCACCTATATTTTTTAATGAAGCACAATTAAATAAATCAATAAAAAACGAAGCCTATGCCAACAACATACAAGCCCATCAACTTAGTTACGACTCGTTAAATAAAATATCGCAAGTACAAACCAACCAACTTGTAGCAGCCATACATGCAAAAGATAACAGTCAAACCACTACAATTAAGGATGAGCTTAAACAAACCCTTGACTTAAAACAAGACGTTAGAAACAATGCTTTAACCTTAAT
>JAUCCO010000039.1:0-24828 GCA_034676125.1 Bacteroidia bacterium
CTACTTTTGTAGCATCAAAAAAATATAATAGGGTTTAAAAATGTTTGCGTAAACCTAAGCTTAACCCAATCATGTAAGGTTGTTGTTTTACTGCATAATTAGCTCCCGAAATATCATTTAAACTATACCGCAAATAAGGCATACATGTAAGTGTAATGGCTGGGTTTATTTGATATGATACTCCTAAATAAGTTTGTGCAAAAAAGCTATTGGTTAAATAAGGAAACGACTCTTTATTTTTAACTAAAAATACACCAACATTATTTGGTCCAACCAATGCCGCATCTATCGTACTAATTATTGCGTAACTAATCCCTACTTTAGCCTCTATGCCTAATCGTTTGGTGGGTGTAAAGCGGTAAGTTACCAAAATCGGAATTTCATTCCAGCTGTATTTTATTCGTGTATCTATTGCACCATTCGCTGTTACCGAGTCGGTGGTGGCAACTTTACTATTGCCTTCGGTTTGCATGGCTTGCGTTGGCGCAGTTGTGCCGTATTTCATATCCATACTAAAGCTGGTAATTTGCACGCCTGTAGAAAATAGTAATTTTTTCCATTCGTAATCAATTAAAAAACCACCACTCCAATCCACTCTTGGCGATTCTATTTGGTTCCGCAAATCAACATGTTGCTGTAAGCTTGGGTTGTTGGTGCTTAATTGCATAAGGCTATAGTGTGCACCAACCATTATACTTATTGATAACTTTGAAGGGTTCTGATCACCACTATTGTCTTCTAATAATTTAACGGTAGTGTTTGTATCGGCTACATTATTAGCAAAGCTATTTAATGGCTTACCTTTAGTGGTGCTATCGGCCAAGTTGGTTTCAATAACTGTTTCAGTAATGGTTTTAGGTTGTAGCATTACGGGCTCTGTGGTTTCGGTAATTTGTGTATTGTTTGTAATGCTAGCAATAGTAGGTTGTATACTATTACCACCTTTGATATCAATATTATCAGCAGCTATATTATTTGTAGTTATTTGCTTTACCTCACCAGTGTTTAGGTTGGCTTTAACCTGGTTTAACTTTAATGGTGTTGATTTTGCGTCAACACCATTTTTGTAATTGTTTCTAGTTGTTTTTGGTGCTATGGGATGAGCCTTTTTTTGTTGAGAGTTTTCAGGTAGGGGAGTAGTTCTTATTTTTTGTGGTTGATTTGGCTCATTGTTTTTATCGGTACTTTGGATTGGTGTGGTTTTATTGTTTTTTGGTTGAGCTATTTCGTTATTAGAGCCAGGTTCAACATTATTTTTTGTTGAGTTAATTGGCTCACTATTTTCTGTTAAACCGTTGTTGTTAATTGCATCACCCCAATTTAAAAAATAGCCAACACCAAAGCTACCTAAAAACAATAAAACAGTAAATGGAATCCACAATATTTTACGGTGGTTTTTGCCACTTGGTTCTGGTGGTAATTGTGCCTCAATTTGCTCCCAAGTTTGTGGGCTAGGCTTAAGTGAATAGTTACCAACCTTACCTTCCATTTTTTGTTCAAAATCTGGTCGGTTTACTTCTTGGTCAATACGGTCCCACAACGAGTCAGATGGTTTATAATCTGTATCGTTAAGCCGTTGTTTCAACTTCTTTTCAAATTCGTTATTTTGGTTCCCTAAAAGGCTCATTTAAAATATGGTAATGTTTTGCTAATAGTTGTTGCATGGCTAAACGGGCGCGCGAGTATTGCGATTTTGATGTACCAATTGCAATACCGGTCATTTCGCTTATTTCTTTATGTGTATATCCTTCTATGGCATAAAGGTTAAATACCAATCGGTATCCTTCAGGTAGTTGTTGTACCAGGGTGATAATTTCTTTGGTTGATATTTTTGAAACAATATCATCCTCAAAAGGAGCATCATAAAACTCCATATCCAAGGTTTCTTTAAACTGTCGGCATCTTTGTTTAAAACAATTAATTGCGGTAAACACCATTATACGCCTAATCCAACCTTCAAAACTACCTTCATGTTTAAAGCGAGCAATGTTTTGAAACACCTTTATAAATCCTTCTTGTAGCATGTCTTCTGCTTCAGCACGGTCTTTTGCATAACGCATACACACGCCAAGCATTTTTGATGCAAACCTATCATAGAGCATTTTCTGGAAGCTACGCTTTCCATCAATACATCCTTCTATCATATGTTGCTCTTGGCTTAACATGGTGGGTTTTTCCTATTAGTCAACTTTAACAAATATATAGTTGCATGACATATTTTTACCTCATGCCTGACAATTTTAGTTTGCCTACCTCAATATTGGCAGCATTTTGCTATTGGCATAAAAGTGGATAGTTGCAAGTATCGTTTTATTCTAAACAACAAAATACATAAAAAACTATATGTCAGTAAGTCTTAAACCATTAGCAGATAGAGTTCTAGTTGAACCAGCTGCAGCAGAAGAGAAAACAATTGGCGGTATTATCATTCCTGATACGGCTAAAGAAAAACCACAAAAAGGTATTGTAGTAGCTGTAGGAAGTGGCAAAAAAGATGAGCCAATGACCGTTAAAGCTGGCGACAGCGTGTTATACGGTAAATATGCCGGTACCGAAATTACCGTTGAAGGTAAAGATTATTTAATTATGCGCGAAGCAGATATTTTCGCAATAGTTTAATCAATTCAAAAAAAATTAAGGGTTTAATAATTGTTAGGTGTAGTTTTTTTATTCTACTAAACAGTATTTTAATCAACCCAAAACAAACAAATTAAATTAACTAAAAAATTAAAATGGCTAAGAAAATTTTATATAACGTAGAAGCCCGTGATGGTTTAAAACGTGGTGTTGATGCATTAGCAAATGCAGTAAAAGTTACTTTAGGTCCTAAAGGACGTAATGTGGTTATCGATAAAAAATTTGGTTCACCTACTGTTACTAAAGATGGTGTTTCGGTGGCTAAAGAAATTGAATTAAAAGACCCAATTGAAAACATGGGTGCACAAATGGTTAAAGAAGTAGCAAGCAAAACCGCTGATATAGCTGGTGATGGAACTACAACGGCAACTGTTTTGGCCCAAGCAATTGTTGCTGCTGGTTTAAAAAATGTTGCCGCTGGTGCTAATCCAATGGATTTAAAGCGTGGTATTGATAAAGCTGTTGAAGCAATTGTAGCAAACCTTAAAGTACAAAGCCAAGTAGTTGGTGATGATAACAACAAGATTCAACAAATTGCATCTATTTCGGCTAATAACGATGAAGTTATTGGTACTTTAATAGCTGATGCAATGGCCAAAGTTGGTAAAGAGGGTGTAATTACTGTAGAAGAAGCTAAAGGTACCGAAACAGAGGTAAAAACTGTTGAAGGCATGCAGTTTGACCGTGGTTACTTATCACCATATTTTGTTACTAATGCGGAGAAAATGGAAGTAGATCTAGAATCTCCTTACATTTTAATTACTGATAAAAAAGTAAGTAACATGAAAGAAATTTTACCAGTATTAGAAGCAGTAGTGCAAACTGGTAAACCATTATTAATTATTGCTGAAGATGTAGAAGGCGAAGCTTTAGCAACTTTAGTAGTTAATAAATTACGTGGTTCGTTAAAAATTGCTGCTGTTAAAGCTCCTGGTTTTGGCGATAGAAGAAAAGCAATGCTTGAAGATATTGCAATACTTACAGGTGGTACAGTAATTAGCGAAGAGCGCGGTTTTAAATTAGATGCTGCTGATATTACGATGTTAGGCAGGGCTGAGAAAATTACGATTGACAAAGACAACACTACCATTATAAATGGTGCTGGTGCTAAAGCTGATATTACTGGCCGCGTAAACCAAATTAAATCGCAAATAGAATCTACAACTAGCGATTACGACAAAGAAAAATTACAAGAGCGTTTAGCTAAATTGGCTGGTGGTGTTGCAGTGTTATACATTGGTGCTGCTACCGAGGTTGAAATGAAAGAAAAGAAAGACCGTGTTGACGATGCATTAAATGCTACCCGTGCTGCTATAGAAGAAGGTGTAGTTGCTGGTGGAGGTGTTGCATACATTCGTGCAATTGAGGCTTTAGAAAACATTAAAGGCTTAAACGAAGATGAGATTACAGGTATTGCAATTATTAAGCGTGCAGTTGAAGAGCCGTTGCGTCAAATAGTTGCTAATGCAGGTGGCGAAGGCAGTGTAGTAGTTAATAAAGTGCGCGAAGGTAAAGGCGATTTTGGTTACAATGCACGTACCGATAAGTACGAAAACTTAATTGGTGCAGGTGTAATTGATCCAACTAAAGTTAGCCGTGTAGCATTACAAAATGCAGCAAGTGCTGCCGCTATGATTTTAACTACCGAGTGTGCCTTAGTAGAAGAAAAAGAAGACAAAGGTCCATCAATGCCAGGCGGAATGCCAGGTGGAATGGACGGCATGTACTAGACTATACCAATAGTTTATAATTTAAAAAACCCGAATCGCAGTAATGTGATTCGGGTTTTTTATTGATTATTTTGGACGTGTTTTGATTTATTACCCTACCTCACATTCATCAACTCCACATCAAAAATTAAGGTAGCATGTGGTGGTATATCTGTGCCACCACCATGTGCGCCATAACCTAAATCTGATGGAATAATTAAGCGAAGTTTATCTCCAATGTGCATTAGTTCTATACCTTCATCCCAGCCCTTAATTACACTGCCAGTGCCCAATTGAAAACTAATTGGGTTTAATCTTTCGAGCGATGAATCAAATACTTTTCCATTCTCTAAAAAGCCGGTATAATGTACATCTACAATATTTCCCTTTTCGGCTTTTACGGTGCTAGTACCTTTTTCTACTACCAAGTATTTTAAGCCTGTTGCAGTAGTAATGGTATCGGTTGTGGTAATATCCCAAGGTTTGCTTTCTATTGCTTTTGTTTGTGAGCAACTGCTAAAAGTAACCATAGCAATAATTATAGAAGTAAGTGTAATTAGCGTGTTTTTCATGCAGCGAATATACTTATTAGGCGTTAGATTAATTACACAAAAAAACGGCTGTTACATCACGCAACAGCCGCTTAAATTTTTATTAAACTAAATTTTATTTAACGTTTATTAACTCCACATCAAACACTAAAGTTGCGTTTGGCGGAATTTGTCCACCTGCACCATTTGGTCCATATCCTAAAGATGAAGGAATAATTAAACGTAATTTATCGCCAACTTGCATTAATGCTAAACCTTCGTCCCAGCCTTTAATTACACGTCCTTGTCCTAATTCAAAACTAAATGGTTGTCCTCTTTCAACAGAAGAATCGAATACTTTTCCGTTTAATAAAAAACCAGTGTAATGCACATCAACCGTTTGGCCAGATTGAGGTATTACAGCATCGGTATTTTTTGTTTTTTCAACCACAATATATTGTAAGCCACTTGCAGTTGTAACGGTATCTGTACTTTTTATATCCCAAGGTTTAATAGGCTCTTTTACATCAAGTAATTCTACTTCAAACAATAAGGTAGCATTTGGTGGAATAACACCTCCAGCACCATTTGCACCATAAGCAATTGCAGGTGGAATGGTAAAAAGTGCTTTATCGCCCACTTGTAATAAGGCAATACCTTCGTCCCAGCCTTTAATAACTTGGCCTTGGCCTAAGGTAAAAGATATGGGTTGATTTCTATCGTGGCTACTGTCAAACTTTTTTCCATCGGTTAAAGTACCCGTGTAATGAACCGTAACTTTTGATCCTGCTGCCGCTTTTGTTCCTGTTCCTTTTTGGGTAATTTTATATTTTAGCCCAGATGCGGTTGTATATTCTTTATTCAATTCCATTTTTTTGGGTTGATGGGTGGTTGTACTTTGTTTTGGTTTAGTAGCTGTTGTCTTTGGTTTTGTTGCAGGTTTTGGTTTAGCTTGTTGCGCAAATACACCGCCTGATAATGCAGCTAATAATAATGTTCCAATAATTTTTTTCATGTTAAAATGATGTTATTATTTTTGATTGAATAAACAAATATATAGGTTATAAATTAGTGTTCAAAAAACGAACAATTTTTTAATGTTGGTGTGATGTTTAATTACTCCACACTTATTAATTCTATATCAAAAACTATTGATGTATATGGATCAATAGTATTGGCACCACTGCTGCCATAAGCCAAACTTGGCGGAATAATAAATTTGTAACGTGCACCTTCACGCATCAGTAAAACACCTTCATTCCAACCTCTTATTACTTCTTTGCTTCCTAACGTAAAAGTATATCCTTGCATATTGCTTTCAAATACTTTACCACTCATAAAATAACCACGATACTTTACGGTAACCTTACTGCCATTGGTAGCTTGCTTGCCTGTGCCAGGAGCAGTTACCACATAATGTAAGCCAGTATTTGTTTTTTTTATCCGTTGGTACATCGATACATATTCTGCAAATCGGATAGAATCTTTACGTGCTTCTACTTGCCCTTTTTGTTGCTCTTTTTCTATAAATTCAGCTTCATTCATAATGTCGTGAACCTTAATGAAAAAACTTAAACTATCTGTTGGTTTAAGGTAAGGTGGCAAATAGGTATTGATGGTCTGTTTGTAAAACGAGTCGGCCATAATTACAATAGTAACACGGTCGCCTTTTTTCATTTGTTTAAAAATACCATTAAAACTTGGGTGCGATGCAGGAACAGTAACGGGTTGGTTTTGGGTAAAAGTTTCGGCTAAAACAGAGTCGTTTGAGGCGATTGCCATTCGGTAATCAATATCTAATAAGTCGATATCAACTGTTTTACGCTTGTTTAACGAATCGTTAACTGGTAATATTTGGTAAAACAAAACACCTGCCTTAGTAATTGCAGGAGTGTATTGGGCCTTAACATTAGCCAAACCACACAAGCTTAATAATACTAAAAACAGGTGTTTCATATGTAAATTTTTAACGTGTAAAATTAGTTAACTTTAACCAATTCCATTTCAAACACTAAGCTGCTAAATGGTGGAATTGGTCCGTTGCCTCTGTTGCCATAAGCAATTGTCCAAGGAATAACTGCTTTAAATTTATCGCCTTCTTTCATTAGTTGTAACATCTCGTCCCAGCCTGGTATTACTTGTCCTAAACCAACAGGGAAAGTTATTCCTTCGGTTAAGTTTTCATCAAATACTTGTCCGTTTAATAAACTGCCTTTGTACAATACTTTTACTGTATCCCCCTTTTTTGCAGCTTTTCCTTTACCAACTTTTTCAATTACGTATTGTAATCCGCTTTCAGTTTTTTTAACATTCGGTAAAGTCGATATCATTTGATTAAACGCAATCGAATCTGCCGCTTGCAATTTAGCCATATCTTCTCTTTCTTTATTCATAATTTCTTGTTGGTTCATAATATCAACCACCTTAACAATAAACTTAATGTTATCGCCTGCGGTAATCCATTCTGGACGACTTTGACCAAAACTATTCATAAAAAATGTGTCTGCATTAATTACTAATTCGGCACTATCACCAACACTTAATAATTCAAATATTTTGCGGAAATTAGGTTCAACCACAGGAATGTAAACAGGGCTATTTTTAGTAAACGTTTCTACCAATGTAGAGTCGCTAGATTCAACAGCTAATTTGTAGTTCATAAATAACACAGCATTGGTGTCGCCATCTACAGCTTTTCCATCTTTGTTATCAGTAATAATGCGGTATTTTAAACCGCTTTCGGTTGTTTTGTACTCGTTGCAAGCAACGGTAAATAAAGCCGCCATAGCAGCTATTAGGTATATTGACTTTTTCATCTTTTTTCTTTCTAATTAAACTAATAAATGTTTGTACTCTTTTAAGGCTTCTTTAAATTTAGCTTCTGTAATTTCTAATGATTCTTTGCTCTCGCCACCGGCTGCATTAAAATGCCCGCCACCACTAAAGTGATTGCGCGCAAATTCGTTTGCAGGAAAATTTCCTTTACTTCTAAAACTCATTTTGCAAGCTTCGGTTCTATCAACAATTAGTACCGAAAACTTAATTCCTCTAATGGCTAATCCATAATTAACTAATCCTTCGGTATCACCTGTAATAATATTAAAGCGTTTAAGCTCTTCGGCAGTAATACACATTAAGGCAGTGTTATACTCTTTTAGCAATTGCATTTTTTCGTTTAGGCAATAACCTATAAAACGCATTCTATCAAAAGAAAAATTATCGTAAATATGCTCGTAAACTAAATTTGGTTTAGCACCTTTGGCAAGCAACTTTGCAGCTACTTTATGTGTGCTAGGGTAGGTGCTTCCGTGTTTAAACGATGCAGTATCTGTCATAATACCTGCATACAAACAATTGGCTATATCTTCATTCACCAAATCTTCATCACCAAAAATTTCAATCATTTCAAACACCAACTCGCATGTGCTGCTACGTTGTGCATTGTGTAAGTGGTAAACTGCAAAATCTTCTGGCTCTAAATGATGGTCAATCATCACTTTTTTTGCTTTACTAGTTGCTACTAATTCGCCAAGTTTATTGATACGTTTAAGTGCATTAAAATCTAAGCAAAAAATTAAATCGGCATTGGCAACTAAGCTAGCAGCTTTATCTGGTTCGGCTTCAAAATTAACAACTGTTTGCTCATTTGGCATCCATTTTAAAAATTCGCCATAATCTGTAGGTGAAACTACAACCGGATTTAATCCTTTTAAAATTAAATAATTATACAGCCCAAGCGAAGAACCCAAAGCATCAGCATCGGGTTTGTGGTGCGTGGTAATTACTATGTTTGGCTTAACGGCAGCTTCAAGCAGCGGTTTTATTTCGATTATATTATTCAGGTGCTGATTTTTTAAGTTGGCAAAGGTGAGAAAAACTAATGGATTAAGCAAAGGAATAAAACAACTTTAAGAACTAATTTACAAACCTTTAAAAGGCTTCGTTTAATGTTACATAAAAGGCCTCTCTGCCATTTTCGCCAATGGCATAATCAAATCTAAAGTTTATTTTTTCGCGTGGTATGGCTTTAAACCTAAGTCCTACGCCATACATAGCCTTAACATTTTTGTTTAAATTGCCAATTTGCGAGGCTACATTTCCTACACCACCAAATGCTACCATGCTTAATGGCCCCCAAATTTGTTTGCGTAATTCTGTTTGAAATGTGAGTGCATTTAAATCACGAAATCTGCCATAATAATATCCCCTAAAATAACTTTCGTTGCCCAAAGTTCCTAATAACCTATATGGTACATTGCCTTGGTTAAATAATGCATAGGTTTGAAAAGCGAGCACATTTTCTTTCCACAGTCTTACATATTTTCGGGCATCAATATTTAAGTTAGCAAAGGTGCTGCTGCTGCCCAATTGTTTATGATGTATGGTTGATGAAATATCAATAATATGTCCTTTTGTAGGAAAATAGATATGGTTACGGTTATCAAAAGTTATTACTGGCCCTAAGCCCAAACTGTGGTATCCTTTTGTGCCCTCAATATCCGATAAGGCCATTAAACTTACATTTTGGTTTGATACGTTATAAAGGTTTTCAAAATCTACCTGAATACCTGCGTAAAATCCTTTTTTAATTAAGCGTGTGGCCTTAATATTTATTTTGTATTGATTAAAGCTATACAATTCTTTGTTTGCATAAAAACTGTTCTGCCCAATTCCCCAATAGTTTTCTATAAATTTGGTGTATTGCATTTGGCCACGCAAACTGTACTTGTTTTTATTGGTAAATACATCAAACATTGGCCTAATGCTGTATTGATGATTTTGGGTATAGCTTAAGTTTAATCTTACCACAGATGGACGGGTTAAACTATCATTATTTTTAGCCCTAAAAAAGTGCGAAAACGACATACCGCCTTGCCAACGTGTTTCTGGTTTATATGATGCAAATGGAATGATAAAGAAGTACTTTTTTTTTGGATTAGCAGAATCGCCTTGCACTATTTTGTAACCCCAATCCATGGTTCGCATTACAAAGTTTTTTTGCTGTGCAAATAGGTTGGTTCCTATGGTTATCGCCAATATAAAAAGTGCTATTTTTTTTACTACAACCATTTAGATTTTATGCCTATACTTTTTAATCTGTATGCCAAATTTAAGCCTACGGTATGTGTATTTAAATTTACATAACTGTTCTTAAAAAAATCAATATTACCATCGTAAGCATAAAATATACTTAAAAACCATTTGTCGTGATTAAACCCTGCAAAAACTTTTGAGTGAAAAGTTAACTCAACAGGCAATCCGCTTTTGTAACCCACCGCAGATTTTGAGGTGTACCAACCTGTGCCCATTCCTACAAATGCTGATGGAGTGAAAAACCATTTGCCCCCTCTAGTAACAAAATTATAGGCATAACCAGGCCTAAAACTTATGGTATAAAAGCGCATGTCTTTTAGCCCTCTTAAATCCGAAAAAATACTATCTTTATCTATTGAGCTCGGTATAATAGACCTATCGGCAATTAAACTTCTAAATTGAATATTGGATAATAACACAAAAGACCCAGCTGATTTTATTTGTTGCTCTTGCTGCGAAAATGCAGACCGCATAGAAAACTTTTCATGATTGGCCGCGTAAAAAACATTTAACCCACCATTGTTTACATATATATCTGGCCTAATCGTTTCTGCACTAAAATCATTTGCTTTGCGCAACATTCCTTGAAAGTTTCTGTAATAAATTTCGCCACCAAATTTGCGTTGGTAGTAACCAAACGAAAAATCGTAATATTTGCTTTTTCCATACCTAATTTCGTTGTTTTCGGTGCCAGGTATTTGCACACTAAATGCTACAGTAAAATTCTGAAATCCTAAAGCTAATCCAACTTGCCCTTTAACATTTGGCTGCAATGATATTCCATAATCCTTAGTTTTTCCAAATGGGTTTACCAATAAGCTTATATCTGTAAGGTAAGAGTACATTTGTACATTGTATAGCCTATCAAAACCTTTAATATAGGCTGTGTCTCTATTTTGCCCAAAGCATAATACTGGGGCTATAAAGAACACAAGCCATATTAGTAAGTGTTGTTTTTTTATCATTATGGCTTTAATCTTCCATACATGCGTGGAAAAGGAATGCTTTCGCGAACATGCGGTAGTTTGCAAACCCAAGTTACCAAACGCTCAAGGCCTAACCCAAAACCAGCATGTGGCACCGAGCCAAACCTGCGTAAGTCTAAATACCACTCAAAAGCTTCCATTGGTAATTTATGTTCGTTAATTTTTTCAATTAATAAACCTAAGTCTGTTTCACGCTCACCACCACCTACAATTTCGCCATAACCTTCGGGTGCTAAAGTATCTACACCACGAGCAAATTGGCTATTTTCTGCATCACGTTTTAAGTAAAATGCTTTTACTTCATGTGGCCAGTTGTAAACCATAATTGGTCTATCAAACAAACGGGTTAAAACAGTTTCATCACTACCACCAAAATCATTTCCATACTCAAAAGTACGTGCACTATTTAGCCATTGTGGTATGTTGCGTTCTTGCTCTTCCAAATCAGCAAGTTCTTGTTTTAGTTTGTCAATTTTTGCTTGGTTAAAACCTATTTCTCCTTTTTTCATTCCAGGAGTTTTAATTTTTTCTTCGCGGTCTTTAATTTCAGTTTGTGCAGCTAAAATTTGAGTTTTAACATTGTCAAGTTCAGTTTCTAAACTTGCAATGGCATTTACACCATCAACATCAACTTCACCCTTAATAATTTTCACTGCTTCATCGTATGTTAATCGAGGAAAAGGTTTAACAATGTTTTGTAAAAGACTGGTATCTCTACCAATTAGTTCTAACTCGGCCTGGTTAGTAGCCAATACATCTAATACTACTGCACGTAAAAATTGTTCAATTACATCCATGTTATCATTGTTATCATGAAAAGCCATTTCAGGCTCTATCATCCAAAACTCAGATAAATGTCTGCGTGTTTTACTTTTTTCGGCTCTAAAAGTTGGTCCAAAAGTATAAATTTTATTATGTGCCATAGCCATTGCTTCGCCATATAATTGGCCCGATTGAGACAAATAAGCTGGCTCGCCATAAAAATCAGTTTCAAACAATGTTGAAGTTCCCTCTACAGCATTACCTGTAAATAAAGGTGCATCCATTTGTATAAAACCTTGGCCTTGAAAAAACTTATGAATAGCAAAAATAATGGTATTTCTAATGCGCATAATTGCCCATTGGCGCTGGCTGCGTAACCATAAATGGCGGTTATCCATTAAAAACTCAACCCCATGCTCTTTTTTAGCAATTGGGTAATCGCTGGCAACTTGTATTAACTCAATATTGGTGGCTTGTAATTCGTATCCGCCTACTTGCTTTTCGTCTTTTACAATTTTACCTGTTATGGTTAATGAAGTTTCTAAAGTGGCCTTTTTTGCATCATTAAAAATATTTTCGCTTACTAAATTTGCATCAACAACACATTGGCACATGCCTGTTCCATCGCGTAAAAGAATAAATACTAAACCCTTACTTTCTCTTTTGTTAGCAGCCCAACCTTTTAAGGTAATTTCTTGGCCTTGGTATTTGCTTAAATCTTTAATATACATTTGTTACTTTTGTTGCTAATTAAATAAAGTGCGAAAATAACAATATTTACTACTTGTGTTTATGTACTTTTACAAACATTGGCATAATTTTTTTAAATCACCCTTATGTTAAAACAAGGATTACATCAAAAACAGTTACAAAAGCTCTCTCCGCAGCAAATACAGTTTATTAAACTATTGCAACTTAATGCCGTTGATTTACAGCAACGTATTGATGATGAATTGATAGAAAACCCAGCGCTTTTAAAAGGTGATGATGAAGATGCTGCTCCAAAAGAACAAGTTGAAAACGAAGTGGAAATTGCTGAGGGAACTGAGGCCGAAGAAAATGTTTCGGTTGAGGATTATATTGCAGATGACACTTTTGATGTGAAAGAATATGTGAATGATGATTATGATTCTGACGGTTTTCATTTAAGTGATGAAGGTGGAGAAGAAGAGCGTAAAGATATTCCGTTTGCAGCCGCTGCTAGTTTTCATGATGGATTAATGCAACAATTTATCTCCATTGCAACAAATGAGCGTGAGGAGTTAATTGGTACACAAATAATTGGTACTATTGATGATGATGGCTATTTGCGTAGAGATTTAGATGCGATGATTAATGATTTAGCTTTTGGACAAAACGTAGATGTAAGCATGGAAGAAATGCAAGCATGTTTAGCTAAAATACAAACGCTTGATCCCGCAGGTATTGGAGCAACATCGTTACAAGAATGTTTAGTGCTACAATTAAGACGTAAAAATCATGATAAAAGAGAGGTGGTTTTAGCTGAAAATATAATACGCGACCACTTTGACGATTTTACCAAAAAGCATTACGATAAGCTAATTAAGCATTATAAAATTACAGATCTTGACCTAAAAGATGCCATTACAGTTATTACGCATTTAAATCCAAAGCCTGGTGAAAGTGCTTCATCCGGGAAGCCTCAGTACATTAATCCTGATTTTGTGCTGCTAAATAATGATGGTAAACTTGAGGTGCAACTTACTGCTCGTAATGCTCCTGATTTAAGGATTAGCCGCAACTATATGGAAACTTTAAAAGGTTATGATGCAAATCCTAAACCTACTAAAGAGCTTAAACAAACGGTACAGTTTATCAAACAAAAACTAGATAGTGCCCGCTGGTTTATTGATAGCATTAGGCAGCGTCAGCATACTTTACTTACCACCATGAATGCTATTTTGCATTTGCAATACGAGTATTTTATTGATGGTGATGAAACCAAAATGAAACCCATGATTTTAAAAGATATTGCAGAAAGGGTTGGTTTGGATATTTCTACCATTAGTCGTGTGGCTAATAGTAAATATGTACAAACAGATTTTGGGGTAATTCCGTTAAAGTTTTTCTTTAGTGAAGGTATAACCAACGATGATGGAGAAGAGGTAAGTAGCCGTGAGGTGAAAAGTATTTTAAAAGATGCTATTGAAGCAGAAGATAAACGCAAACCTTTGCCAGACGAGCGTTTGATGGAAATTTTAAAAGATAAAGGGTATAATATAGCACGCAGAACAGTGGCTAAATACCGCGAACAACTTAATATTCCGGTGGCACGTTTGCGTAAAGAAATTTAAGCGAAGGATTTAGTTCTTGTTATCAGTAATTTTCTCTTCGGTTTCTTTAACTTTAACTGAGTTGTTAATTGCTTCTGATAATGCAGACATTACTTCATCGCTTAAGCCCTCGTCCATGTCGAATGATAAACATAGGTTTTCGGGAATTATTTGAATAGATTTTGTGAACATAACTTTATTGGTTTGATTAATGGGTTACACAAAGTGAACACTATTAATACGACAAACGGTAATAATTGTACTTGTTATTATGCACTTTTATTTAACACAGTGGTTAAACCTTGATGAGTTAACGAAAACACAAAACGGTTTGTTTCAAACAATTACTTGCCAAAGTAAGGTTGTTTTAAGTTTTACTTTTATCAATCAACACATTACGTTATTTTTACACCTTAATTATGCAGTTTAAAGACATTGTTGGACAACAACACATAAAAAATAAGTTAATTCACACCGTAAAAAGTGGTAGAATTAGTCATACGCAACTTTTTTTAGGAGCCGAAGGTGTTGGTGCATTGCCATTGGCAGTGGCTTATGCCCAATATATAAATTGCCCAAATGCTACCGATACGGATAGTTGTGGCACGTGCCCATCATGCATTAAATATACTAAATTAGTTCATCCTGATTTGCATTTTACTTTCCCTATTGTTACCATAGATAAGAAAAGATTAAGCAATGATTATATTGAACAATGGCGCAAAGCTTTTGGCGAAAATGCATATTTAAGCGAGGCTGATTGGATTGCTGTGCTTGATGGCGAAGGGAAAAAACAAGGCAATATTACCGCTGATGAATGTAGAGATGTGGTGCGCAAGTTGGGTTTAAAACCTTACGAAGCAAAGTACAAAACGGTTATTATTTGGATGCCAGAATACCTACGTGCGGAGGGTAACATATTATTAAAATTATTGGAAGAGCCACCCGAGCAAACTTTAATTATTTTGGTGGCACAAGATGCAGATAAGGTTATTGCAACTATACTTTCTAGAACGCAAACCATGCGAATACCAAATTTGCATGAGGATGAAATTACTAATTACTTAATAAACCAGCATCAAACCGAACCTGAAATTGCGGGTGCTATTGCCCGAATTGCCGAAGGCAGTATAGTAAATGCCAATAATTTATTAAAGGCCGGAAGTGCTAATTATTTTGAAATGTTTAGCTCTTGGATGCGGTTGTGTTATAATTCGCGAAAGGAGTTAGAAAACTTAACACCTTGGGTTGAGAAGGCCGCAGCACAAGGAAGAGAGTTTTTAAAAAGTTACCTAATTTATTGCCAACACATGCTTCGTGCTTGTTTGATTTATAAATTTGGAGATGAAAAATTATTGAGGTTAAACAAACAAGAAACTGACTTTATACAAAAGTTTAGCAGTGCATTAACCGAGGATAATATAGCACCTATTGTGCAAGAAGTTAACTTAACTTCGATGCATTTAGAGCGTAATGCCGATTTGAAGATTACCTTTTTAAATCTTTCTTTGTATATTGGCAGGCTGTTGAACAAACAGAAAGCTGCTTAACACGATTTTTTGTGTTAGGCTAATTAATGGTGTTGGGTTGATTTAGTTAAATTAACAAACAACACTTTATTTATAACTGTATTTTTAAATATATATAACAACATGGGTTGTGGTTCAGGTGGATGCAGTACAGGTGGATGCAGCAGTGGAGGCTGTAGCACCGGTGGATGTAACAAAGTAAATACGTATGATTGGTTGGTAGACATGGATTTGCCAGCATACATGAAACCTTTTGATATTGTAGAAGTAAGGTTTAAAGGAACACGTAAAGAGTTTTATCAAAACTCAAATAACGCAGATATTACCAACAATGAGTTGGTGGTTTTAGAAAGTGAAAGTGGATTTGATATTGGTAAAGTAGCACTAAAGGGAGAGTTGGTTAAACTTCAACTTAAAAAAGCTGGAATTACCGATTACGAAACACATCCTTTTCCTAAAATATTAAGAAGAGCTACCGAGAATGATGAAGCGCGCTACAAAGAAAATTTAGAATTAGAAATTCCTACCATGTACAAAGCACGAAGCATTGCCATGGAGCTGGGTTTACAAATGAAATTAAGCGATGTAGAATACCGTGGCGACAGACGAAAAGCTACTTTTTATTACACTGCCGATGATCGTGTAGACTTTAGAGAATTAATAAAACGTCTTGCAGATTCGTTTAAGGTGCGTATAGAAATGCGCCAAATTGGTTACCGCCAAGAGGCAGGTCGTTTGGGCGCAATAGGTTCGTGTGGACGAGAATTATGCTGTAGCACTTGGCTTACCGATTTTAAATTGGTGCATACCAATGCAGCTCGTTATCAAAATTTATCATTAAATCCACTTAAGCTTTCGGGCCAATGTGGTAAACTTAAATGCTGTTTAAACTACGAGTTAGATGCCTATCTTGAAGCTTGGAAAGAGTTTCCGGATAATGATAATTTAGTGCTTGAGTTTGCAAATGGTCCTTATCGCCAAGTAAAAACTGATATCTTAAAACGATTAATGTGGTTTGCACCGCAAGCGTTTGGTGGCGAATGGCTGAGTTTAACCGTAGACGAGGTTAAAGCTTACATGGAACAAAACAAAGAAGGTATTAAACCCGAATTGGTTATTCAGAAAAAGGAAATTATTAAGGTTGATTTAGATTTTCAGAATGATATGGGCGTTGATAGTTTAACCCGATTAGACGAACGCAAATCAAACCAAAAACGTAATAATAAAAATCGTGGTCGCGAAAATACTAACCGTAATAAAAACACCAACGATCGTAGCCGTGAGCCACGTAATACAAACACTCCAGTAACAACTGAAGGTGCAGTAAATACACCTCAGCCAAAACGCGAGCCAAGAGAACCTCGTGCGCAAAGCGAAAACAAAAACCGAAATACCAATAATAACCGCAATAACAATAACCGTAATCGCACACCACGCGAAAACAATCCACCAACTAACCGTGAAGGGGCAGAAAATAAACCGCCATTAACACCACGCGAGCCAAAAGAAGGAGATGCACAACCGCGCGAGCCACGTAATAACCAAAATCGTAACCGTAATTTTAAAAATAACCGCAACCGTAATAACAATAACGGTGGCCCAACTGACAATACTCCGCCAGCTTAATATGAAAAAGGTTAATTATTTTCTGGGTTTAGTAATGGTAATGTTTGCATTTGCATCATGCGACCCTGGTCGTGTGTTTGATGAAAATAAAAACATTGAAGGTGATGCTTGGTTTTATAAAAGTAAGCTTCCGTTTGAAGTGCGCATTAAGGATACCACTAAGTTGTACAATGTTTATGTAAACCTTCGTGTTACATCTGATTACAAATACAGCAATATTTTTATGATGGTGAATACCTTAAACCCAGATAAAAAAACCGACCAACGCAGGGTAGAAATTAAATTAGCAAACGAAAGTGGCAAATGGCTAGGAAGTGGCTTGGGTGATATGTATGATTACCAATTTCCGGCATTTAAAAAAGTTAAATTTCCGCAGCAAGGTTTTTATAGGTTTGAGTTAGAACAAAACATGCGTGATGATACTTTAATGTATGTAAAATCTGCAGGAATAAGGGTTGAAGAAGTAATTGAATAATATTTTTTAACAAATAAAACAGTATTGGGCTAATGCAATTTTTAAGTTGTATTAGCCCAATTTGTGGTATACCAATTGTTATTATTTTTTAGTCCAAACATTTTTTTTTACAATGTTAATGCCTATGCTACATGAAAATAGTTTAATGAAGCCCGAGCCGAGATTGGACTATATTGAATATGCTTTCGACATTAAAAGGGAATACCTACAACCCAAGAAATATTAAAACTGATGTTATTTACTCCCACAGGAGAAACCCATGTTAAATCTTTGTTGCTTGATGGCATATTATAAAACAAACCAATACCAAACTGTTGAGATATGTCATCCGAAATTGTAAATCCAGTTTTTATACCCAATCGGTGTATGTTGTAGGTGTTGCGTGGAAGCATAGTTTGTGAAGTATTATAATCATAGTTAACAATTCCGCTTTCGGTAATAGTACTATATTGATAATTACATCCAATGTAAAAACCATTTGCACCATCCTCATCAAATTCTTGGAAATAGTATTTAGAGTCGTACCCAATATTAAAGCCACTAAATGAATAATACGTATTACTATAAGTGGAGGGGAGGTTTCTAAGTGGCCTATAGCTCTGAAAATCGTAAAATGTGTTATCCACTGATGGTATGATAAAGTGATAAGTTAAGCCTAAAGCAAGGCGGTCACCAATAAGCCGTTCGTAACCTGCAATATAGGTGAATCTGCCAACGCTTTCTAAAAATTCTCCTACATCTTTTGTATAATCATCATTCGACCATTGGTCGTATCCAAATCCTACTAATTGTAGGTTGTTTCGCTTTTGTGCAAAACTACTTGTTGTTACTAATAAGCAGCAAATCAAAAACACATTTTTTAAATTACTTTTATCTAACATTTTATACTTATTGTTAAATGATATCACTTTTGTTTTTTAATTAATTTATTAAAATGGTATGCCAATAAGCCATGTTAAATTAAAGCTATAGTCAAGAAAATTAATTGGCGATTTCCATTCTTGATTTTTATTTACAATGTTGTAATATACTCCTACTGAAAATTCACTATTCAAAAGTAAAGTACCCGATATGCCGTAAGTTATGCCAAATCTATTGATTGAATTTACATTGTCATCAAACTTTTCTGTACTTGGGCTACTATTCTGATAGTATAGTGCATCCGTTAAAAATTCGGTAATACGGGTGTGTTGGTAATTAAAACCAATGTATGATGAGTTGGCTCCATCTTCATCAAAATCTGAAAAATAATACCGCGACTCATAACCTAGTCCAAATCCACGTGTATTGTATTTGGCCGAATAAAATGTTTTGTTTGGAATTTTTACTGGGCTATATGCTCCATAATCGTATGAAACTGGTTCTTCTTTGTGTCCATAAACATGGCTGTAGTTTACACCTAATAATAACCTATTACCCACCAAGCGTTGGTATGCAACAACGTATCTAAAATTATTAAAAAACGGGTTAATTTCGCGGTTAGGAATACTAAATACATCAATTGCTAAGCCAGCTATTTGCACGTTATTTCGCTTTTGGCCAAACACCGAAATGTTAATTAATATAAATAGAACAAAGAATATTTTTTTTATCATTATCAATTAATTTTAATGTGAACCATTTAGTTGTATTAAAATCTTTTTTCAATATTAATTTACTGCATTAATTGTAAAAGAGTTATTAAAAATACCAAACAAATTACACACGTATCAATATATATTATGTGTTAAACAAGTTAAAAAGGGATGCCAATTAGCCAAGTAATATTAAAACTTAAGGAGTTTACAATAGTTGGTGATTTCCAAGTTAAATCTTTATTTGCGGTTGGCATATTAAGATACATGCCAATAGCAAAATCTGATGTAAAAGTTCCTGTGGCTGTTTTACCAACCTTTAAGCCCAGTTTATTTATGCCGTAGTTCATTTCCTCAAAAGTTGGAGTTTGGGTATCAGAAGCATTGCTTATTTTCCTATAAGTTACTTCGTTGATAGTTTCATTTATATTGGTATATTGATAATTGAAGCCAAGGTAAAATGCGTTAGCTCCGTCTTCATCAAATTCTTCAAAATAATATTTCGATTCGTAACCTATCGAATAAGCATTTAAAGTATAATTTCCTTTATCAAATTCATAACCGTTTATGTACTTTGGAGCATAGCTATATTCATAATAACCAGAAACCGGCTCGTCTTTTAATCCAAAAAGATAGTTAAAGGTTAAACCCAATGATAATTTGCTGCCAATTAGGCGTTGGTAGCCTACTATATAGCTGTATCTCCCAACTTCAGGAGAAAGTGATTCTAGTGGAATGTAATATTCAGACCATTGGTCAAATCCAAACCCAATTAGTTGCAGGTTATTGCGTTTTTGTGCAAACACCGAAATATTGATTAGGATGAATAAGACAAAGAGTGTTTTTTTAATCATGAGCTATTTAATTTTGATATTTAGCATTTCTAAGATTACGTTAGAAGGGACACAAAACCCTAGTCCTTCAATGCCTTGTCCCACAAGCTTCATGGTTACCATGCCAATAATTTTACCATCCTCGTTTAATAATGGCCCACCGCTGTTTCCGCCATTTATAGAAACATCTGTTTGTAAAAATATTTTATTCGCAATTTTACGCTTGCCACTAATAATACCTTTAGTAACTGATTGACCTAAGGAAACATCACCAGGGGTTCCAATTGCAAATACATCTTCGCCAGTTTGTGCGGAATCAGAGTTTATAAACTCCAATCCCCTAAAATTGGAACCATCTACTTTTAATAATGCCAAATCATATCTTTCATCAGTTCTAATTACATCTGCATTTAATGTTATCGACTCGTTAAGCTGTACACTTACTTTTTTGTTTTTTTCAACCACATGGTAATTGGTAATTAAGTACCCATCATTTGATATAAAAAAACCGCTACCGTGTCCATCGTTTTGTTTTACAGTAACTACACCTTTCATTAAATAGGCAACTAAATCTTTGTTTTTGCTAAATGAAGGTGTGGGTTGTTTTTTTAGAACCAATTCGTTAAACAAGCTAATCTCCCCGTCTTCGCTTTTGCTTTCTTTTATAAAAAGGTCGTAGTTTTCATCATCATTCATGATATTTAAAAAGGCTTCATTTACTACCTGCGCTAGTAATTTTTTCACATCAAGAATATCGCTTGATACACTGTGAGAAGTTGTTACCTCTTTAATTACTTTACCAGAGCGTTTATAAAACTTCCAAGTAATATTAGCTTCAACTTTTGAAACATACTTGCCTTTTAATTTTAAATAATTTGCCTTTAAAGTATTAATTGTTGGATTAATTTGAATGGTATTACCATTAAGCATAAGGTTGTTTTGTTCTTCGGAAGTGCTGTTACAGTTTAGTATTTGATACCTGCTATATTTTTGGTTCTCGCATAAATTGCTTTTAAAGAAATAAGTATTGAATGATGATTTTTTAAAATGTAAAGGTTCGTTAATGTTTATACCAACTCTTTGCCCATCTTCTATTTTAAATTTTGTTTCTTCAAAAAGAAAATCAACACGTTCTACTTTTTCATCATAAATTCGCCTTAATGATAGCGAGAAAGTATCTTGATTTAGTTTATAAATATTACCGGTTGGATAATCAACTAAACAAGGTATACAAAGCAACATGGCATCTAAAAATACAAAAATGTTTTTTTCAGATTTTATTACCTGAATTTTTTGTGTTTCATAATTCTCCTTTTCTATACTTAGTTTTACTATACTTTGATCTTTAGAGAGTTTATAAAACAAAGGAGTAGTTCCGATTAGTTGATTCTTCTCGTTAAATACTTTTGCATCGGCTACATTACTATTAATGTATACTCCGTTAGCACTATTATTGTTGTTGCTAAGTATTGTTGCACAGCCAGATAATAGAATTAATGCAAAAACGGCTTGGGTTGTAAATAACCAATAGTTTATTTTTTTCATGCTAAATTTAAAAGGGTAAGTTGTAATTTATATGTTTCTAATTCGCCAAATTGGAAATCTTCCCGATTCGGCATATACCAATAGTTTATTATCGTTTATTCTTTGCTATGTACCGTTATAATAGTAGCTTTTTTTGATTTTAACAGTATTACTTTATCAATATTCCTGTTTTATATCTAGACTAACGTGGTGAATAACTAATTTTGATTTTTCGACTTAATAAGTCGTCACTTAATACATTATTTTGTATTAAGTGGCGATTTTAATTGAAGATTAATGCTAATTGAGGTTTATTTACCTACACTCAAAATGCCAAATTGATAAGATTTCCCTTTTTCGGCATAAACTAATATTTGTTTGCTATTAAGCCTTTCTTGATACTTAGGTATAAATGCGTGCTTATTTTTAGATTTAAAGAAAATTTCGTTTTCTAATTCTCCATTTTTTAAGTTTACGGTAGCCAAGTTAACAACTGATTTTTTGGTTTTAGCAGTTGCACATAGGTATTTTCCTTTTTTTTCTGGTTTAGTTTTGGGCGATAAATTTTTAGGATTATCGTTAAATAAGAAGTAGAAATTTTCTTCATTGTAAGCAAGTACAAATGATGAAAACCTTCCGCCATCATTAACACTAACTTGATTTTTAGGCACTTTACTTACCCACTTGATTTCAAGGTTTTTAGAAACATTTACTACCATTAAATCTCTATAATAGTAGGTGTAAGTTGTTCGTGTTACTCCTGTTTTTGGGTCGGTATATGTTGTAACAACAACTTGATATGATTCGCCTACAATAAAAAAATCACCATTTTCTTTTACTATAATATTTTTGATGTCAAAATTTTGAATAATTCCCTTTCCTTTTTTTGCATTCCTTTCAGTGGTAAACAATAGTAAGTCTTTTTTAGAGAACGGAACATTTTTTTCAAGTATTGTTTCTAATGTATTGGTATTGATTTTTGTAATACAAACCCCTTGTATTCCACCTTTTGTATCATAATAAAAACCAGTAAAGTTCAATGCACCATCATAATAACTATAGTTAACATCAGATACCCTTGCTGCTTTGCCAAATCCAACTTCAACTTCTTCTAGCTTTTGTGTTTTATGGTAATAGGCAAAAACAGTTTTTCTTTCAGTCTTTTTATCTATTGTTAAAGAGCCATATAAAAACACATTTGTGTTGTCGTCTGTTTGATATCCGTATATTGAAAATGCTTTATCCTTATATGGCAATTCAATTGCTTTATCCCATATTAAACTAAGTTTTTCTGTATAAAGCTTATAGTTAACCTCTTCGTTTCCTTTTTTAGAGTAACCTTCATTGTGGGTTATTAAAAACTGTTTTTGATCATCCAAATAATGTATACCAAAGCTGCCTTTATCTTTGCGGCCTTTGTAATTTATTTCATCAACTAGTTTTTCCTCTATTTTTTCTCCAGAACTATTAAGACTTACATAGTATAGTTTGTTTACATCTGCCTTTTTATCCAGTTGTGATAAAAAAAGTACTGTTTCATTATTAATTCGATATAATCCCTGACGTACAGCATCTTTACCATTAATTTTTGAAGGTAACTCGAATGTGCTTTCGGTTTCGTGATCCATATTATTACGTATTACAGATGTTTTTGTAGGGCCACTAAAAAGACCCCCATATACTTCTCTAGTAAAAAAGTATCCATTTTGGTCACTACCAATAACTCCCCCAATATAGGTTGCTTTCTTTTTGTTTATTTCTTCTTTGCCCCAAGTAATTTCTATGTCTTGGGCGTAGCTTAAATTACCAATTAACAATAAAATTACTGCAATTAGTTTTGATGTAGTAAAGGTTTTTTTCATATTTATGTGGTTTATAATGGTTGGCAATTAAATCTTTTATTTTAATATTTAAAAGAACATTAACCAATTGTAATTTATAATGTTATTGGTTTAATTGGCTAATGTAATTTAACTGCTTAGCTTGTTTGTTGAAGTTTTATATTATCTAACATATCCTTGGTCATGCTAGCTAAATCGTATTCTGGTTTCCAGCCCCAATGTTCGCGGGCTTCTGTATCATTAATACTTTGTGGCCAGCTATCAGCAATGGCTTGTCTAAAATCTGGTTTGTAACTTATGCTAAACTCAGGTATATGTTTTTTAATTTCAGCAGTAATTTCTTCAGGATTAAAACTCATACCTGCCACATTATAGCTGCTCCTAATTTTTACTTGTTCTGCTGGTGCTTCCATTAAACTAATGGTTGCTCTAAGTGCATCGGGCATATACATCATTGGCAATTCTGTTTCGGCACTTAAAAAACATTCGTACGTTTTATTTTTTAAAGCTTCGTGGTAAATGTGTACAGCGTAATCTGTAGTACCGCCACCTGGTGCGCTTTTATGACCAATTAAACCTGGATAACGAATGCTGCGCACATCAACACCATATTTTTGGTTGTAATATTCGCAATAACGCTCTCCCGCTTGTTTGCTTATTCCGTATATGGTATTGGGTTCCATTACGGTGTATTGTGGTGTGTTTTGTTTTGGAGTTGTTGGTCCAAATACTGCAATAGAACTTGGCCAATATACTTTATTTAGAATGCCTTCTTTGGCAGCATTAAGTACATTAAATAAACCTTCCATGTTTAGGTCCCAAGCAAAACGAGGATTTTTTTCGGCAGTAGCAGATAACAAGGCTGCCAATAAATATACTTGCGTAACATTATGCTTTTTAAACACATCGTTTAGGCTGTTTTTGTCCATTACATCAAGTGCTTCAAAAGGCCCGTTGCTTTGTTCTGGAGCTTTTACATCGCTGGCAATTACATTGTCGTTACCATAAATTGTACGTAATTCTTGTGTTAGTTCTAAACCAATTTGACCTTGCGAGCCAACAATTAATATCTTATCCGTTGCCATGTGTTGATGTGTTTTTTTAAATTTAAGATTGCGCAAATTAAAGGCTAATTCAGTAACAACAAAATGATTTATACTATTGAGAGGGGAAGGGGATTTTTCCTAGATGTTTTTCTTAGCTTGAAGTTTCACTTTCTTGAGGATGTTTTTGGGATTACAAGGTTACAAAGATTAGAAAGTTGGGGAGGGGATTTTCTCTTGGTGCTTTTCTTAGCTTGAAGTTTCACTTTCTTGAGGAGGTTCTTTAATTACAAGGTTACAAAGTTACAAAGATTACAAAGTTGGGGAGGGGATTTTCTCTTCGTGCTTTTCTTAGCTTGAAGTTTCACTTT
>JAUCCO010000040.1:0-24627 GCA_034676125.1 Bacteroidia bacterium
ATTTTTTTCTATGTTTGAGTGTCCTAAGTGGCTAACAATTAAGGTGTAGTTGCCGTTAGATAAAGTTAGTTTGTAAAATCCTTTTGTATCGGTAGCTGTGCCTTTTTTACTATCGCTGGTTTTAATAATAGCCCCAATTAATGCCTCGCCCGTTGCCGAATCTTTTACAAATCCGCTAAGGGTTTGTGCACTCGCATCAATCCCTAAAAAAATAACTAAATATGTTAAAAGTGTTCTAATTTTTAATATCACAATAGGCTAACAAATAATACTTAAGTATTGTTTAACGATTAACTTTACTGCAAAAGTATGTTTAAATAGTTTAGTTTGGGTTGATGGTAATTGAATGCGATTGTAAATTATTCTTGACGGTGTAATTATATTTAGCTGAAATATGCTGTGATATTTGCATATTTGTGTTTTAAATGAACAACAATACGTATGATTAATTTTGAATATATAGAAGCCAATAAGGATAAGTTTAAAAACGATTTTTTAAACGCGGTTGCATTTCCGCACCTTGCTGTTGATGGGTTTTGTGACGAAGCCAAACTTACCCAATTGTATAGTTTAATACCAGATATTGATACCCCAAGTGCAGATTATGTTTTTGGAAAAAACAAATTCGAAAAGTCTAAATTTAGGGAGTTGGGTGGTTTGTTTGAAGAGCTTTACCAAGATTTTATTTCAGAGCGTTTTCAAACTTGGTTGAAGTATGTAAGTAACGAAGATGTTTTTGTGGATACTGCATTTTATGGCGGAGGAATTCACCAAGGTAAAACAGGTAGTTTTTTAGATATGCATGCAGATTTTAACTACCATCCATTAAACGATAAATGGTTTAGAAACCTAAATTTATTGTTGTATATAAATAAAGATTGGAAAAAAGAACATGGTGGCGAATTGCGTCTTGAACATGCAGATACAGGAGTAAAAACCGAAGTTGATGTGCCATTTAATCGCCTTGCAATTATGCTTTGCCGTGGTTACACTTTGCATGGTTACGATGCCATTCGTTTTCCTGAAGGTAAGTACCGCACCAGTATAGCTGCATATGCATATACACTCCACGAAAAACCTTTAGAAGATTCGCGTACCACTGTTTGGCATGTTGAAAAAAGTAGTCCATTAAAATATTTTTTAAGTAAAATTTGGGTTCCTGCAGTAAAGTTAAAGAGTAAATTTAGCAAAAGTAAAACTGCCGACCATTAAGCATGAATAATTATGCAATAATAGTAGCAGGAGGTAGCGGTTTGCGTATGGGTTCTAATGTGGCAAAGCAGTTTTTATTGTTAAAAAGCAAGCCAGTTTTAATGCATACCATCAAGCAATTTGCAACCTGTAAACAAATTATTTTGGTGTTGCCATTAACCCAAGTTAGTTATTGGAAACAATTGTGCGAAGATTACCAATTTAAAATACCACATACCATTGTGTATGGAGGAAACGAGCGTTTTTTTTCGGTGTTAAATGGTTTAGCTGTTTTGCCGGATGATGCACAAGGATTGGTAGCAGTGCATGATGGTGTAAGGCCATGTGTTACCCCGCAAACAATTAACCTAAGTTTTAGCGAAGCTGCAATACACCAAAGTGCCATCACATCTATTCCGTTAAAAGATAGCATACGCATGGTTGATGGTGATGCCTGTGTGGCATTAGATAGAAGTAAATATTGTTTGATACAAACCCCACAAACCTTTAATTTGATGGCACTAAAAAATGCCTATTCGCAAATAAATTATCAAACACATTTTACAGATGATGCCTCAGTATTTGAAGCAGCTGGTAATACCATACATTTAATAAAAGGCGAGTACCGCAATATTAAAATAACCACCCCTGATGATTTACCCTTAGCTGAATTATATACTGTATAATGCTAATAAAATTATTTAACAGCCTGCTCGAGTAAGTTTTGGAAGTTCTAGAAATGGTGCTTGAATGGAGAATAAGAGTTGGGTAGTAAAGGTTGTTGCACTAAACTTCTCGATGCAATTGTCCCCAACGCAATGGCACCTTAAGCAATCACTCGAAGCGGCTATAACTTAAAATTGAAAATAAACAGCCTGCTCGAGTAAGCCTCGGGTTGGCTTGTGCATGGTGCTTGTATCGAGAGTAGGAGTTGGATAGTTAAGGTTATTAAACTAAACTTCTCGATACAATTGCCCCAACGCAAAGGCCCCTTAAGCAATCACTCGAAGCGGCTATAACTTAAAATTGAAAATAAACAGCCTGCTCGAGTAAGCCTCGGGTTGGCTTGTGCATGGTGCTTGTATCGAGAGTAGGAGTTGGATAGTAAAGGTTGTTGCACTATACTTCGCGATACAATTGCCCCAACGCAAAGGCTCCTTAAGCAATCACTCGAAGCGGCTGAAACATTCAATAATAATTTAACAGCCTGCTCGAGTATGTCTTGGCTTGGTTAAAGCTTGGTGCTTGTATCGAGAGTTGGAGATAGGTAAGTGAATGTCATTTTTAAAATACTTCCTTTGACACGGATGATCCATTAATATTGATAGAATTAATTACTGCCAAAAAACAAGAGGTTAGCTTTAGCCTCTTGCGTAATACCAACTGCTAATTAAACCCAAATTAATCAATAGAAGATTTTAAAAATCGAACTACTTGATTTAGTTTGGTTAATCCTATAAAGAAAATATTAGCAGTTTTGCATAAAACTGATTTACAGTTTCTTTACTGGGCAGGCCACAATAATAAAATGTAAACTTAATTTAATGTATCACTCTCTACTACACCATCTCTTAGCCTAACAATTCTTTTAGCCCTTAGTGCAATATCTTCTTCGTGGGTAACTACAATTACGGTGTTGCCTTGTTCGTGTATTTTTTCAATAAGCTCCATAATTTCGTAACTGGTTTTGGTATCTAAATTTCCAGTTGGTTCATCGGCCAAAATGATGGATGGATTATTAATTAACGCACGTGCTATAGCCACACGTTGTCTTTGTCCACCACTAAGTTCATTAGGTTTATGATGCGCCCTATCTGCAAGTCCAACACTGTTTAAAACAGCCTCAGCAAGAGCAGTTCGTTCGGTTCTGTTTTTTCCAGCATACACCAGTGGCAATGCTACATTATCTAAAGCGGTACTTCGTGGTAACAAATTAAATGTTTGAAACACAAATCCAATTTCTTTGTTGCGTATTTCGGCCAATTCATCATCATCCATTTGGCTAACATCTTGTTGGTTTAATAAATACTTGCCAGCAGTTGGTGTATCAAGGCAGCCCAATAAAT
Organism: Bacteroidia bacterium; assembly: GCA_034676125.1. Taxonomy (GTDB): domain Bacteria; phylum Bacteroidota; class Bacteroidia; order UKL13-3; family UKL13-3; genus UBA6183. The sequence continues at coordinate 3,258 of JAUCCO010000040.1, forward strand.
TCATTAACGTTGATTTGCCCGAACCCGATGGTCCCATTAATGCAACATACTCGCCTTTGTTAATTATTAAATCTACACCTCGCAGGGCTTGCACTTCTACATCGCCAATTTTAAAATAACGTTTTATGTTTTCTAATACAATTATTTGGTTGTTCATGTGGCTTATTTCTGTGTAGTTTTGCCAATTTCAATTAACGAATGATTTATGGCTGCCTTAAATTCTTCGGGATTTAAATAACCAGATACCAAATTTGATTTTTGATTTTTTGTATTTAAAAATAAGGTAGCTGGATAGCCATTTATTCTACGGTTGCTTATGGTATCACGCAAACCTCTGCCATTAAATTTACCACCATTATAATTGTAAACTACATTTGGTGTTTCTGGATTAAACTTAATGGCCACAAAGTTTTTATTAATTATTTCGGCAATTTCGCTTTTAGCATAAGTTTCCCTATCCATTACTTTACACCATCCACACCAATCTGTATACACATCAATTAGCATTATTTTTTTCTTTTTTACTGCAATGTTGTAGCCAGTGTTAAAATCAACCCATTTTATTTCTTCAGCCCGTTTAAACGAGTTGGTAATAACCAATAAAACTACAAATAACAAAAGTGTATTTTTTTTCATGTTGTAATGATGATTTACTTAGCGAACGAAAATAACTATGTTTTTGATAATAGTAGAATAGAATTGTGTTGGAGTGATTTTTATTTTAATACCCATAAGTAGGTATTGTTGGGTTTTGAGCGATTTTTTAATTTAGCAGCTTGAAAATGTAACCAAAATGTAAAATTTATTTTGTTAATTCCCGTTACAAATAATTATTAAACCTAACTTAACCATGAAACAATTAATTGTAGTTGTAATAATGTTGTGCCTGTTTTATCATGTTGATGCACAACAATCAGCAAGCATTAAAGGCAGTTTGCAAGACACCGTAAGCTTAAAGTCTGTAGCCTATACCAGTGTGTTGGTTATTAATCCTACTGATTCTGTAATTTTAGGATTTACGCACAGTACCGAGCGTGGTGCATTTACTATAAACAACTTGCCTGCAAAAAAAGTTAGGCTGTTAATTACTAGGCCAGGTTTTGCCGATTACGAAGATTTTTTAACTTTATCTGAGGGCCAAATTACGGATGTAGGTACGGTAAATATGATTTCTAAAACTACACTTTTGCAAGAAGTAATTATTAGAGATAGGATAGATGCCATAAGAATTAAAGGCGATACCACCGAGTTTTTAGTTGATAGTTTTTTAACCAATAAACATGCAAGTGTGGAAGAGCTGATGAAAAAATTGCCTGGCATACAAGTAGATAAGGATGGCAAAATTACCGCACAAGGTAAAGAGGTAAAAAAGGTTTTGGTTGATGGGGAAGAGTTTTTTGGAGACGACCCAACCATTGCTACTAAAAATATTAAAGCAACACAAGTAGAAAGCATACAAGTATTTGATAAAAAAAGTGAACAAGCCACCATATCTGGTATTGATGATGGCGTAAGTGATAAAACCATAAATCTTAAACTAAAAGAGGATGCCAAAAAAGGCTATTTTGGAAAAGTAAGTGCAGGTGTTGCCACAGATAGCAGGTATGAGCACGATGCCATGTTTAATAGGTTTAATAAAAAGCAAAAAATATCTTTTTATGGTGCAGCAAGTAATACCAATAAAACGGGTTTAAGTTGGGACGATCAAAACAAATATGGAGGTTCGGGAATGACCGAGTATGAGAGTGAAGATGGAAACACATACATGTATTATAGTGGTGATAATATGGGGTTTTATGGTGGAGGAATTCCGCAAACTTGGTATGTTGGCGCGCACTATAGCGATAAGTTAAAAAATGATAAACATGCTTTTAGTTTTAATGGTTCGCACAAAGAAATGACTGTACGTGGCTTTGATGCCAATTATAGCCAGTACATTTTGCCTGATACCTTTTATTTTAACAATCAAGAAAATAGATTTAATAATTTTAAAAAGGGCGATAATTTTTCGGGCAATTATACCCTAGCCCTCGACTCGTTTACAACTTTAAAATTTAAGTTAAGTGGTTCGCAAACTTCATTTATTAATAATAGCACTTTTGAAACAACAAATAGAAACCAACTTAATGCGCTTGTAAATGCTAATAAACAAACTAAAACCAATACGGGTAAAAACGAAAAGATAGAAAGTAGCATTAATCTTATTCGAAAATTTAGGTTAAAAGGCCGAAGTTTATCTTTAGGATTTACGCAAAGTTATAACCAAGGGAATGATGATGGATATTTAAACTCAGATGTTAAAATTTACACCAACGACACCACCTTTACTTCAACTAATTTTGATCAGAAAAAAGTTAACAACAGCTATAGCGAAAGGTATAGTGGAAGCATTACATACACCGAACCATTTGGTAAAAAGTTTTTTGTAATATCAGATTATGGCATAAATGTAAATCAAGATAAAAGTGCACTGTTAACATTAGTAAAACAAGGGGGTTCAGATTACACCCAGCAGCTCGATTCGTTGAGTAACGATTTTCGGTATGATGTATTGATAAACAAAGGTGGTTTGTCGCTAAAATATCAGTTTAAAAAAATTACCACCAGTTTAGGTGGACGAATTTCATACACTGATATGCATCAAAATAATTTAGTAAATGATAGTGTAAGAGACCAGCGTTTTGTTAATTATTTTCCTGCTGCAAGGTTTAATTATAAGTTAGGTACAAACACCTCATTCACCATTAATTATAATGGCCGAACCCGTCAACCAAGCGTGCAACAAATTCAACCCCTAATAGATAACAGTAACCCATTGGTAATTTATAAGGGAAATACAAACTTGGTACAAAGTTTTACAAATTCTTTTGGTATGTCATACAATAGTTATAAGCCATTAAAAGGTTCGGGTATGTGGAGCAGTTTAAGTTATACTGAAACTTATAATGATTTTGCACAAAGAAATGATGTAACACCTGATGGAAGGCGTACTTATCAAACAGTAAATATTGATGGAAATTATTCAGTTAGTGGTTATCTTTATCAATACTTAACTATAAAAAAACTCAAAGTATCTGTTAGTAATAATATCAGTTTAGGCCAATCTAAAAATGTAAGTTTTGTTAATGGAATTATTAATGCCAATACCAATAGAACTTTTTCATTTGGTACTAACCTAGGTAAAGAAAAAGAAAATAAATACGAAATAAGGGTTGAGGCTGATTGGGATTACACAAACTCAATTAGTTCAATTAGGCCAGATTTTGTTACCAGCTATTGGATAAGTTCTTACAAGTGTTATTTAGATATATACCTGCCTAAAAAATTTAAGTTCGAAACCAACGTAAATTATTCTGTTAGACAAAAAACATCAGAGTTTGATAGGAATTTAAACACGGTAATAATTGGAATGGAAATTAATAGAAAGTTTACTAAAAAGGAAAACTGGGAAGTTGGATTTGCTGTAAAGGATTTATTAAACCAAAACATTGGATTTAGCAGAACAGCTACGAGTAATTTTATTAACGAAAATGTTCAAACAGTTTTACGTAGGTATTTTATGTTAACAGTTACCTACAATTTTACAAGCGCCAATAAAAATGAAACAACAAATGAATAAGCTACTTACAATATCGGCAGTTTTTTATTGCATGTTACAAGTTGCATTTGCGCAACAAATAATGCTAAACGGAAAAATCACTTTCGAACGAAACTTTAGTGTGCTAAAAGATTACAAAGAGCAAAATAAAGAAGATGAAGGCGATGCTTGGTATGAATCTTATGTAAAGAAATTACCTAAATATAAAACAGATATTTTTGAACTTACCTTCTCCAAAAAACAATCCATTTATAAAACGGTTTTGGAAGATGAAAACCCAGTTTTACGGTGGAATAAAACGATAACAGAATATACCCAAAAAACTATTTTGGATAAAGATAGTACATGGGCCAATCGTACGGTCTATGATAAGCTGTACACTGTAGCCGATTCTATTTCAAAACCTATATGGACTTTTACTGGCGAGTACCGAGATATAGCTGGTTACTCTTGTCGAAAAGCTACCACCATATTGTATGATTCGGTATATGTAATTGCATTTTATACAGATGCAATACCGCTTAGTGTTGGCCCTGATTTATATGCAGGCTTACCCGGAATGATTTTGGGTGTGGTAATACCGCGATTAAATACCACAATATTTGCAACCAAAGTGGCCAATGCTACCGTAACGGAGTTGGATTTTGATTTTAAAATTAAGCGAAAATCTAAATTGGTAAACAGGGAAGGGTATAGGCTTGATTTATTTTCGAATACCGAACGTTGGGGCAGTTATGGAGAAAAATTTGTATTAAAGGCGCTGTTTTAATTTACTGTTGTTCGATATAAATGAGAAAATGAAGTTGTATTTTAATAATCAAAAATTTACAATTTTCTATTTATGTATTAAAATATACAACCAACTTATTGTAAAATTATTTTTCCAATAGTACAAATACGCCATCTCAAATCGTATTACATATAATAGGCAAAAAGATGTTAGCTTTTTACAACATTTTAAATAAACTTTGGTTAACCTAACAACTAAATAAAAACACTTATGAAACTTAACCACCACCTGCTTGCAATTTTGTTTTTGGCAATGCTATTAGGCAGTTGCGAAGAAAAAGATAGCCCAAAACCAACACAACACAAAACGTAAACATCATGAACACATCAATACTAAACCTGAGCACCCTGTTTGTTATACTCAATACAGGATTTTGCAGTTCATGCAAAGATAAAAATGAACCCGAAACCGTTTGCACATCTGCCAATACTGTGCCTGTGCCACAAGACATGAAAGACCGTTTCTTTTTTAAAGAAGGGACTTATTGGATTTATAAAAACTTGGCAACAAATAAAACCGACAGCTTATGGGTAATTGCAAATACCATGGAAAGTATTAATGTTGATGATGATGATTACGGTTTTATAAAAAATAAGTGCTATGAGCGATTTGTATCAACTATTAAAAGTGACTTTCAGGCAACAGATAGTTACCATAACGTATATGCCATAATCATTCATCCAAAGAAGGGGCAACCTGATTCAGAACTTTTTGGATTAGAGGATTTCAATTTACCTTTGGATCGATTGGCATACAGGATTGAAAACAGAGGAGGGCAATATGAAAACCAAATGGGAGCCGAAATAGAACTTACCGACTCTTTGGTTACTGCTGACAATATTGTGTATAAAGATATACTTCATCTTTACTACCCCACAGGAACAAGTACTTATGATTACCTGCGCGATATGTATTATGCCAAAAATAAAGGCCTGGTAAAATTTAAAAGAAACACCGATAACTCAGAGTGGGAGCTTATCCGATATAATATTATTCAATAATAAACTAACATAATTATGAGAAGATTTACTTTATTAAGCACACTTGTGGTAATATCCATAGCATTGCTTGCGGGTATGCTGCAAATGCCCAAATCAAAACCTGTTGTCATAACAGAGCAAACAAAACACCATTACCCAAACCACCGTACAACTGCCTGCAAGGAGCAATCGGTAAAAGCCACAGGGGTAATAACAAGCTACGAAGCACAAAACCAAAATGGCACTTTTACCCTGCAATGGAAACTAAAATTTCCGAAATTTCTATAGAACCTTGCCATCAAGAATAAATTAATCAGATTGTTTTTTCGAAAATGCGAATAGTATCTTTTAAAAAATAGGCATAAAAAAAGCCACCCTTTGGTGGCTTCAATATTTTTATAAACTATTATTTAGTTGTTGTTGTATCAGTTACAACCGTAGTATCTACTACAGATGTATTTGTATTTTCTGGTTTTCCGTACTCACCAGCTCTATGAACAGAAAATTCTGCTTTTTCTGTTTTGTAAAGTTCGTTACGCTCAAGAGTTTCTTTTGCTTCTTCTTGTCTAAAATGGCAAGAGGTTAATGATGCAATAACGATTGCGGATGCTAATAATTTTTTCATATTGATAACAAGTTTATCGTAAAAAAAGAGTACCCGGGGCGGGACTTGAACCCGCACATCTTTAAAGGATACAGGATTTTAAGTCCTGCGTGTCTACCAATTCCACCACCCGGGCAATTAAAGAACTTTTTAAAAAAACTGGGTTTGAGTAGAAACTCAAACCCTATCTTTTTGAGCGAAAGACGAGGTTCGAACTCGCGACCTCAACCTTGGCAAGGTTGCGCTCTACCAGCTGAGCTACTTTCGCATTTAATCTACGTTTCCGTTGATTAACGTGGTGCAAATATAGGCCTAATTTTTATTCTACAAATATTTTTTCAAAAAAAAATCAACCATGTCGTAATCTCATTGATAAAAAGGGATTTAGTTTTTTTTAGCATAACTAAAGCTATTCAAAAAGGCTTGTTTATTTCAGCATTTTCTTTATTTCATTCAATTTCATCAATGCCTCAACGGGCGACATTGTATTAATATCTAGCAACAGTACGTCTTCTTTTATTTTATCTAAAATAGGGTCGTTTAATTGAAACATGGATAATTGAATTGGATTTACTTTTACCGTAGCAGTATTACCATCTAAATTGGTTCTTTGGCCTTCTAATTCTTTTAAAATAGTATTTGCTCTATTAACAACTATTTGGGGCACTCCAGCCATTTTAGCTACGTGTATACCAAAGCTATGTTCGCTACCGCCTTCGGCCAGTTTGCGTAAGAAAATAATTTTATTTGTGGCCTCTTTTATTTCTATATGGTAGTTTCTTATGCCTTCATGTGTTTGTTCAAGTTCATTCAACTCATGGTAATGTGTAGCAAATAGTGTTTTAGGTTTTGCTGGATGTTGATTTAAAAACTCTGCAATTGCCCAAGCTATGGATACACCATCATAAGTACTGGTGCCTCTTCCAATTTCATCCAATAAAATTAAACTACCAGCCGAAAGGTTATTTAAAATACTTGCAGTTTCTGTCATCTCTACCATAAAAGTACTTTCACCACTACTTATGTTATCGCTTGCACCTACGCGGGTAAATATCTTATCTATCAACCCAATTTGTGCATGACTTGATGGAACAAAACAACCTATTTGTGCCATGATAACATTGATAGCAGTTTGCCTAAGTAGGGCGGATTTACCAGCCATATTTGGCCCTGTTAAAATGATGATTTGTTGTTTTTCTCTATCTAAATAAATGTCATTAGGTATATAAGCTTCACCGAGCGGCAACTGCTGTTCGATAACAGGATGCCGCGAGTCTTTTAAAAACAGTTTATGGTTTTCAAAAATTTCTGGTTTGGTATAATGGCGTTTTACGGCAAGGTTAGCAAACGAAAACAAACAATCTATTTTGGCCAAAAACAAGGCGTTTTGTTGAATGATATTAACGCACTCGCTTACACTATTTACCAATTCAATAAAAATACGTTCTTCAATAACACTTATTTTTTCTTCGGCCCCAAGTATTTTTTCTTCGTATTGTTTAAGCTCTTCTGTAATGTATCTTTCAGCATTAGTTAAGGTTTGTTTCCTAATCCACTCAGTAGGTACTTTATCTTTATGTGTATTGGTTACTTCTAAGTAATAGCCAAATACATTATTAAATGCAATTTTTAATGATGGTATTCCTGTGTTTATTTGCTCCTTTTGCTGCAGTTGAAGCAAATAATCTTTTCCGTGGTATGCAATTTTTCTTAACTCGTCTAACTCTTCATTTATACCTTCGTTAATTAAATCACCCTTATGAATTAAAGCAGGAGGTTCGGGCTTTAAAGTTTTATCAATGGTGTCTATCACCCAATGACAATCGTGTAATAATTCGGCAAGTTTATTTAATACCGGTTTGCCACTATTTAGCAAAAGGTTTTTTATGGGATGAATGTGTTTTAATGAACGATTTAATTGTGCAAGTTCTCTTGGGTTTATCCTGCGCATAGCAACCTTTGATACCATTCTTTCAATATCACCCAATTGTTTTAACTCGTTTGTAATTGAGTTAAGTAGGTTATCATCATGATATGCAGCATCTACTACTTCTAATCGTTCTTCAATAAATTGTTTTTCTTTTAAAGGTAAAACAACCCATCTTTTTAATAATCGCGCACCCATTGGTGTTACGGTTTGATCTAAAATATCAATTAACGCTTTACCGTGTTCGTGGTTGGGTTGCAGTAGCTCTAAGTTTCTTATGGTAAACCTATCTAACCAAACGTATTTTTCTTCATCAATTCGAGATAAGGCTTGTATGTGTGATAACTCGTTGTGGTGAGTTTCGTTTAGGTAATGAATGCAAACTCCGGCAGCAATTATTGCATTTGGCATTTCGTGTATACCAAATCCTTTTAAGTTGGTGGTATTAAAATGGCCAATTAATTTATCGTAAGCAAATTGGTGTTGAAAAATCCACTCATCAAGTTGGTAGGTATAAAACTTATCGCCTGCCAATGCTTGAAAAGTTTTTAGGTGTTTTTTACATAAAACTATTTCGGCAGGTTTTAAACCCTGCACTAGTTTTTCAATATATTCTGGCGAACCTTCGCTGGCCATAAACTCACCGGTGCTAATATCAACAAAAGCAACACCTGCTTTGGCTCCATCAAAATGCACTGCACAAAGGTAATTGTTGTACTTATGGTCTAATATTTTATCGTTGTATGATACACCAGGTGTTACCAATTCTGTAACACCTCGTTTAACTATAGTTTTGGTAAGTTTTGGGTCTTCTAATTGATCGCAAATAGCCACACGTTGCCCTGCTCTTACCAATTTTGGTAAATAAGTATCTAATGAGTGGTGCGGAAAGCCAGCAAGCTCGATATGCGAAGCAGAGCCATTTGCGCGTTTGGTTAAAACAATACCTAAAATTTGAGAAGCCTTAATAGCATCTTCGCCAAAGGTTTCATAAAAATCGCCAACCCTAAAAAGTAAAATCGCACCAGGATATTTTGTCTTAATATCAAGGTATTGTTTCATTAAGGGTGTTTCTTGACGTGTTTCTTTTTTAGCCATAATTTATAACGGCAAAATACAATATACACGCGGGTTAGAGTCAACATTTTGTAAACAAAAAAAGCCCCACCAATTAAGGTAGGGCTTTTAAATTAATTTATAAATTATTTAGGATCGTAAACATGTATCCAAGCTTGGCCACCAAATTTACTTTGATAGATGCGTAATTGTTTATTTGCTTCTTTACGGTCATTTCCGTAGTAAACACAAACCCTTATCATTTTAGATCTGTCACTATCTTTAAATAATGCAGCTTGCATGCCTTCTTTTCTAACTTTATCACGGAATGGATATGCATAACGTGGTCCAGCATATGTACCCACTATTACATTGTACTTACCTAATGGCTTAACAATACCATCTATGTCATTTAAGTTAGTGCCAGATGCTGGCTCGTTTTTAGGCTGAGTTACAACAACCTTAGGCTGTTCTGTTTTAGGTTTTCCTTTAATATCAGAATAACGTCCAATTTTGTATGTTACTACCGTATCTTCTACAACTACTAAAGGCTCTTTAGTAGAAATTTTAATTTCAGTAGGTGCAGTTAATGTGTCATCATTAATTGTAGTGGTAGCAATTTTTTCATCAATAGTTACAGCGGTATCAATTGGTATAATTTCTGGTTCGATGTCCTGTTTAGTCTCAACTTCTTTTTTAGCAATAGGCTCTTCCTCTTTGTCTTTTAGTTCATCTTTAAATGGCACAAACATCACGTCTTCTTTGCCATCTAAGTTAAACCACTCCATGTGTTTTCTATTAGCATTAGCACCAATATTGTAACTAATACCAACATAACCATTCGTCATGCCATCATATTTTTTATCTGAATATGCGCCATCTAAATAATAAGTTTGAACTAGGTTATATTCTGCACCAAAATTTAAATCAAATCGGTTACTTAAAAAGTATCTGAAATCTAGTCCAAAGTTATTGGTAATAAAACGAACGTTTTTCTTATAGTTTTTAAATTGCCCATCTACTCGATTAACTTTAATATCTGGATACATATAACCGCTACCTACAACTATTGAAGGGTTTAAGCGGTAAAAAAAGCGGCCATGATCTCTTAATTTAAATACGCGTTCAAGATTTAAGATGATATTTCCGTATACACGGTAATAAGTAGCATCATATTTTGTGTAGTTAGCTACATTATCTTTTGATCCATTTATAGCAGATACACTTTGCGAACCAGTTAAATTACCAGCACCTAATGCTAATCTGCCAGCTAAATATCTACTGCCATTAAATTTTAAGCCTAATTCTCCATATCCACCAAGAGTTCCTGATATTGAGGTATTAGGTAAAGATAATCCGCCTCTAACATCTGCTGCAAAACGGGTATACCTATATTGGGCATTTACATTTCCAACCCCCAATATAAGTGCGGTTAAAATGATAAATATAGTTCTTAGTGGGTAAATCATACTGTGTTTAGATTTTTTAATAGGTGTACAATAATAGTTATTTAATAAAATCCATACAACTTTTATTATGTGGTTGGAGAATAATTAGTGTTAAATTTGCCACATGGATGCGGAAAAACTTTCTATGGAGGCATTAAAAAGACCTAGTATTGAAGATTATAAACAGGTTAAGAAGCTTGATTATGTATTAGTTGCAGATAATATCAGAAGTGGGCAAAACGTTGGTTCACTTTTTAGAACAGCAGATGCCTTTGGTGCTGATAACATTAATTTAATTGGAATATCTCCATTACCTCCCAATAAAGAGGTATTAAAATCAGCATTAGGTGCTACTGAGTCTGTAAACTGGAGTTATATAAAAGATGTTGAGGAGGCGATTACCCATTTTAAAGACAATAAGTATAAAATTCTTGTAATTGAACAAACGACTAATTCTGTAGCTCTTCAAAGTTTTATACCCGAGCAAAACACTAAATATGCTATAGTATTGGGTAATGAAGTAGATGGAGTGAGTGACTTATTTATAAAAAATGCCGATTTGTGTATTGAAATCCCACAAATCGGCACTAAGCATAGTTTAAATGTTGCTGTTTGTGCCGGTATTGTAATGTGGCACATGTACAACCATTTAAAACCTATTTAATATAAACTCCTTTGCCTGTACTAATATCAAGCATCCAAACATCTTTAGAAACAGTAGTTCTAAGTTCGGTTACAATTTTTGCCGCTTCAAAATAATTATTACTAAATATTACAATGCGTTTGTATTGGTTTTTTGCGCTACCTAAAATGTGTGCATCCCAACCCTTGTCTATAAATTTATCACGAGCAATTATTGCATTGTTATCTTGCACAAACGATCCAACAACAATAGCATAGTTTTCTTTTACTTCACTTTGGTCAATAGTTGCAGCTTTAATTTTAGTTCCATCAGGTGATGTGTATGATAATGTTTGAGGACCTTCTTTTTCTATTTCAGTAGTTGTTGATTTAACAGGTGTTTTAACCGTTTCTTTTGTTGTTACTGTCTTTGTTTTGGTCGTAGTGGTCTTTCCTTTTTGTGCTTCTGGTATTCCTTGAGTTGACATTTTATTTAGTAATTCTAAAACCATGTTTAACTTAGCATCTAAAGTATCTACTTTAGTATTAACCGTTACCACTTTATCATCTACCACTTTAATTTCTGCACGTAATGCTTTGGTTACACTGTCATTACCCCTTTTATCCATTTCACGCATATCACGATCAAGGTTTGCTACCAATTGTTTAGTAACTGCAAGTGTACTTTCGTTATTACGTAAGGGTAAATGTGCCCAATCTAAATGTTGTTTGCGCTCTTCAGGTAATATTTTAAAGGCTATACCAACATACGATAAGGCAAATTTATCAAACTTTCCATCACCTCTTACATTGTCAATTGCTGATGTTTGGGTAAAATTAAAGGTAACACCCGCCATTAAATCAATCATTTCGTTTACATAGTATTTAACATTTACACCCGCATCGTAAACAAAATAGGGCTTTGCCGTTTGTCCGTTTAATGCCGCATCTTTATCATAATAATACATTAAATAATTTGCGCCTAAACTTACATAAGCATTAAACTTACTCCAAGTTTCGGTTCTTTCAGTTAAAAATGAAGTTACATTTAAGTTAAACTTTCCACCAAATTGGGTAAAACTGTTTCTAAAATAACCATTCTTGCTTCTTCCTGCCATACCACCACCATTAGCATCTGCTGATAATGATAGGTATTTATTGAATGAATATCGAATCCCTAAACCGCCAAATGGGGCATTTGATGGGTTAGATTCTGTTATGATAGACGGAAGACCGCCTCTAAATTCAATACTTAACCTTGCTTGTTGTTGTGCGTTGGAATTAAAACCAAACAAAAACAAAATAAACACTGCGCATGTTAATTTATTAGTAAGGTTCTGAATAGGGTTGTTCATACTTATCTTAAATTATTTATTAAGGTTTAAACCTTAGTTGTGCCAAAAATAGTAGAAAAATATTAAAGAACACCTAAAAAACAATATTAATGGTGTTATTTATGATATTAATGCACACGAAAACTAAAAGGACTGAGATATTAACCTTGCTTTATTACTACTTGTACTTGGTTTTGGCTGATGTTTATTAAAACGGACATTGATTCGATGAGTGTTGATAACGATTCGGTAACACCATAGCTTAAAATATTGGTTACACGTTCTTGAATCGTGTTATTTATAAAATAGTTCGATTTTATTTGCTTGAATTTTTCGCTGTGATTAGCTACTTTTTCACGTTGTTTTTTGTCTAAATTACTGTTGATTTTCTGTAAAACATTTTCCCAACTTGATTTATTTTTGATAATATCGCTCGCAATTTTATTATCGGTTTTTAATGCAATATTTATCAACTGTTGCAAGTTTTGTGCAATGTTTTGAATGATTTCTACCTGTCCACCATCTAAGTTTAAAGCTACTAGTTTGCGTTCAACATCAACATCGTGTTTAAAAAAATCGTTAACAGACAATCCTATTTTGCTTAATTGATTTTTGTGCTGTTCGTTTAATAACAAAACAAAACTGCGCAAGGTTAAAATAGGAAAGCTAATATGATTGTTTTCGAAAACTGATTTTAACTGAAGCCAATAGGCAATTTCTCCTGGTCCGCCTATGTAACTTAGGTTTGGTAAAATAATTTCTTGATACAATGGCCTAAGCACCACATTTGGGCTATAGTTTTCTGGGTTATTTTCAATATCCGTTATTAATTCACTTTCCGAAAAAGATATTTCTGTACCATCAACCATAAACCTATCATTTATTTTTTTGATAAGCTTTCTGCCTTCATTACTCAAATAAAAGTAGTTTATATCTCTACCATTAATTTGGGTCTTATATTTTTTAGGTAATAATTTATTGGTTTCGCTTAAAGCCTTAAAATTGCTTTGTTCTATAATGTCTTTTTTAATGTAAGGCACTAACAATTGCTTTAACTCTTTATTGTCTGCATCAAGTATTACCAAGCCCTTATCGGCAAATAATAAATTAACCAATTTACGTGTGGCTATACTTAAGGTTGGGCTTGATGTATAACACGCACTCCATTCTTCTAATTGTTTTTTAGCAAAACTATTGTTGGCTAATGAGATAATTTCTTGAGCAAATAAATCAAAACCACCTAATGATAATCTACCTACAGGTTGTTGTTTGCTATCAATATTCCAAGTGTGCTTTTGGGCATTAATGTATATGTGGTTTATTTCTTCATAATCGTGGTCTTCGGAAGCCATCCAAAATAGAGGCACAAAGTTTTTATCTGGATATGCAGTTGTTAATTCTTCGCACCACTTTATGGTACTTATTATTTTATAAATAAAATAAAGTGGACCAGTATACAAACATAGTTGGTGACCAGTAGTAACGGTAAAAGTATTGTTTGCTAATAATGCATTAATATTATTTGCAACTGCAGGTGTCTTGGTTAAATTAATGCTGGCTTGGTGGTATTGCGCGTTTAAAGCATCTACTAAAATGGGCCTAAAATTATTGTTATAATTTTTTTGCTCCATCATTGTTTTGTATGATGCAATCTCGGGCCTTAGGTTGTAAAACGGAGCAATTTCAGCTTGGTTATTTACGTAATCTAAAATTATCTTAGAAAACAAGTTGCTATCTTCAAAACTAATTGATGTGTTACTCACGCTTACAATTTATTTAGGGGTTCACTATTGTTCCGTACAAGTCAAAATCTTCGGCACTATTAATTTTTACATAAGCAAAATCACCAATGCGCACATAGTTATCTTTGGCATCAACCAAAACTTCGTTATCCACTTCTGGCGAATCAAACTCTGTTCTACCTACATAATAACCACTATCTTTTCTATCAAACAAAACCTTAAATGTTTTGCCAACTTTAGCTTGGTTTAATTTTGCAGAAATTCCCTGTTGAATATCCATCACAATGGCTGCACGTTCCTCTTTTACTTCTTGCGGCACATCATCTACCATGGTTCCTGCGTGTGTACCTTCTTCGTGGCTATAAGTAAATATTCCTAACCTATCAAATTGGTTATGTTTTACAAATGCACAAAGGTCTTTAAAGTCTTCTTCAGTTTCTCCTGGGTGGCCAGCAATTAAAGTAGTTCTAATTGCAATACCCGGTATTTGTTCGCGTATGCTATCAATTACTTCTTGGGTACGTTTTTGGGTGATACCTCTGCGCATAGATTTTAACATATTGTCGCTAGTATGTTGCAACGGTATATCAATGTATTTGCAAATGTTGTCTCTTTCGCGCATTACCTCTAAAGCATCCATTGGGAACTGAGAAGGGTAGGCGTAATGTAACCTAATCCATTCTAATCCTTCTATATCGCTCATTCTGCGCAATAGTTCAGCTAATTTACGTTCGCCATAAATATCTAAACCATAATAAGTGCTGTCTTGCGCAATTAATAAAATCTCTTTTGTACCATTCTTTACTAAACCTTTTACTTCAATTTCAAGCTGCTCAAAAGTTTTTGAAATGTGCTTACCACGCATAATCGGAATGGCACAAAACGAACATGGCCTGTCGCAACCTTCGCTAATTTTTAAATAAGCATAATGCGATGGGGTAGTAATTAAACGTTCGCCAATTAACTCATGCTTATAATCGGCACCTAAAGTTTTTAGTAATTGAGGTAAATGTGTAGTACCAAAATATTGGTCAACATTTGGAATTTCTTTTTGCAACTCGGGCATATATCGCTGCGAAAGACAACCCGTAACATATAATTTATCAATTTCGCCTTGCTCTTTCGCTTCGGCAAATCGTAAAATGGTATCTATACTTTCTTGTTTAGCATTATCAATAAATCCGCATGTATTTATAATAATTACATTTGCATCTTCTTTGCTGCTTTCGTGCTCCACATCAAAATCATTCGCCTTTAATTGGCTGTATAATTCTTCGCTATCTACAATGTTTTTTGAACAGCCAAGGGTAATAATGTTTACCTTATCTTCTTTACGTTTTGTTTTCAAAATTCTTAACTAAATAATGCTGTAATTAATTAAACAACGAATCAACAAATTCGTGTTTATTAAATAGCTGTAAATCTTCAATCCCTTCACCTACACCTATATATTTTACGGGTATTTTAAATAAATCGGCAATGCCAATTACCACACCACCTTTTGCAGTACCATCTAGTTTTGTTAATGCAAGGGCATTAACCTCGGTTGCGGCAGTAAATTGTTTGGCTTGTTCAAAAGCATTTTGGCCAGTACTGGCATCCAATACCAAAAGCACTTCATGTGGCGAATCGGGAACTATTTTACTCATCACACGTTTTATTTTAGTAAGCTCGTTCATTAAATCTACACGATTGTGTAAACGGCCTGCAGTATCAATAATTACAATGTCACAATCTTGTTCGGTTGCATATTTTACTGCATCAAAAGCTACTGCCGCGGGGTCTGAATTCATGCCATGTTCAACTACATGCACATCATTTCTTTCACCCCAAATTTTTAATTGTTGAACAGCGGCTGCTCTAAAAGTATCGCCAGCACCAAGTACAACTTTTTTACCTGCGCTTTTAAATTGATGGGCTAGTTTGCCTATGGTAGTGGTTTTACCAACCCCATTAACACCTACCACCATAATTACATAAGGTTTTTGTTGTTTATCTGCCGAAAAATCGTTGTCGTACAATCCACTTTCGTCAAATAGTTTAGCAATTTCGTCTTTAAGTAGTTTGTTTAACTCAGAAGTGTTGATGTATTTATCAGCAGCAGCTCGCTTTTGTAGTCTATCAATAATTTTTAAAGTAGTTTCAATACCCACATCACTGGTTACTAAAATTTCTTCAAGTTGATCTAAAAAATCGTCATCAACAGAAGTTTTACCAACTAAGGCTTTACTAATTTTATCAAACAAACTAGTCTTAGTTTTTTCTAAACCTTGATCTAGCTTTTCTTTTTTCTCTTTACTAAAAAAACTAAAAATGCCCATATTGTGTAATTATGCTTTGCGCAAATTTATTGTAAATTAAGCATTTACCACAATAAAAAAAGCACCCTGATTACTCATGGTGCTTTTTAGTATGGTAAAACCTTTAAGCTATTACGCTTTAAAGTGTGACTTAACGTTTTCGTTAGGAATGATTTCGGCTTTAAAAGAGTAAGCACCCTTTTTGTTTTTAACCGCACGGTACACCTTAGCAAAATCTTTGCCTGCACCTGTTTTTAATGTAGCAACTACCTTCTTAGCCATGATTCAGATTATTTAATTTCTTTGTGAAGCGTAACTTTCTTCATAATAGGGTTAAATTTCTTTAACTCAATACGTTCAGTTGTATTTTTTCTGTTTTTCTTAGTGATATATCTTGAAGTACCTGGTAAGCCAGAAGCTCTATGTTCAGTACATTCTAATATTACTTGAATTCTGTTTTTACTACGTGCCATTGCGTTAGCTCCTTATTATTAAATGCTTCCGTTCTTTACGAATTTACGTAAAGTGGCGGTAACACCGTTTTTGTTAATTGTTTTAATTGCTTTGGTACTTACACGCAAAGTAATCCACATATTTTCTTCTGGGATAAAAAATTTCTTATCCTGTAAATTTGGGTAAAAACGTCTTTTCGTTTTTCTATTCGAGTGCGATACGTTGTTTCCAACCATTGCACGTTTACCTGTTAAATCACAAACTCTCATGGCTTTTTCTATTAAAAAGGAGTGCAAATATAGTTATCTATTTTTTAAATGCAAGTCGTTTTTAAAAAATACATAAATGTTTTATTTTTTCACCACTCCGCACAAGCTTATAATACTTTGAGCGGGTTTCTGGTTTAAAATAAAACGGTAATCTTTAAGTATTGATTATTAGTTAATTTTACTTGATTTAAGTATAGAATCGTTGTTGTTTTGCAGGGTGCAATAATACTTGATTGTTTTGGAAATAGCTAAATTATATCTTAAAAAAACTTCTTGTTGCCTCGCTAATTAGATAAATTTCATTTCAGCAGATTAGTTTATTAAATTATTTTTATTGGTTTGGTGATTTATAAATCGTGTTGAATTCTGTTTTTTTATTTTTGTTTAAACAGTATGTTTGGTAACTTTTTAATCAACATGAGAAACAAACTAAAATTTAGCCTAGCACTCTTTTTTGTATACTTTTTTACAAATACTGTTTTTGCTTTTAATACTGAAATGGCTACCCAAACTGCCAGACAAACTTGGTGGTATTTTAGGCAAGTAATTGATGATCCCAATAAAAATCAGCATGGTTTTTCGGCCAAAATGCTGAACAACCAATGGATTACTAATATAACCATAAATGAAATTGGGGAGTACAGTGGTTTGGTGCTTACCGACTCTGGATTAACTGCTGAAGTAAAGTTTAAAGACAGTTCAGAGATTGTAGATTGGGCATTTGTTGAGGGCAAAATTTTAATAGGTGGATTTTCATTCCGAATTAAGGAAAAAACAATTAAGGTTGAGTTATTAACTGATTTTTTCAGGGTTAAATTTATTAATGAAAATTGTGTAACCTTAGATTTTTTAGAAAGGAGTAAATGGGTTGAAAGCATTGATTCTACAGATATTAATATTAATAACGATTTTTTCAAACAAAGATATTATGGCGGGAAAGCTAGTTTCTATAGATATTTGGCTCAAAATATGGAATATCCATCATTTGCTCGCAAAATTGGATTAATTGGTTACTGTTATGTTTCCTTTACTGTACTCTCAAATGGATATATAAAAGATATAATTGTTGAGCAATCAATTGGTGGCGGAACAGCAGATGAATGTTACCGATTGATAGAAAATATAAATCAGTTTAAGAAAAGTGATACAAATGGTAATTTTCGATTTACGCTTCCTATTAAACTAGTATTATAACAATAAATAAAAATATGAATTACGAATTTATTATAGCAGAAAGTAACTTTAAGCCACACATTGCGCTTATACGTTTAAACAGACCAAAAGAATTAAATGCATTAAACTTGCAGTTGATGCAAGAAATTAAACATGCATTATTAACTTTTGATAATGATGATGAAGTAAGGTGTATAATTATAACTGGTAACGAGCGAGCATTTGCAGCAGGTGCAGATATTAAACAAATGGAAAGTAAAACAGCCATTGATATGCTTAAAATAGATCAGTTTGAAACATGGGATCAAATACGTAAAACTAAGAAGCCCATTATTGCCGCGGTTAGTGGTTTTTGTTTAGGTGGTGGTTGCGAGTTGGCCATGACCTGCGATATGATTGTAGCAAGCGAAACGGCTAAATTTGGCCAGCCCGAAATTAAATTGGCAATAATGCCTGGTGCTGGTGGTACACAACGTTTAACCAAAGCAGTTGGCAAGGCATTGGCCATGGAAATGGTATTAACCGGTAAATTTATAAATGCCGAAGAAGCATTAAGTGCAGGATTAATAAATAGGGTAGTGCCTGAAGAAGTTTATTTAGATGAAGCGGTGAAATTAGCTGGTGAAATTGCCCAACAATCGCCAATTGCAGTAAGACTTGCTAAAGAAAGTGTGTTAAAGGCATTTGATGCAGGCTTGCAAGAAGGTTTGCATTTTGAGCGCAAAAACTTTTACATGTGCTTTGCCAGCGAAGACCAAAAAGAAGGTATGAACGCATTTGTTGAAAAAAGAAAAGCAGCGTTTAAAGGGAAGTAATTGCTTGTTTAAAAAGCACTATTAGAAGGTTTAATTTGGATTTAATTGTAGAATAGTTTAAGTTCGATTATGAAACACAAAACACATTACAATAATTAGTATGGTAGCCATAGAAACACTAATGAATAAATTAAATAATTGGTTAAAATTATCCCTGTTATTCTTATTAACAGGGGTAATTTTTTTTTCATGTTCAACCAAAGTACAAGTTACTAACTCAGAACAAGCATTAGTTGATAGTTTAACAATTCCTGAATTTGCTGGCAGTATTAGGATATCTAAAAAATCAAACACCACACAGTTTGAAATATTAAAAGATAGCATCTTATTCGCATACAATTTAGGAAACATTACTACACTTAAGAATCCATTTGGAGCTAAAGCACATAATTTTCTTCAATTAAGCAATAATCATTATTATAATACAGAAGCTAATAATCATAGCATTATTGAGATTGATAAAGACAAATTAATTACTCATCCTTTATTTTCAAACGTATATAGTCTTAACGGAAAACAATATATCTCTATTAACTACAGTTATAATACCTTTATCTTATTAGATAGTAATCGTTTTATATCAATAGCTTTTCCGAAATTAGATAATCCAATAAAAACGCTTGACCAATACAAAAAAAATCAAAGTGAATGTAAATTAGGCGTGTATAAAATTGAAAACAATGGGATTGTATTAGAAAAGTTAATTCCATTTTTTGAGCCCGGTATGCTATTAAATACCACTAAATTAAGCAGAGTTACTTGGTTAATGTGTCAAAGCAATAATCAAATTTTTGTTGCACCGAATTTTTTAGATACTATTTGGGTTTTTGATAGGTACGGAAATTCGGAGGGGGGAATTCCACTACCTGATTGTTTAAATTTTACTTATTTTAACAACCAATCAATAAACGAACTTAATGTTGCCGAATGGGGTTTGTCTGATATAACTGGCAATAAAAACATGAAGGTATTTTACAACTTAAGTGATCATACTCTTTTATTAATAACCCTTGATGGGTTAAAGCAAAATTTCGAATACGATGTTACTCCTGCATTTGATGATTTAGATTGGTATGCAAGTGTTTATAGTCTTGATAAAAAGCAATGGATAAAAGTTATACGCTTTGATAAAAAATACGATATTCGTAATGTGTTGTTTGAAAAAGGTAAGATATTAGTAAAGAGAAGAACAACTAAACCTACATTTGATATATTTAGTTATGAATAAAGTTATCTTATTTTCTTGTGTTTTGATATTTATAAATTGCGATAAGAAAAAAACTGACAACCGTTTTGAATATTATTTTTTACCACGGTTGAATCAAATTGGAATTGAAAAATTCTCTGGCAATATTATTTCATTTTCCAATGATGCATGTCGCAAGTGCCTTTATTATTTACTAAAAAATAAGTGTGAGTTAGATTCAAACACAATTATTACATACGATACTACGGTCTATAATAATTTAAGGCCATCTAAAAACTGTAGTGTCTCAATGCTTATGTCTGATGACTTATTAGCAAGGATTAATTATAAAGGAATAAACGGACATCGAATTTATTGGATTAACAATAATAAAGTTATAAAGGTTAAAGAGTTAAATGCAATGAATGTAGATAGTCTTTATTTATTTTTACAATAAAACAAGTTGAATGCAACCCAAAGAAATAAACATTAAAGATTATAGTTACGAATTACCAGAAGATAAAATTGCAAAATTTCCGCTTCAAAATCGTGATGAATCTAAATTATTGGTATACCAAAATAATACAATTGTTGATTCGGTTTTTAATCAACTGCACCATTATTTGCCACCAAATAGTTTAGTGGTTTTTAATAATACCCGTGTGGTACATGCACGCTTGTTATTTAATAGAGCCACTGGTGCGCAAATTGAAGTTTTTTGTATAGAACCATTGCATCATTTAGATTATCAAATTGCATTTTTAAGCAAGCAAAAAAGTGTGTGGAAATGTATGGTTGGTAATGCAAAAAAATGGAAAGAAGATGTGCTGGAAAAGCTAGTAGAAACTCCAATCGGAAATGTGGTTTTAAAAGCTACAAAAAATGGTGTAGAAAATGATTTGTTTGTTGTAGCATTTACATGGGATAACGAGCAATATTCGTTTGCAGAAATGTTACATTTTGCAGGTATTTTACCTCTGCCACCGTATTTAAATAGAAATACTGAGATTTCGGATGAAGAGCGTTACCAAACGGTTTATGCGAAAGTGCAAGGTTCGGTTGCAGCACCCACCG
>JAUCCO010000041.1:0-24232 GCA_034676125.1 Bacteroidia bacterium
GCGTATCCATTGCAGCACAAATAGCAACAAGCCCAATTGGTATTTTATATTTCCATCAGTTTCCAAATTGCTTTTTATTCTCTAATCTACTCATCATACCACTAACTACAGGAATATTATATGGTAGTATTTTTTTACTTGTGGTTTCAAAAATTAACATCGTAGCAACCTATATTGGCATAGCACTTAAGTACCTTATTTTATTTACCAATTGGTTGGTAATGTTTGTTGAAGACATACCCAATGCATACGTAAATGGCTTACAAATTAGCATTTTTCAAAGTATATTACTTTATGTATTGGCGCTTAGTATTATCTTTTATTTTATGTATCAATACAAATGGCTACTGCAAATAAGTTTAGTGTCGTTGCTGTATTTTGTGGTATTAAATGGGTTGGCAAATTACACCACTTATCATCAAAAAAAGTTGGTGGTTTATAGCATCAACCAAAGCAATGCCGTACAAATTGTAAATGGCAATAATTCTTATTTTTTATTAGATGATAATGTTCGCTACGACAAGCAAAAATTCAGGTTCCATTTGCAGCAACATGTATGGCAATTAGGTGTAAATAATATTGATACCATTACTCCATCAAAAAATAATTGGCTTAAGATAACAGCTAATCAAAAGCAAATTTTACTGAGTGGAATAGACCACCTGGAACAAAATCAGTTGGTAGATATTTTTGTAGTTCGCAATGATATCAACCCAACTACTTTCCAAAAAATAAATACAAAACAGGTAATACTAAGTGGTGGTATAAAACAACATCAAGCCAAAAAAATAAAAAGTTACTTTAATAAACTAAATATTCCGGTGTTTGATGTGCAGTATTCAGGTGCATTTCAATTATCATTGTAGGAATGAATAATTTAGTTACATACGAATTAAAAGAGAGGGTTGGATACATTACACTTAACAGACCCGAGAAACGTAATGCATTAAGTTACGAAATGGTGAGTGAAATAAAACTTGCCTTTATGAATGCAGAGGCCGACAAAGACTGTAAGGTGATTGTAATTAAAGGCAGTGGCGAAGCATTTTGTGCAGGTGCAGATTTAGCCTATTTACAACAATTACAAACCAATACTTTTGATGAAAACTTAGCAGATTCGCAACATTTAATGGAGCTGTTTCAGTTTATATACCATAGCCATAAAGTTGTTATTTCGCAAGTTAGCGGACCAGCATTAGCAGGCGGTTGTGGTTTAGCAAGTGTATGTGATTTTAGTTTTGCTACACCCGAAAGTACATTTGGATATACCGAAGTTAAAATTGGTTTTGTACCAGCTATTGTAATGGTATTTTTAGTGCGCAAAGTGGGCGAAAAAAATGCAAGAGAAATGTTGCTTACTGGTGATGTATTTAAAGCAGAGAAGGCATTACAATATGGACTAATTAACCAAATAGCCGAAGCTAATTTATTAGAAGAAACAGTATTTAATTTTGCACAAAAATTATGCAAACAAACTTCTGCGCAATCGTTAGGATTGGTAAAAGAAATGTTGGCTAAAGTGCAAAGTATGGATGTAAACGCGGCATTAGAATATGCTGCACAAACCAATGCCTTGGCTAGGGCTACGCATGATTGCAAACGCGGCATTGCCGCATTTTTAAACAAAGAAAAACTAAGCTGGTAATACAGCATAATTATACTACCATGATAAAATCAATAAAATTTATTTTAACAATTGCGCTATTAACAGGCGTTTTATTTGCTTTTAAAGCACAACAAAAATTACAAGAAGGAGTAGCTACGTTTGATATTACATTTTTGGAGCTTAGCCCTGAAATGAAATCTGCTGAGGCCATGTTACCTAAAAAAATTATGATATCGTTTAAAAACCAAAATTCTCGTACCGAAATGCAAAGCGGAATGGGAAGTACAGTTACCATTAACAACGATAAAAAGAAAGAGTTTTATATTTTGATGGATATGATGGGCCGCAAAACTGCTATTAAACAAACAGAAAGTGAGATGAAAAAAGCGCATGAAAAATCTGACTTTAAGGATGTAAAAGTAACTGTGCTTAAAGATACTAAAACCATTGCAGGTTACTTGTGTAAAAAAGCGGTGGTTACCTATACCCACGATGGCAAAGCAGAGAAAATAGAGTGCTATTTTACAGACCAACTTCCACATACAGCACACTCATCATCAACAGCACCTGGATTTGATTTAATAACTGGATTTATGATGGAATACTCTATGAATATGGGTGGCATAAAAGCAAAAGTTAGTGCTACTAAAATTACTAATCAAAAAATTGATGACAGCCTTTTTGAAATTCCAAAAGATTATACCATAAGCACACTTGAAGAATTGGAAGGTATGGGGCAAGAGTAACTTGCTATACATAAAAACATGGGCAACACTGCGCTACCTAAATTTGTACATAAAATAACGCCTGTAATTGGTAATAGTTTATATCAATTATTACCCGGATTGGTTAATCAGGTGCTTGCCTTTTTTGTAATTAAACAAAGTGGTGCAATTACTTGGGGCCAAGTGGTTTCGCTACAGTTGGTTTATTACATTGCCGCGCATCTTGTATCGTGGGGTAATAAAGATTATTTGCTTTTACAGTTTAGTAAAAATCCTGCTGGCATTAATCGTTTTATCCAACAATCTGTTTTAACTAGGTTGTTTGTTTTATTACTTCCCGTGGTGATATTGGTATTGCTATATTATCCAATAAATATTGGCTTGTACCTTGCTGGTTGGATAATTTTTAGGTTTGCAGCCCAATCGCTAGAAGCAATTATAACTTATCAAAAAAACTTCACACTTGCTTTACGATCAGAGGCTGCTGCGTTTGTAGTTTTGTTAATAGCATTAACTTTAGCAGGTAAAAACATTTCCTTTCAACAGGTTTTAGGTTTGATTTTATTGGCGCATGTTGCAAGGGTTGTACTATTAACTGGCGAGTATAAAAACCGACTTAAGGGAATAAAATTTACTCGTTTTCAAATTACTCCGTTATGGAGTGCTATGCCTTTTTTATTTATGGGTTTGGTAGCATTATTGCAATCAAAAATAGATTTGTATGTGATGGACAACCTAAGTACAAAAACACTTACAGGAAGCTACCAAGTATTGATGAGTTTTGGTGCTATGTTTATTGCAATTCCAGGTTTTATTATTAACCCCTTTGTTAAAAATATTTATCGCATGCAACATGCACATATTCGTAACCTACATATAAAATTTATATTACTTGGGTTGATTATTAGTGTGGTAGCAATACCTGTTTTGTACATTATTATGCAGTTTGTTTACCAATTAGATTTTAATATTTACACTTATATACTTTTGTTTTTTATAATATGGATGCCGTTTATTTATGCGATAAATATTTATAAACTTTACAAACAAAACCTTCAAAATAAAGTATTGGTTATAAATGCCATTGCCATAGGTTGTAGCTTATTTACCTGTTTATTGCTAATACCAATTTTACAAATAAATGGCGCATTGATAGCACAATTAATAGCACAATTTTTTTTAGTTACAGTAATGCATCTATCTGCTAAAAAACTTACCCCACAAGTATGAGTTGTATCTATAATCCCATAAAGTTTATTGTGCGTTTTGGGTTAAAATTATATTACCGCAACATTATAACTTACAATGCACATGCTATACCAAAAGACAAACCTGTTTTGTTGTTATGCAACCACCCAAGTTCGTTTATGGATGCCATGTTAATAGCTGTATTTGCAAACAAGCAAATGTACTTTTTAGCAAGAGGCGATGCGTTTAACAATAAGTTTTTAGCGGCAATATTTTATTCATTAAACATGCTGCCCATTTACCGACTAAGTGAAGGCAAAAACAATCTTGAAAAAAATACCGAAACCTTTGATGCGGTAAATAACATGTTAAATAAAAACCAGGTTATACTAATATTTGCAGAAGGATTAAGTGAAAACAATTGGGATTTACGCAAGCTAAAAAAAGGGCCACCACGCATTGCTTTACGTGCATGGACTAGCAATCAACAAGACCAAAATACAGTTATACTTCCTGTTGGAATAACCTATCAACACCACAAAGGCGCTAATAAGTCGGCAATTATAAATTACGGCAATTACTTAGCTAAAACTGAATTTAGGTATCAAGCCAACATGGCAAGTTATGTTGCAGATTTTAACAATAAAATTGCCAAACAATTTCATAAGTTAGCTTATATAAACCCAACATTACAAGAAAAATCGCCACAACACAACAACTTTATGGCCGCATGGCAACAATCAGAAAAAGAAAACAAGGATGTGTTGGCGATGCTGAAATCAGAAAACTGGATTGATAAAAATAGCATATTTAAACAGCATTTAAACACCAAAAATATTTTGCTGAGTTGGCTTTGGCCACACTATAAACTTATGCAGTTTATTACAGCTAAAGTTACTGGAGGAAATGTATTTTACGATTCAATTTTATTTGGATTAACATTACTCTTATCACCAATATATGTGCTGAGTTTAATACTAATAGTGTTTTATATTATTTAAAAACTAGATATGTTTAACCAACCAGTTTTAATATAAAGAGCGCAAAGGTTTATCGCCTTTACGCTCTTTATTATAACACAAAAAATTATTCAATAACTCTTAATAAGCTCTTCCTTTATTGCCTTCAATAAAATTAATAAACGCTTTGTTTACCACTTTATTTCCACCTGGTGTTGGGTAATTTCCACTAAAGTACCAATCGCCTTTGTTTTCTGGACAAGCTACATGCAAGTTTTCAATGCTTTGGTAAATAATAGTAACTTCTGCTTTTAAATCTGCAGGCGTTAATATTTCGGCAATTTTATTGCTAATTTCATCAGCAGTAAATTGGTCGTAAAGTGTTTTAACATGGTTTACAACTTCCTCTTTAGGCAAGTTTTCTTGTGCCTTACATTTTTGGTAAACCTCTTTTAAAAGATCTTCTTTATTGTGGTCTTTTAACAAACCCAACATAGCCTGAAATGCAACAAAATCACCCAAGCGACTCATGTCAATTCCATAACAATCAGGGTAACGTATTTGTGGTGCTGATGAAACTATAACAATTCGTTTTGGATGCAAGCGATCTAAAATACGTAAAATACTGCTACGTAAAGTTGTACCACGCACAATGCTATCATCTATTACTACCAGCGTATCCACACCATTTTTAACCAAACCATAAGTAACATCATAAACGTGGGCTACCATGTCTTCACGATGCTCGTCATCAGTTATAAACGTACGTAATTTAACATCCTTAACTGCAATTTTTTCCCTGCGTGGCTTCCAGCTTAAAATATCTTTTAACCTATTGATATCAGGGTTTGCGCCAAGTTTTAAAATTTCTTGAGTTTTGTATTCCGTTAAATAATCGTTTATACCATCAATCATACCATAAAAAGCTGTAGCAGCCGTATTGGGTATGTAACTAAATACGGTGTTTTTTAAATCAGCATCTATGGTATCTATTACTTTTTTACTTAATAAATAACCTAATTTTTTACGTTCTAAATAAATGTCTCTATCGTTACCACGCGAAAAATAAATACGCTCAAACGAACAAGCTTTTTTAGGTAAAGGCTCTAAAATATTTACTTCGCTATACGAACCATCTTTTCTAATAATTAAAGCATTACCAGGTTGCAATTCTTTAATATCAGCAATATGTACATTAAAGCCCGTTTGTATTGCAGGACGCTCGCTAGTAGCAACAATTATCTCATCATTGGTATAGTAATAACAAGGTCTAATTCCAGCAGGGTCGCGCAAAATAAACGAATCACCATTACCAATTAATCCTGTTAATACATATCCACCATCAACCTCACGCATTGCTCTGGTAAGTATGCGGTATATAT
Organism: Bacteroidia bacterium; assembly: GCA_034676125.1. Taxonomy (GTDB): domain Bacteria; phylum Bacteroidota; class Bacteroidia; order UKL13-3; family UKL13-3; genus UBA6183. The sequence goes on from JAUCCO010000041.1 coordinate 5,861, forward strand.
CAAGGCTATCACTAATTTTTTCACTAATCTCAACATTACTTAACCCTAGTAATTTATACTCATCAAATAAACGTTGGTTTTCTTCATCTAAAAAGTGCCCAATTTTTTCGAGCATGGTAATGGTGTCTGCCTTTTCGCGGGGGTGCTGACCTAGTTCAATCAACAACTCAAACAACTCATCAACATTGGTCATGTTAAAGTTACCTGCCAAAAGCAAGTTACGTGTCATCCAATTATTTTGTCTAAGAAAAGGGTGACATAAATCGCTACTTCCAGTGCCGTAGGTTCCATAACGTAAATGGCCCAAATATACTTCACCAATAAAAGGTGCATTTGCTTTTAAAAATTCAGCATCTTTTAATTGTTCTTTGGTAGCTACATCATTTATTTTTTTACCAATACGTGTAAAAATTTCGGCAATAGCATTGCTTCCGCTTTCTCGTCTTCGATAAATATATTGATTGCCTGGTTTTGCATTAAGCTTAATAACGCCAACTCCCGCACCATCTTGGCCGCGGTTATGTTGTTTTTGCATTAATAGGTTAAGCTTTTTTAAACCGTAAAGGTTGCTGCCATACTTTTGCTGGTAAAAATCTAAAGGTTTAAGTAATCGGATAAATGCTATACCGCATTCGTGTTGTATTGAATCACTCATATAAGAAAATGGAGTGGCAAAAATATATTTATAAATGCAGTAACCGAAATTTAGTTTTTATTTTGTTGGATTGCAGCATCTAAAATGGCATTAAAACCAGCTGCATCTTTATATCCGGGTTCCATAAATAAACTCATTTTTTTGGTGTAAATAAAATAGGTTGTTGGATACCCAGTTGACTGTCCGTTACTTAACATGTGATACAACTCTTCTGGCCTGTAACTGCTATCTCCTATTACGTACGTTACCCCTTTTATTTCAGGATTAAATTTAATTGGAATAAAATGTTCGTTAAGCTTTTTAATTACATCTGCATCGGTGTATGTATCCCTATCCATCTTTTTACACCAACCACACCAATCTGTATATGCATCAACCAAAACTATTTTACCTTCTTTAACAGCTTTTGCATAACCTTCGTTCCAGCCGTACCATTTTAATTCGGGCTTACTGGTTTGATTTTTTATTGGAACAAACGATGTAATTACCAATAAGGGCAGTACTAATAGTATTAATGCTAATTTTTTATTCATGATATTTTTTAACTGAATTGCTGTTTTTTAACAATTGTTCCGAAAATACTAATAATCCTTCTTTTAGCAAAACAATTAATTGAATTAAGAATTTTTTAGTATTTAAAATGGTTTGTTTGATGATTTTAAAAGCTAGAATTGAACTAAACCAATGGCTTACATCGTTTAGTAAAATTACACGAATTAAACATGTAAAAGCAGTATATTTTTATAAATTCGCCAATTAGCAAACATGGATAACACAAACTATAACCTATTAATTAATAAACTAGATGCATTTGTGCGCAAGTACTACAAAAACCAATTGGTGCGTGGTGGTATTTATTTTGCGTTAATTACTTTGGTTAGTTTTTTATTGATAGTGCTGTTAGAATATTTTGGCAGATACAGCCAAGTTGTGAGAGGAATTTTGTTTTATGGATTTTTAGCCAGTGCAGCATATTGTTTAATACGTTTTATTGCCTTACCGCTTTTGGGAATGTATAGGTTGCGCAAAACCATGAGCTACGAGCAAGCTTCTGCATTAATTGGCAAACATTTTCCTGATGTTAAAGATAAATTATTAAACACTTTACAATTAAAACACGAGGCCAATAAACAAGATGCTTCGGCATTACTATTAGCAGCCATTAGTCAGCGGGCGGAGCAACTTAAACCCGTTACTTTTACTGATGCCATTAACCTAAAAAGCAATAATAAATTTGCTAGGTTAGTGCTTATTCCAGTAGCTGTATATGCAATAATTTATTTAATTGCGCCAGGTATTATTACTACTGGTAGCGAACGATTGGTAAAGTACAACCAAACTTTTATTCCTTTAGCGCCATTTAGTTTTAATGTTATCAATAAACAATTAAAAGCACCTCAGTTTAGCGATTTTGAATTGCAATTAAATGTTACAGGAAACAGCATTCCTGCCGAGGTTTATGTAGTGGTAGATGGACAACAATTTAAAATGCAAAAGCAAGACAATACGCATTTTTTATACACTTTTAGAAACGTAAACAAAGATGTTCCATTTACATTTTGGGCCGCAGATTATTACGCTAAAGATTATATATTAAAAGTAGTTGCTAAACCTACGCTCATCAACTATCAAATTAAACTTACTTACCCTAATTATATTGGCAAAAAAGCGGAAATTATACAAAACCCTGGCGACTTAACTGTACCTGTTGGAACGGTAGCTTCTTGGAGTTTTACTACTGCCCAAACCGATGAAGTTATTTTAGGATTTAACGAGACATCAACCCAAGCAGAAAAAAATACACCTAACCAATTTACTTATGTTAAAAAACTAAACACATCAACCCTATATTTTATAAAAAGCAAAAATAGTAGTTATGGTGTGGCAGATAGTTTAGCATACTTAATTAATGTAATACAAGATGCCCACCCAAGTATTAGTGTTGATGAAAAAGCCGACTCGATAACTGGTAAACAGCTTTATTTTATTGGTGATGTAGGCGATGATTATGGGTTAACAAAGTTAATATTTGGATATAGATTTTTAAAATCAGAAACGGAAAGTAAAATAAAACAAGGTGCAATTGTTAAACCACTTGCCATACAACGAAATGAAAAAACACAACGTTTTTATTATCAATTTAACATTAACGAGACAGGTGTAAATGCTGCCGATGAGTTGGAGTATTATTTTGAAGTGTGGGATAATGATGGTGTGCATGGCCCAAAATCAACCCGAAGCAAATCCATGTTATTTAGGGCTCCTAGCGAAAAAGAATTGCGTAACCAAGTTGATAATGCTGGCCAAAGCTTAAAAGATGAAATGAAAGAGGCCATGCTAGAAAGTAAGAAACTACAAAAAGAGTTGAAGGATTTGCAATTAAAAATGCTGGAGAAGCGTGAACTTACTTGGGAAGAAAAAAAGAAAGCAGAAGACTTAATTAACCGTCAGAAAGAGTTGATGAAAAAGATTGAAGATATTAAAAACCAAAATCAAAAAAACAACCAAAAAGAAAACGAATACAAAGAGCCAAGTCCAGAAATGTTGGAGAAGCAAAAACTGCTCGAAAAAATGTTTAACGAAGTACTTAATGATGACTTAAAAAAGTTGATGAAGGATATGGAAAAACTACTTCAACAACAAAATAAAGATGTGCTTAAACAGGAGTTGGACAAGATGCAATTGAACAACAAAGATGTAGAGAAAGAATTGGACAGAATGCTTGAGCAGTTTAAACAACTAGAGCTAGACAAAAAGATTACCGAAACCACCAATCAACTTGAAAAGTTAGCTGAAAAACAAAAAGAATTGGCCAAAAAAACCGAACAACTTGAACAAAAAAATAATTTAAGTAAAGAAGAAAAAGCACAACAACAAGAGCAGCTAAAACAAGAGCAAGAAAAACTGCAACAAGAGTTAAAAGATGTGCAAAAGGAGTTAAAGGATATTGAGAAAAAAAATAAAGAGTTAGAAGAGCCGCGTGATTTAAGTGATACCAAAAAGGAAGAAGAAAAAGCCAATGATGAAATGGAAAAGGCTAAAGAAAACCTAAATAAAAAGGACAATAAAAAAGCAAAAGAAAACCAAGATAATGCTGCCAAAGAGATGGAAGAAATGGCGCAAAAAATGAAGGATAAGCAAGAGGAAGCCGAAAAAGAACAACACGAAGAGGATGCTGCAACCTTGCGAGAAATATTAGAAAACACCATACAGTTAAGTAAGGATCAAGAAGATTTAATAGTTGAAATGAAAAAGCTAAATGGATACAGCCCACAGTATGTTGAGCTGGCCAAAAAGCAAAAAGTAACTAAAGATAATGCAAAAATTATTGAAGATAGTTTGCTTGCATTAAGTAAACGTGTACCCGAAATAAGTTCGTTTATTAACCGTGAAGTAACTAAGCTTAATGACAATTTAGATAAAAGTATTGCTGGTTTTGGCTTGCGTAATTTTATGGAAATAAATACGCGCCAACAATACGCCATGACCCACGCCAATAATTTAGCGGTAATGCTTAGCCAAGTGCTAAACCAAATGCAACAGCAAAACATGGACGCTAAAAGCAAAAAAAGTGGTAAAGGAAAGCCAAGTGCTAAACCCGGAAAAGGCAAGGGAAACAAACCGCTTACCATGAGCCAAATTAAAAAAATGCAAGAAGAGCTTAACAAACAATTGCGCGAGGGCTTAAACAAAAAAGGTGAAGACGGCAAACCACAACCTGGCGGACAAAAACCTGGGCAAATGCCCAATGGACAACAACCAAACCCGGGTGGACAGCAAGGTGTGGGTAGCGAAGGTTTTGCGCGCATGGCAGCACAACAAATGGCAATACGCCAACAGTTGCAAAAAATGATGCAGCAAATGGATGCCAAAGAAAAAGAAGGTGTTGGCGGTGCTAAAATGCTTGAAGAAATGAAACGTATGATGGAGCAAACAGAAAAAGAATTGTACAACAAAAGCCTTACTTCTGAAATGTTGCAACGTCAACAAGATATTTTAACCCGATTATTAGAAAGCGAAAAAGCCGAACGTAAGCAAGAACAAGAAGAAAAACGTGAAGCTGAACAAGCTAAAGACAAACCTAAAACCGCTCCTCCGGCTTTTGATTTATACATACAACAAAAAAATAAAGAAAAAGAATTATTGGAAACCATACCAGCCGATATGCAGCCTTATTATAAAGAAAAAAGTAAGGAGTATTTTAACCGCATTGGTGGTGGCAGATAAAAATATCAACCCAAAACTTTACCCGCTTTTATGAAAAACCTAACCCTGTATTTTTGCCTTATATTTTTGGTAGCATGTGGTAATAAAACCAAAGTAGATTTATTGGTAACAGGTGCAACGATTAACACCGTTGATTCTTTGATGAGCAATGCTACAGTTATGGCAATTAGCGGTGGTAAAATTGTAGCTATTGGCAATAGCGAGTTGTTAGAAAAATACCAATCAGATACCGTAATTGATGCAACAGGTAAATTTATTTATCCTGGTTTAATTGATGCTCATTCGCATTTTTATGGCTTAGGTGCATATATGCAAATGGTTGATTTAACAGGCACTTCAAGTTGGGATGAAGTACTTGCAACATGTAAAAAATATGTAGAAGAAAACAACCCTGCTTTTTTAAGCGGACGTGGTTGGGACCAAAATGATTGGGATGTAAAAGAGTTTCCAACCAACGAAAAATTAAACCTGCTTTTTCCTAATATTCCAGTTGTTTTAAAAAGGGTTGATGGACATGCGGTAATTGCAAATACTAAAGCTTTGGCCTTGGCAAATATCAACAACAAAACTACTATTGATGGAGGTATTTTAATAAAAAAGAACAATAATTTAACGGGTATTTTAATTGATAATGCTGCTGATTTAGCTTGGGATAAATTACCACAATCTACCAATGCGGCTATTTCAAAATCATTGTTAATGGCACAACAGGTTTGTTTTGATTTGGGATTAACAAGCGTATGTGATGCAGGACTAAATACCAATGTAATTGATGTGATAGATTCGTTGCAAAAAGCAGGTGATTTAAAAATACGTGTGTATGCTATGGTTAGTGCCACAGATGCACAGGTTGATGAATGGTTAAATCGCACTCCAATTAAAACAGATTTACTTAACGTATCATCTTTTAAAATGTATGCCGATGGCGCTTTAGGTTCGCGTGGTGCATGTTTGTTGCAACCCTATGCAGACGATCATAACCATCAAGGATTAATGCTTACGCCAATTTCTAAAATGGAAGCGTATGTTAAAAAAATTAGTGCTTCGCCTTATCAGTTAAACACCCATTGTATTGGCGATTCGGCAAATAGGTTTATACTAAATTTATATGGAAAATATTTGGGAGAAAACAACAACCGCAGGTGGCGAATAGAGCATGCACAAGTGTTAAATCCAATAGATTTTGATTTATTTGGCAAGTATCAAATTGTTCCTTCTGTTCAGCCTACACATGCCACAAGCGATATGTATTGGGCGGAAGATAGGTTGGGCAAAGATAGAATGCCAGGAGCCTATGCACTTAAGTTATTGTTGCAACAAAATGGATGGTTGCCATTAGGAACCGATTTTCCGGTAGAGTCTCCAAATCCTTTTTATACTTTTTATGCAGCCGTTGCCAGGCAAGATGCTAAAGGTTTTCCTGATGGAGGTTTTCAAAAGCAAGATGCGCTTACCAGAACAGAAGCTTTAAAAGGGATTACAACATGGGCTGCCAAAGCTGCTTTTGAAGAAGACCTTAAAGGCTCATTACAGGTTGGTAAACTAGCCGATTTTATCATCATGGATTTAGATTTACTCGAAGCCGATTTAAAACTAATTCGCGAAGCAAAACCAAGCGCAGTATATGTAGGTGGGAAGAAAGTGAAGTAAGACCGGGGAGGTTACGGAAGAGGATTACAAAGTTACGGAAGAGGATTACAAAGTTACGCAGTCGTTTGAGTAGGGTTACAAAGATTACAAGGTTACGGAAGAGGATTACAAAGTTACGCAGTCGTTAGAGGAGAGTCTCATCGAGCGTAAGCCAACTTTGTAATCTTTGTAATTTTTGTAACCTTGTAATTGAAAAAACATTCTAAAGCAAGAGAAACTCCCCATCAAGAAAATCATCAAGTGGAACTCCCCATCCCCAACTTTGTAATCTTTCATAACCTTGTAATTGAAATAACATTCTAAAGTAGGTGAAACTCCCCATTAAAAAAAACTCCAAGTGAAAATCCCCTCCCCAACTTTGTAATCTTTCATAACCTTGTAATCCAAAAAGCTTCCCAATGAAAGAAAACTTCAAGCTAAGAAAATCATCAAGTGGAAATCCCCATCCCCAACCTTCTAATCTTTGTAATCTTTCATAACCTTGTAATTGAAAAAACATTCTAAAGCAAGGGAAACTGCCCATCAAGAAAATCATCCAGTCGAAATCCCCTCCCCAACTTTGTAATCTTTCATAACCTTGTAATCCAAAAGCTTCCTAATGAAAGAAAACTTCAAGCTAAGAAAATCATCCAGACGAAATCCCCTCCCCAACCTTCTAATCTAAGACAATATCGGAAGAGAACACGACTGAACACCATCTTTGTAATTTTTGTAACCTTGTAATCCAAAAACCATCCTAAAAAAGTGAAACCTCAAGCCAAAAAAAACTCCAAGTGAAAATCCCCGTCAACAACTTTGTAATCTTTCATAACCTTGTAATCCAAAAAGCCTTCTAAAGCAAGAGAAACTCCCCATCAAGAAAATCATCCAGTCGAAATCCCCTCCCCAACTTTGTAATCTACGACAATCAACGTATTGCTATTTACTGCCCATCCCAAGCACTTTTGTGGAATACAAACACATCAATGAAAATACTAAAACTTACACCCCTATTATTATTGTTTCTTGTTTTTGGCGGCAAAACGCATGCCCAAGAAGAAGTAAGTTACAAAATTACTACAGATGATCCAGACATTAAAAACCTAACCATTGGTTTAAACATTATTGACTTTAATGCATATTTTGCTAATACTTGTATTTCTTATAATGTTTATGGCAATGCACAATTGGGTAAATTTTTACAAGCAGACTTAGATTTTAGAAGAGCTTACAACGATATTACTGCAGGTATGTTTTCACCACAGGATATTGGCAAGAGCCATGAAATACGTTTAGGTGGACGATTTAACCTTGTTAATACGCTACACAAAGGTAAAACCAAGGTGGTTTTATCATCTCATACTTCTGGCAATATGCGTTACACTACTTCAATTCAAGTTCCAGCTACTTCGCGCAGAATATTATCAATACGCGGTGGTATTCAAAATTACCGTAATATTTGTGATTTAAGTTCAGTGCCAAGTGAGGGTGACAATATCTTGTACTATAAAGATGCAGGAGGTAATAAAACTGTTGTTAAAGATGTTGTCAATTCTGAAACTCTACATTATATAGTTAATACCTCAGGTATATATGCCGGTCTAAGTTATCAAACCATGGTAAATGTAATAATTAATGCAGATGGATATGGTAAAAGAAGTCGCAGTTTTAGAAATGATTTTTATGCTGATGTATTGTTAACGCCACTTGTAAGCTACGATATTAAAACAAACTCAAGTCAAGGAATGTATAATGGTATTAATTTAAATAACGATTATAACTCGAAAAAATACTTTGGATGGAGAGCTGGATGGCAGTTTTTTATGGGTCGTAAAATTGGCTTATCAACTAAAATGGAATTTGGCCAACAACCGGGTAATTATCAAGGTTCTTTATATTTAAGCTTAGGCATGGGGTTAGGCATTGGTGTAAACATGCCTGGATTAACCAAATTCGGCAACAAAAAACAAGAGTAATATTTTATTGACCAACTTTATTTATTCAACTAAAATACTTTGTGCTTCGTGGTAGTTTTATACCTCGAAGCACATTTTTTTTGCGCACTACTCAACAAGCTTTTAATTGAATTTGGTAGCGCATAATAACAGGTTTGTTTATAACCGAGAGACACTAACGTTTACTATTAAATGAATAATATTTAGTATGTAATTTTGCACACTTTTATACCTCTTTTTAGCAATAAACAATTACAAGCTACTTCAAACAAAAAGGGTCTATGGCAATTGCCACAAACCCTTTTTTAAATATATTATTTCTATAAAGTTATCGCCTTGGTTGAGGAGTTTTAGTTCCTGGTTTTGCTTTAGGATCAACTGGTACTTCTTTAGGCTTTGGTTTAAAATCGTTACCTAAAAGTTTAACCGTTGTTCTACGATTCATTTGATGTTCTTCTTCAGTACACTGACGTTTTACGTAGCTACCTTCGCAAGCACAATCGTTAACCAATACCCTTTCGCCATATCCATTAGCTACTAATCTTTCTGCATCAATTCCTTGATTAATCATGTAAGCAACTGCCGAGTCTGCACGTCTTTGAGATAAGTTTTGGTTGTAGGCCGAATCTGCACGACAATCTGTATGAGAGCCTAACTCAATACGTAACTTAGGATATTTATTTAAGGTAAATACTAATGAGTCTAATATTTTAGCAGCATCCGGACGAATGTTTGCTTTATCTAAATCGTAATAAATTCCTTCCACCCTAATTGCGTTTTCGTAATCAAATTGGGTTAAGTCTACATCTTGAATTAAATCTGCTGAAACTTCTAAGCCTTTTGTGGTTTGAAACCCAATTTTACTATCCAAATAATCTTCGTGTGAACCAAATACTTCAACATCTGTTTTTGGCTTAACATTAACTTTATATGAACCAGCTGCATCGGTTTTAATTACTACTTTACCAGTATCAGTACTTGTGGTAATGGTGATATATGAGTTAGCTAAAACTTGTTTTGTTTTAAAATCGCGTGCTACACCACTTAAAGTAAACACCAGTGGTTCCATGTGGAAGCGCCAGATATCATCTTGCCCTCTTGTGCCTTCGCGGTTACTAGCTAAATAGCCGCTTTCTTTATCATTAGATAATATTATTGAAAAATCATCACCACCAGAATTGATAGGTGATTTCATGTTTACAGGTGTACTCCAATCAGTACCTGAACCAGTGGCATAAAAAATATCCATTGCACCAATTCCAACATGTCCGTTTGATGAGAAATACAAGGTTCCATCATCATGAATAAATGGATAAACTTCATCACCATCTGTATTAATAGTAGGACCAAGATTTATAGGATCACCCCAAGTTCTGCTACGTTTGCTATAAGTTACATACCAAATGTCTTTTCCACCTTCTCCACCTGGCATATCAGATGAGAAGTACATAATTTGATTATCTTTAGTTAAAGACGGATGTCCGCTATTAAACGAATCAGTAGAAAACTCTAATGGCTTAACATCAGTCCATTCTTGACCAGATAAGGTAGCAGTCCAAATGCGGCAAAACTTACCTTTACCATCTTTACCATTACACTGTGTAAAATACATTGTTCCTCCTCTGCTATCAAATGCTGCGGTTCCATCATTGTAGTTAGAGTTTATCTTGTCTTTATCAACTAAAACAGGTGTTTCGTATTTTATATTATTGTGGTTTCTTTTATCAATTTTTAAACGCACTTTATACACATCGGTAAAAAAGTTTGCTGTCCAACCGTATGCTTTATTGCTTGCGCCTTTCTCTCTATCACTAGTAAAATAAAGTTGATCTTTTTTGTAGTACATTGGAGCAAAATCACTCCACTTGCTGTTAATAGATTTAACGTTTTCTACCTTGTAACGTGTTTTTTCGTTTTTCCATTTTAGGGCCAACTCACAACCACGAATTTTAGCATCAACATTTTTTTCGGCACCAGCTAATTTTTTGTAATTATTGTATTCGATAATTGCATCTGTAAAACGGCCTTGAGCTTTAATAGTTTCAGCCAATTTAAACTGAGCTTCAGCATTTTTAGGATCTGCTTTAACTGTTTTTTTATACCAACCTTCGGCATTTTTCATGTCGTTGGCCATGTAATAACACTCTGCAGTTTGAAAACAAGCTTCGTTCTTTTCGTCTTTATTTTTTGTTTTACTATAAACTGCCTTATAGTTTTCGCCAGCTACTGCATATTCTTTCTTTTGTAATGCCTCGCGAGCAGCTTGCATTGAGCCCTTTTTAGCACCACAAGCAACCAAAGTTGCTACTACCATTATGGTGAGTAAAGAGAAAATTACGTTACTTTTTTTCATTGTAGATATAGATATTATTAATACGCCTAATAATTAATTGGTACAAAATGTTTAAGCTAATATAGACATAAAATTATTAAACTATCAAGTGTATTGTTAATTTATTTACAAAACAGTGCTTAAATACCCTATTTTATAAACAGTAACTCTCTGTATTTCGGCAGTTTCCATAAATCATCTTCTATCATAAATTCTAGTGCATCACTCGCATTTCTAATAGGGTCAAACAGTGGTTTTACCTTATGACAGAATGCTAATGCACACTTATGGGTGTTTTCTATGTGATGTGCTTTTTCTGTTTCGGTTATTAATTTTTGCACGTATTCGTGTATCGTATTAATATGCTTTGAAATAGTTTGAGCCATTTCTAGTTGTGCACCATAAATATTTTTGGGTATACCAGCTGCTTTTAAATTTGCAATACAAATAGCTAATTTGGTTTGATAATCTATTGCGGCCGGAATTACGTGCGAAGTGGCCAATTGTGCTAAAACCTTTGCTTCTATATCAATTTTTTTAACATAACTTTCTTGCATAATATCGTAACGTGCTTCTAGCTCATGCACATCAAAAATATTATTTTCTGTAAATAACTTTTTCGACTCATTTGTAATGTATGCATTAAGTGCTTCGGGAGTTGTTTTGATATTATTTAAGCCACGTTTTTTTGCTTCTTTAACCCAAGCTTCGCCATAACCATTGCCCTCAAATAATATCTTTTTACTAGAAATATAATATCCCTTTAAAATTTCTAATATGGCATCTTCTTTCTTAATCCCCTTTTTAATTTGGGCATCAACTTCAACCTTAAAAGCCTTTAATTGCTCTGCCATAATTGTGTTTAAAACAATCATTGCATTGGCTGAATTAGCCGAAGAACCAACTGCCCTAAACTCAAATTTATTTCCTGTAAATGCAAAAGGAGATGTTCTGTTTCTATCTGTATTATCTAATAAAATTTCAGGAATTTTTTGAATATCGATGGTTGTTTTTGATGCCTTAAGTTCAGGCTTTGCCTTAGTTGCCACCATCTCTTCTAAAACCTGGGTAAGTTGCGTACCTATAAATACCGACATAATAGCTGGAGGCGCCTCGTTTGCTCCTAACCTATGATCGTTTGATGCAGATGCAATACTTGCACGTAATAAATCCGAATGGTTACTAAATGCCTTTATTGCATTAATAAAGAAGGTTAAAAACTGTAAGTTGTTATGTGGTGTTTTACCCGGTGCTAATAAATTAACTCCAGTATTGGTTACTATACTCCAATTATTATGTTTACCGCTTCCGTTTACACCTGCAAATGGCTTTTCGTGTAAAAGTACTTTTAAGCCATGCTTTACCGCTACTTTACCCATTACATCCATTAATAATTGGTTATGGTCGATAGCTAAATTTACTTCTTCAAAATTTGGAGCACACTCAAATTGGCCTGGTGCTACTTCATTATGACGGGTTTTTAAAGGTATACCCAATTTATAACTTTCGTATTCAAACTCAACCATAAAATCTAACACACGTGGATGCACAGTGCCAAAATAATGGTCGTCTAACTGTTGTCCTTTTTCTGGCAAATGACCAAGCAATGTTCTACCAGTTAGCATTAAATCTGGTCGGGCATTATAAAACGCTTCATCTACTAAAAAATATTCTTGTTCAATGCCAAGACTAACTAATGCTTTGGTTACATTTTTATCAAAATAGCTCGAACACACATCAACTACTGCATTTTCTACTGCATGTAACGCTTTTAAAAGTGGCGCTTTGTAATCAAGTGCCTCGCCTGTGTAAGAAACAAATATGGTAGGAATACATAATGTTAAACAATTATCACCTTCCATTATAAATGCTGGAGACGAAGGGTCCCAAGCGGTGTATCCTCTTGCTTCAAAAGTATTTCTTAAACCACCATTAGGAAAACTAGAGGCATCTGGCTCTTGCTGAACCAATGCACTACCCGCAAATTTTTCGATTGCACGTCCATCTTCGGTTGGTTCAAAAAATGCATCATGTTTTTCGGCTGTAGAACCAGTTAATGGCTGAAACCAATGTGTGTAATGTGTTACACCTTGAGACATTGCCCAATTTTTCATGCCTGATGCAACCTGATTGGCTACTTTTCTATCAATTTTTTCACCATGCTTAATTGCACTACAAACGGCTTCATAAGCTTCTTTATCTAAAAAATTTTTCATTGCGCTATCGCTAAATACACGCGAATTGTAATAATCAGATATTTTAGTAGAAGGTACATTTACTTTAATGCTTGTGCGGTTTTGAACCTTTGCTAAAGCGGTAAAACGTAATGATGACATATTGATAGAATTATATTGATTTTGTAGGTGCAAATAACTGAACATCAAACCAAATAATTTGCGTGCTTAAAAATGCAAGATTTGCTAAAACTGTAAATAGCTGTAAATAAGCGATATTTATTTTATATGATTTTAAATTAATGCATTATAATACACATCAGTGTGAAATTTGTATTCGATAATTTACAAAACATGTATTATATTGCACATTAATATGGATATTGAAGAAATTGCAGTGGTAATTCGTAAAAAACGAGACTTACTTAACATCACCCAACAAGATTTAGCCACACGAAGTGGTGTGCATTTACGAAGCATAAATAATTTAGAGGGCGGAAAAGGAAATCCTTCGCTTGATACTTTATTAAAAATAGCAGAGGTATTAAGGCTTGAACTAATAGTACGAACACCACACTAAAAAGCATAAAAAAACCGCCTTACTTTGGGTAAGACGGTTTTAAAATATTTGGTACTACTTATTATTTAATAGTATCCATGTGGCAAATTAAATCAACCAATTTGTTTGAATAACCCCACTCATTATCGTACCAGCTAACTACTTTTACAAAGTTATCGCTTAACGAAATACCTGCTTTTGCATCAAAAATAGAGGTACGTGAATCGCCTAAAAAGTCGGTTGAAACAACTTCATCTTCAGTATAACCTAAAATACCTTTTAATTCGTTTTCGCTAGCCTTTTTCATAGCGGCTTTAATTTCTTCGTATGTAGCACCTTTAACTAAACGGCAAGTTAAATCAACCACCGAAACGTTAGCTACAGGCACGCGGAAACTCATACCAGTTAATTTTCCTTTTAACTCAGGAATAACTAAACCAACTGCTTTGGCAGCACCAGTAGATGAAGGTATAATATTTTGGTAAGCACCACGGCCACCTCTCCAATCTTTTACAGATGGACCATCAACTGTTTTTTGTGTTGCAGTAACGGCATGTACAGTAGTCATTAAACCTTCTAAAATGCCATAGTTATCATTTAATACTTTAGCAATAGGAGCTAAACAGTTTGTAGTACATGATGCATTAGAAACCACACTCATATCTGCTGTGTATTTATCGGTATTAACGCCCATTACAAATGTTGGGGTATCATCTTTAGCAGGCGCGCTCATAATTACACGTTTTGCACCAGCCTTAATGTGCAAAGCTGCTTTGTCTTTTTCTAAAAATAAACCAGTAGACTCTACAATGTATTCTGCACCAATTTCGCCCCACTTTAAATTAGCAGGATCTCTTTCGGCAGTAACACGGATTTTTTTACCGTTTACAACCAACATACCACCATCAACTGCAACATCGCCATTAAAACGGCCGTGAGTTGAATCGTATTTTAACATGTAGGCCATGTAATCAACGTCAATTAAATCGTTGATTCCTACAATTTCTACTTTAGGGTTGTTGATGGCAGCCCTGAAAACCAAACGACCGATACGGCCAAATCCATTGATTCCAATTTTCATGATATGAAATTAATTAATAGTGTTACTGTTAAACTGGGGCAAAGGTATCCTTTGAAAAATTTTTTACAAATTATTTTGCATATTAAAATTAATATCTACATTTGCACTCCCGAAAACAACAAAATGGTCCGTTGGTCAATCGGTTAAGACACTTCCCTTTCACGGAAGAATGAGGGGTTCGATTCCCCTACGGACTACAAAAATGCAAAGCTTCACTTAAAGTGAGGCTTTTTTTGTGCAATAAACTTTGTACTTACTTGAAGCCATGTGCAAAAAGCATTTTTGTAGCCCGTGGGGAATGGCTCGCGCTACAGTCGCGCTCAAGGCTAAAATGCCAAATCGTTGGCATTTTTTACGCCTTGCCGTCCTACGGACTACAAAAGCTCTACCTAAACAGGTGGAGCTTTTTTCGTTTTAATGTTTTTATGTGAGGTGGTTACATAACAATTCAAGGCTTTTTGTAGTCCTTGGGGAAGGCCAGCCCTACAGTCACGCTCAATGCTAAAATGCCAAATCGTTGGCATTTTTTTACGCATTACCGTCCTACGGACTACAACCTTCAAGAGTCTCACTTTTTTAAGTGGGACTTTTTTATGCGCGAAATTTAACTGCAATAGCTTGATTTTATTGGGTTGTAGTCCTTGGGGAAGGCCAGCCCTACAGTCATGCTCAAGGCTAAAATGCCAAATCGTTGACATTTTTTTACGCCTTGCCGTCCTACGGACTACAAAAATGCAAAGCTTCACTTAAAGTGAGGCCTTTTTTGTGCAATAAACTTTGTACTTACTTGAAGCCATGTGCAAAAAGCATTTTTGTAAGTTCTTGGGGAAGGCCAGCCCTAAAGTCACACTCAATGCTAAAATGCCAAATCGTTGGCATTTCTTTACGCATTGCCGTCCTGCGGGTAGGATAAACTTAAACCCTTCATTGATTTGGCTGCACATGTTGCTTTTGCAAACCTAAAGATGAACGGAAGACCTACTTCCATCTTTTATTCGACATTTATTCCATAAAGGCAACTCACTTTATGAAGTAATTCACGGCACACCGCGAGGTAGCGGGGTTTTACTAAACACGGGCGACACGCCCGCGTTAACGGGAGGGATTCGCGCGGTAGCGGTGTATCAGGGGATTAATCATATTTCAAAACTATTTACTCACTTAAAACCATCTTGACTTTGAGTGAATACTAATTCTATAACTTCTCCATACTCATTTTCAAAAGAAAGAAATTCAGAAGCCTCAATCCATATTATTTTCTTTTCCTTAAGGTAATCTTTGAAACTCTTTTTATAAACTCTCATAAAGCATTTATAGCCCCCGAAATCAGTATTTGGATAAAACCCTGAAATTTTACCACTTAGTTTTTCATTTGGTTTGGCACATTCAATTTTGGGCTCAGGAAATCCATTATAATCAATATTAGAAACAGTATCATAAGCAATAAGAAAAACAGAGTCGGTGTAATCCTTCACAGTGAAATAACAATCAGTTGCGATACAAAAATTTGTTTTTGCCTCGACAGTATATACTAACTCTTTTTTATCAATATCATAATTTGCATGCCCTTTAGCGAATTTTTCTTCTTGATTTGTTGGTTGACAAGAGGAAATAATCCATAAAAATATAAATAACATCTTTTTCATAAGTTTATTTCAATTATTTAACGTTACTATTGGCTGGATGCCCGCCTCCTCGTTTAATATTTGAGCCAGGAGCTAATTGCTCCCGTGCCTTGTTTTCTTCTACTGTTGCATCCTTTCCTTTTGACTCACCTAAAGCTTTTGGAATTCCATGACCTATTGCTTCATGTAATAACACATCAGCAGCTTTTTGCTTTAATGGTTTTCCCTCTATATCCTTCACTCCGTTTTTTTCACCTCCTGGAACATTGTAATCTTTCCCGCTTATAGTAATTGTTTGATCCTTTCCTTCCTCACCTGATGTAGCACCTCCGTTAAATCTTTCAATATCTATATCCACATCAGGAGCAGGTTGAGTTTTTCCCATAAGATCTTGATAAGTGCCTTTAACAGTTACTTTATCGCCAATCTTAATATTTATATTAACATCCTTTTCATCAATCCCTTGTATTAGCCTATCTCTGTAATACTCAGAAAATCCTGGCTTACCTTCTTTCTGGACTACAAACAACTCACCTTTATCATTAATGCCAAATACACCACGAGCTCTTGCATTTATCATTTTTAATACAGGCTCTCTATCGGCTACATTAGGAATAATAATTTTACGTCCATCTGGATCAATATACATGATTGGATTGTCAGCAGTATAAACGAATGGTGATATAGCAGGATACTTTTTCATCAACGGATCCAAACTCAACCACCTACCCAACCTACTATCATAAATCCTTGCACCAAAATCGTAGGCATTTCCTTCACCGTAGGTATCATTGTCTTTCTCCATACCATTAAAGCCGAACCTATACCCATGCCCTGGCCTAGCCACTACACTTACTGGTACGGTGGTGCCAACATTAAACAAACTTACTAAAAAATTATCATTACTCACATTGGCATCCAAGTCGCTTACTATCATCTTATCGTTGGTCAGGTCAACAATGGCTGTCATGCTTATTACGCTAAAAGTGCCTGCGGGCGCACCAGCAGCGGCTACCACCCGCACTTCGTACATACCTGTAGCAGATGTATTAAAGGTAAGATAAGAAATCATAGCAGTGCCTGTAGGTGTAGTGCTTATTCCGCTCACTAGACTGCCATTTGGGTCATATATAGCCACGTCTACATTGCCACCGTAGCTCATCGCATCAATGCCCACATCAACCGTTACAAGTTGCCCGTTCTCACGAGGAAGTGTGTCGTTACACTTACAAAAATAATTAAACAAATATGCGTTTTGCATCATCTTATTGGTAACAGTTTAAAAGTAGATTCATCTCGAGCTGAACTTAATTTATTGTGCTGTAGTTGACTTATAATTTTTGATATAATAGGTTTTGCATTGTTTAATTTCAAAAATCAGACAAACTCAAATATATTAATTAATCAGAAATCAACTTAATATAAAATGTTTTACTGCACACAGATGCCATTGACGTGTAAACGGAAAGATGCTAGTTTTACTAATTGGAGGTTAAACTTGAAATTACATAAGTAACACTAAAAACTCAACCCAATAAAAACAAAAAAGCCACCCGACATTGGTGGCTTTTCATTTGCTCCCTTTCCGATAACTATCGGAACTGGATTTAAGAATTTTATTTGCTCCATTTCCGATAGCTATCAGAACTGGATTTACAAATTTCGTTTGCTCCCTTTCCGATAACTATCGGAACTGGATTTACAAATTTTGTTTGCTGTATCTCACAATTAGCTTTTCAACCATTTATGGATAGCTTTTAAGGTTAAATATGTATTGTCGAGATTTCATTCTTTTAATATGTTTTTCTATTTCAAATGCTTGTTTACTTGATAAGCCCGAAATCACAAAATCTAAACTCCATGGAATTCCCTTCTCTGTATAGCTATTTGGATATAATATGGTATTGTGCTCAAATAGTCTTCTGTCCACGTCATTAGTAGTGCCAATATAATATCGTTGAAGCTTTATTGAATATAAAATGTAAACAGAAAACATAAGCCTGTAATAAATTAAGCGCAGCATAAAATCTACCACAAACATCAATATTTAATATTTACTTCACAACTTTTGTGATTGACTTAAAAACTCAACCCAATAAAAACAAAAAAGCCACCCGACATTGGTGGCTTTTCAT
>JAUCCO010000042.1:0-24002 GCA_034676125.1 Bacteroidia bacterium
ACGAGATTGTGTTGGGCTAATAGTTGGATTATTAATGGTGGTATCGTTAATTTCTATATTCGGACTCCAAGCAAATCGAGAACCTCCAGTTGCGTTTAATTGCAGCACATCGCCTCTACAAAGTGAAGTATCATTACCTGCATTTACTTGTAAGTTATTTACTAGGTTTACTATCACCGAATCAAAAACGGTACAGCCATTTACTGTAGCTTTTAAATAATATTTTGTAGTAACCAGCGGCTTTGCATAAGGGTTAGCTATGGTTGTATCGCTTAAAGTGGTATTATACCTCCAACCATATGATTGTGCGCCACTTGCCTGCAACATAACACTATCACCAAAACAAATACTTTCACTTCTATTTACTTGAATGGATGGTTGATTAACGGTTACTAAAACTGAATCTTTATAGTAACAAAAACCATCAGTTGCAGTTGCGAAAAAATAAGTAGATTGAGTTACTGTAGCAATTGGTGTTTTAGAGGTTGGATCAGAAAGAAATGCTGCTGGACTCCAAGAATAGGTCATTCCATTATAAGTGCCTGCAAGTTGCACCCCTTTACCGGCACATGTTACTACAGTATCTTCTGTAACTAAATCTCCTACGGGTGTTCCAGAACAATTGTTATATAAATATTTTACTTCGCAAGCAGTAATTGCGCGATTGTATAATCTCAAATCGTCCATCGCTCCGTGAATACAAGTACTTGGACCAGCATCATGATTTCCAATATTTAATCCGTATCCGGAGTAACGTATGGCGGGTATATTGATACTTCTAACAGTATCTAAATTGCCATTGGTATATAATTTCATAGTACTGCCATCATAAGTAGCTACAATATGTTCCCATACATAATCTTTCTTTACATATTTTCCTACCAACTCATTATCTAAAGTATTAGATGTAGAAGAAAGCATAAACGTCCATTTATGTTGATATTGACTAAAAGGATGGGTTGACAAATTATAGCTATTAAATGGGGCTGAATAGTTATCATTACGGTAAGACAAAATAAAACTCCAAGTTGGCGGACTTAATGATTTAGGCTCTGTCCTTACCCACACAGAGATAGACATCGTTCTTGTGGGTTGCAATGAAGTACTGGCTGGAACTTTAATAATACTGTTATTACCATTAAAAAAATATGCCGAATTTGGGTTCCCAAAACGATCTGCTACGGGAGTAACATTAGTTGTTACACCATGATTTCCGTTTGTTGTTTGGTCGTTTGCATTTCCATTAAACGGATAGCAGGCTATTAACCCCGAATTTATTGGTAACGTACTTGAACAATTACACTGCGCAGCCAAATGAACAGAAGCCAAAAGCACCAACAAAAAAAAGAGTGTACTTTTGTACATAGTGACAATTATTTTTTTACAATTTTTATCGCTTCATTTTCGGTGCGCAAAAAGTACATTCCTGCTGGTAAATGTGCAATGTTTATTTCGCCATCTGCTTGTATTTCTAATTGTTGTTTGCCAGTAATATCAAACAACATAGCCTTAGCATTTAAACCTGTTATGGTAAATTTATCAGTTGCTGGGTTTGGATATACTTGCAAGGTTACTATGGCTTGCTTAGCCAACACTACACTAACTATTTTGCTGTTTGTACTTGTGCCATCCAAATCTACTTGTATCAACCTATAATAAACCACATTACTTAGGCCATTTACATCATCAATAAAACTATAGTTTTGGGTAGCTATGCTGTTTCCTTTCGATTTAATTTCACCTCGGTTTGTCCATTTGTTTTTATCTAACGAACGTTGAACAATATATTTAGCAGAGTTATACTCAAAAGCAGTTTGCCAATTAATTTGTGTGGTTTGATTGGTAATTAATTTAGCTGATAAAGTTGTTAACTTAATTGGTAATGGGTTTTCTGATTGATCGCCCCCAATTCCAATATCACCTGATAACATGGTTAAACCAGTACGAGAAATTACCGCTGCGGTATTGGTTCCAGTATTGGTGCCTGCGCTTCCAACCAAATTCCAGTTACCACCTATATTTCTTTGTATCAACCTTAAGTTGCTGTAGTTTGAAATTCCTGTATAATTATTAGCAGTATAGGTTGCCGTAAATGTTCCGCCAGTAATATCTGTTGCAGTATGCCTAACAACTCCTTCTATTGTGGCCTTATCAATAAATACAAATCCATTGCTAAAGTCAAATTGTGGCAAACCTGTGTTACTAGGTGCACCCGCAATAAACTCACATGTTAATTTACCACCTGCAGTTGGTGCAGTTGTAAACTCTATTTGAGTAGGCGTGTATTTGGTTGATGTGCCAATTGGAAATAAACCTGTTGTGCCAGCATTGGTTGCATTGGCAAACCATCTGCTAAAACGACCAATAATAATACCTGACGATCTATTTAAAGTGCCTCGTGTTGTTGTACTTATGCCTAAAGCTAGTTCATTGTTATTACAGTTTATAGATGATATCATACCCAAAACTCCCCTTACAGTAACATTGCCCGTTAAGGTTTTGGTTGATGCACTTGTTACCATATTTTCGTAAATACCCGCTGCAATTGTTTGTGGATTGCTACCAATATATTGAACGGTTGATGAAGTTGCTGAATTGATTTTTGTATTTAGTAATGTGCCGCTTACCGTTAATGTGGCTGATGTGTTGATGAAAATAGAATCACAAGTAATGGTATCTGTTGAAACAATTGCAAAGTTAATTGCACTAGACCCATTTCCAAAAACCAACACATTATTTGTTCCTCCTATTTTAAAGCTTCCTGTAAGTGAAGTATTGTTATTTACAACATAATAGTTGCAATTGCTAGAATCGAAACTTAATGGCGAAACACCACTTCCATCAGGGTTTGAACCCCATGTACTTAATTGGTTTATTGAACCTAATGTTTTAGTGTAATACCTTTTTTTGTCAACCGCATTATATAGAGCCGAAATCTCTTGGGTAGTAAGTACCCGATTCCAAATACCAACATCATCAATTTTTCCTTGAAATGATCGATTACCACTAGGATCAGGCGCTACGTCAAATCCTTTGCCAACATAAAATTTCTCATTACCAACCAATGCTCCAGAAGAAAGAGAAACTTGGCTAAATAGCACACCATTTACATAAAGGGTTAAAGCGCCATTGTTGTTATTCAATACCAAATGAGTCCAACCAGAATTACTAAATGCTGTAAACGGAGTATTACTTGGATTATCATTTATTAACGGCAATCTATTTAATCCACCATACAGAAATGAATTGTAAATTGCTACATACATTCCATCACCGTTACTTTGTCTTCTTTTTTGCCAAACATTTTGAACAACAGAAAACCTAGACGTCTTAATCCAGCATGATACGGAGGTATGCGTTGCCCCAGAAAGCAGACTGGTTCCTAAGTCGATAAAATCATCTATTCCATCAAATTGATAGGCACCATTGGCGTTTCCAAACCTATCTGTAGTTGCAACTGGGCCATTTACAATTCCATTAAATGAAGTAGAAAAGCTATTATTTGCATTCCCATCAAACTCATACCATGCTTGCAAACCATTAGTAGGAACGTGAATAGGTGTTGCAGCATAACCTTTTATAAATAAAAAGTTAAAAAGTAAAATAAGTACAATTTTGTTCATACAGAAATTTAGTGTTTGTGATTCTAATAATTTCAAACTTATATATAATTTATGAATTACCCAATAAAATTAATATCAATTATCAACTAATAAATATTTAGCGATTAGGGTTATAAAAATCAAACCTAAAAGATTACATCTGAAGAATTTAAAAACGGTTCCAAAGTAATTTACTGCATTATTTGTTTATTACCCTATAAAACTAATAAAACATAACTACTATTTTAATTCCATTTACTTTTTCTACATTGTGATAGTTAATAATTGATTATTTTAATGAACATCCCTTATTTATAGTCATGATATTCAAACAAATAAGAACACGATATACAAACCTATTCTAACTTGTTTATATTGATAGTTATATTCGCACAATCCCACACTAGAATAAGCTCTATTTTTATTAAGCATATATGGAATCGATAAAACGAAAACTAAAAAAGGCAATATCGCCTTTAAGACAATTTGTATACAAAACAACTGGCAGAAAACCTTGGAGTTATGGATACACTGATACAAAATGGGTTGATATTAACCATGCCATAAATGACAACAAAACCTTAACCGCATTTAAAGAAAACACAATTCCGTCAAAATTTGGAATAGGGTATGATGAGCGTATAGTAGAATATCCTTGGATTTTCAGTCATCTTAAATCATCTCCAAAAAGTTCGATTTTGGATGCTGGTTCAACATTTAATTTTAAATCAATTGTAGAGCACGCATTAGTTAAAACCAAAGAGCTTACAATTTATACCTATTATCCAGAGTCAGATAACTTTTTAAATAACAGAATTTCGTATACGTTTGGCGACTTAAGAGACTTGCCCTTTAAGGCAAATTTATATGATGAAATTGTTTGTCAATCAACAATTGAACATGTTGATATGGACAATTCTATTTATGGCTACGACTTACCGCCTAACACAGAAGCAACTCAAAAAAGTTACGAATATATAAAAGTAGTTGAAGAGCTTGTTAGGGTACTTAAGCCTGGTGGCCAGTTATTATTAACTTTTCCATACGGAAAATTCGAGAATCATGGTTTTTTTCAACAATTTGATGAAGAAATGGTGAATAGAATAACAGACTTAATGAATTCAAAAGGCATATCTAAAAAAGAGTTTATTATATACAGCAAAGATGGCTGGAAGTTTGATAAACAAGAAAACTGCAATAACTCTGTTTCGCACAACCCACACACGGGCAAAAACAAAGGAGATGATGGAGCAGCACATTGCAGGTGCGTTTGTTTTATATGCTTTACTAAAAACTAGACTTATTTAGTGACACGATGTCTTTATTATCGATTTTTAGTAAACTAAACAAGGTTCAAATCTCACTAAAGCTAGTAAGGAGAACCCACTACCTTCGTGATGTTTTTAAAACAAATGCTCCAAAAAAGGTATTGATTTCATATTTGAGTTCTTCGTTTAAAAAAGGTATTTCAGACACACACACAAGTACAAAAGAATGCTATAGTGCAGCCAAAGTATTTCACGATTTAGGATATAGTGTTGATGTGATTGATTTTGATGATGAAAACCGCATAAATGATTTTTCTGAATATGATGTTATTTATGGCTTTGGCACACCATACGAAAAGTCATTTTGGGACCCAAGGTTTAAAGGGAAAAGAATACTGTACAGTACTGGTTGTAACTCAAATTATACCAATTTAACTACTACCGCAAGGCTCAAAGATTTTTACCATAAAACAGGAAAACTCTCACCACAACTTATCAGAACAGTTGATAACTCTTGGCCCTTACAAAAATACCTATCTGATGCAATTGTATCTTTAGGAAATAAATTTGTTGCAGATACATACAGGAATGAAGGTATTAGTACACCAATATTTGAAATTAATTTATTTTACCCTAAATCTAATATCCAAGATAGTTTATTAGATAAAGATTATACCTTAGTAAAGAATAATCTAATTTGGTTTGGAAGTCAAAGTAGCGTACACAAAGGATTAGACATTGCATTAGATGTAATTAAAAGCTATCCACAACTTAAACTCTATGTTTGCGGTTATCAGCACCAAAAAGAGGAAATACTATTTAACTTTTATGCTGATTTATTTAATTCAGGAAGGGCAGTGGACTGTGGATTTGTAAATATAAATAGTATAGCATTTGCTGACATTATGAATAATGTAGGTGCGGCCCTTTTCCCCAGTGCAGCCGAAGGTGGTTCTCCTTCATTATTGGCACTTATGGGTAATTGTGGAATTATTCCAATTGCAACCAAAGCAAGCGGACTTGATGTTGATGGTTTAGTTTTTTTGGCAAACAGTGCAACCAAAGATGCAATTGAGCTTGAACTAAACAAGTATCTTAATACAAGCGCAGAAGAATTAAAGAGAATATCATTAGCGTTAAAAAAACAAATTAGACAACAACACACTGTTGATAATTATGAAAATAGACTTTCAGAAATTATTAAGAGTACATTAGCCAACCCAATTTCAATTCCTTAATTGATAAACTTTGTTTTAAGAAAACGCCACGTTTTCACCACTTTTTGAACTAAATTATTCTTAGGTTTTAAAGCTTGTTCGTAAAAATAAATATCAGCTTCCTTGTCTAATTTCACATTAGCAGCATAGGTTATTTCTTTTAACACTCCCGCTTGCTGATTTACAGTCCAAGATGAATCATCAGAACTGCCGTGTGCAGAGTTATCTGTGTTTCCTATATTAGTAATTAGGTTTACATTGGGTACTAAACTCACTCCTTTTTGTTTTAAAATGGTTAGCCCCCATTGGTAATCCCAGGTATTAAACACCTGCTTTTTACTAAACATAAATATATGTTTCCAATAACGTTTTAAACCTTCGTGTGGGGTGTAATAATCTAAGTTAAGCAAAGTATCATTCTCAATATTATTTAATTCATAGTTATAGTGCTTCCAAGCCCTGCGCCAAGTAGCCCAACCCCATATAAAACTATGCATCGAAAAATAGTAAGAAGCCGGTCCTCTTTTTATTCCCTGCTGAAAATTAGACCCACAAATTTGCATCACCTGCTCATCGTTTTTGTAATAGTTGAGCATTGTTTTACAAAAGCCAAAAAAATCTGGTGCTGGCAAACAATCATCTTCTAAAATTATTCCCATTTCTTCTTGCTCAAAAAACCAAGTAATAGCATTACTCACAGCAGGACCACAGCCTAGGTTCTGTTCTCTGTACAAGGTTTTTAATTCGCAAGGCCAATCTATTTGCTTAAAAATTGCACGGGTTTTATCACTTAATTCTTCATCTGCTGGTTTGTGCGCTCTTGCACCATCTGCTGCAACATATAAACGTGATGGTTTGGCCGCTTTAACCGCATCAAACACACGTTGTGTTTCGACTGGCCGGTTAAACACCAACATCAAAACAGGTATATCAAAAGTATCGTTCATGCGCTTATAAGTAATGCGGCAATAATACACAAAGCCGCTTAATTGCTAAAATATATCTGTAAGCTTATCGTTTGTGTTATACTTATTATTATTTTGCAAGCCGTGCAAATTCCTTTTTTCAATAAAATTAAATCGCCCCACATTAAAAAGTATGCAGCTAACACTGGTTGGCTGTTTGCTGATAATGTATTGAAACAAGTAATTAATTTAATAGTTGGAGTTTTTCTTGCGCGATACCTAAACCCCGAAGGCCTTGGAAGTATTAGCTATGCTTCTACTTACATGCAACTTATCAATCCAATTGCCTTGTTAGGTATCAATGCAATTGCAATTAAAGAGTTTGTAAATCATCAAGAAAATGCCAACAAAACCATTGGAACTACCTTTTATTTAAAATTATTCTCGTCTTTTTCAGCCTTTTTAATATTAGCGTTTTGTGCCTTTTATTTAGAAAGTAATCCGCTAATGCGCAATTATATTTTAATAATTGGTCTTTCTTACCTTTTATATCCATTTCAAACAATCGACTTTTACTTTCAAGCCAACTTAAAGGCTAAATACACCGTAATATCACAACAAATTGCAACCGTTGTTGCTGCATTGTTAAAAATTATTGGAATGATAAAAGGCTTTCCTGTTGAATTTTTTGTTTGGTTAATCCTTGTTGAATTAATCATTTCTACCACCAGTCAATTAATCATTTATAAATTTAAAATTGTAATACCCAAGTGGGCATTCGACAAATCACTTGCAATAAGAATGCTTAAAGAGTCTTTCCCAATAATTTTTACGGGCTTTTTTATTGTAATTTACATGAGGGTTGACCAACTTATGATTCAAAAAATGCTAGATACCAAGTCTGTAGGAAATTTCTCGGCAGCCATAAAGTTAAGTGAAGCATTTTATGTAGTACCAGGTATAATTGCAGGCTCCTTATTTCCTGCTATTATCAACGGACTTAAAATAAGTAGAGAAGAATATTTAAACAGAATGCAAAGACTATATTCTGTATTCACCTTACTTTGTGTAGTTGCATCATTATTTGTAATAATATTTAGCGATATAATAGTAAGCGTGCTTTATGGCGAAGCTTATTCAGGAACGGCAGCCGTGCTAAGAGTACACTTTTGTAACAGTATATTTGTGTTTTTTGGTGTAGCATACAGCCAAGCATTTATTGTTGAAGGCATGCAGCGATTTACCACAATAAACACTATTGTTGGTGCAATATTAAACGTATTCCTTAACCTTTATTTTATACCTAGAATTGGGATAGTTGGTGCAGCAATTGCTACATTAATCGCACAATTTTATTCTGGCTTTTTCTGTTTACTTTTATTCCCAAAAACAAGGGTGCATTTTAAGCTCATGATTCAATCATTTAACATTATAAAAACAATACGATTATATTCCACCAAAATTAGAACACTAAACGATGAATAGTTTATTACTTTTTTTAGAATCCTTCTTTACAAAAACATACTTTTATAAAATCAATAAGTTTCTGTACCTATTATCAATTAAAGGAATGGGTATTGATAACAAGTTTTCGTTGGTACATAAGGGTGATAAAAACCTATTAGCTGCGTTATTAAAAGCCAAAGGTAAACAAGTTGTAATTGATGTAGGTGCTAACGTTGGCAATTATGCAGAGAAGGTTCTTAATTATAACCCAGAAGTTGATTTATATGCATTTGAACCACACCCTAAAACGTTTGTTACCCTAAATGAAAAAGCTAAAAAACTAGGCTTTAAAACCATTAATAAAGGTTGTGCAGATTCTATTGGGAAACTAAAGTTTTATGACTACGCTAACAACGATGGTTCTGAACATGCTACACTTTTAGAAGGTGTATTTACTGATTTGCACCACCAAGAAACGGTTGTACACGAAGTGGATGTAACTACGCTTGATGCTTTTATTTTAGAAAACAATATAGATAGTGTTGATTTACTAAAAATAGATACTGAGGGTTTTGAGTACATGGTAATTAGTGGCTGTATAGATAGCATTAAGAAAAATAAAATTAAAGCAATACACTTTGAATTTAATAGCATGAACATGATTAGTAAAGTGTTTATGAAAGACTTTATAAAGGTATTGCCACAATATTCATTTTACAGGGTTTTGCCTAACGGACTTTTAAAAATAGAACAAGACAAGATATTGCTTACCGAAATTTTTGGTTTCCAAAATATTGTTGCCATCAACAATCAAAAAAAGTAATTTATGAGCACCTGTAAAATTTGCAACGCTAATACACAACCAATATTTACTGCCAAAGTACTTAACAAATATGATGTGCAATATGAGCAATGCAACAATTGTAAGTTTATACAAACTGAGCAGCCTTACTGGCTAAATGAGGCTTACCAAAGTGCCATAAACAATAACGATACGGGCATAATTATGCGCAACGAACGCTTTAGGGCAATTGTAACCGTTTTGATTAGTTTTATTTTGGGCAAAAACGAAAAGTACCTCGACTATGCAGGTGGATATGGCATATTTACACGTATGATGCGCGATGTTGGGTTTGATTATTTTTGGGTTGATGAGTATGCAAAAAATTTAGTTTCGATTGGGTTTGAACACAAAGCAGGAACAGCTTACAAAGCAATCTCGGCATTCGAAGTTTTTGAGCACCTAGACAACCCTGAAGAAAAACTCATTGATATGCTCACCTATACCGATAACATTATCTTTTCTACAGAGCTTGTGCCCGATCAAACGCCAGATAACAACTGGTGGTATTATGCTTTTACCCACGGACAACATATTGCCTTTTACCACCATAAATCGTTGTTATACTTGGCTAAAAAACATGGCTTACATTTAACAACAAATGGCAGCAATTTTCATGTATTAAGCAAAAAAATAATCAACCCCTTACTTTTTAAAATACTCTATAAAGGTAGTAAATTTGGTTTGTTTTGGATATCTAAACTAGGATTACAATCAAAAACCTTTAGCGACCATAAACTAATGAGTTAACCATGGAGATTTTATTTGATGATGAAATATTTTTTAGACAACGATTTGGTGGTGTGTCTCGCATATTTACCAAGCTTATAGCCAGCATAGAACAATTACCAGAA
The DNA here is from genome assembly GCA_034676125.1 of Bacteroidia bacterium. GTDB lineage: Bacteria > Bacteroidota > Bacteroidia > UKL13-3 > UKL13-3 > UBA6183. The sequence goes on from JAUCCO010000042.1 coordinate 10,134, forward strand.
CACCAACTTTTATTTAATTGCAATTACTCCGAAAACGAATATTTATTGGAGCTAAAACCAACTATTAATTCGTTTTTAAAACCATATCATTTTCCGTTAAAAGGAAAACTAATTAGGGGAATTTATAGCAGTTACTCGCATCAAAAAACCATTAAAGTTTTAAAACAAAATAAGGCCGATATTTTTCATCCTACTTTTTATGCAGATTATTATTTGCATGAGCTAAAAAAATCAACCACCAAGTTGGTATTTACCGTACACGATTTAATTCACGAGCAAACATTAAGCAATCCGCATTATGCAGAGATGGCCATAATGAAAGCCAAAAACATACAACAAGCGGCACAAATTATTGTAGTTTCTCAGTACACCAAAAATGATTTATTACGCATTTATCCAAATGTAAATCCTGATATTGTTAACATCATTCCATTAGCACAATCACTACCCGAGCAAGGCATCAAACCACCTAATTTACCCGATAATTATATTTTATTTACAGGCGAACGAGGTGGCTATAAAAACTTTAATCGCTTGTTGCAATCATTTGCATTAGTTGCCAAATCAAACCCAACCATGCATTTATATTGCGCAGGTAGTTCTTCATTAAGCACAGAAGAATTAGCATTGGCCGAATCGTTAAATGTTAAACACCTTATTCACCAAGCAAAATTAAGCGATACCGAATTACGTTACGTTTACCAACATGCCAAACTGTTTGTATTTCCATCTACCTACGAAGGTTTTGGAATACCTATGCTTGAAGCATTTAATGCAGGTGTTGCAGTAATTGCACACAATGCCACAAGCTTACCAGAGGTAGGTGCTGATGCTGCTCTGTTTGTTGATGCAACTAATATTAATATCCTAGCTGATGCTATAAATGAAGTATTAACCAATGAAAATTTAAGGCTATCATTAATAGAAAAAGGTAAAAAACGCGAGCAACAATTTACTTGGCAAAAACACATACAAAGTACTTTAGCCGTATATAAAAAAGCATTGGCATGAAATTTTTGTTAGTAGATAATTACGACTCGTTTACCTACATGCTTGCTGATTATATTAGGCAATGCAATGTACAATGTGATGTAGTTAGAAACGATAACGAACAATTGCTTAACCCAGATTTTGTAAATATTTACGATGCTTTAGTTTTATCTCCAGGTCCGCAAACACCAAACGATGCCGGTTATTTAATGCAAATAATTAAGTTGTACTATTTACACAAACCTATTTTAGGAGTTTGTTTAGGACATCAAGCTATAGGCCAATTTTTTGGTGCAACTTTACAAAAAGCCATCATTCCAAAACATGGCAAAGTGGATACTGTAACACACAATAACAATAAATTATTTAATGATATTTCTCAAAATTTTGAAGTAACACGGTATCATTCCTTGATTTTAATCAACTTAAATTTACCCTTACAAATAAGCGCACAAACAGCTAAAAACGAAATTATGGCGCTGTATCATAGCACATTGCCAATTTACGGTGTGCAGTTTCATCCTGAATCTTGCTTAACACAAGATGGATTAACGATGATAAAAAATTTCACAATCGAGGTACAACAAATATCAACATAAGTTAATTTTATTATATTTGGTTGCAATTCGTAACTCAATAAATGGATATAGCGATTAAAAAAGAAGGCAAGTTTAATTACATCGAAGAAGGTGAAGGAGAAGTGCTTTTACTTTTACACGGATTATTTGGCGCACTTAGCAATTGGAGAGATGTAACCATGCATTTTTCTAAGAATTATAAGGTAGTTATTCCCTTAATGCCCATTTTTGAGATGAATATATTAAGCCTAAGTGTAGAAGGTTTATCTAACTATATACATGAGTTTATTACCTACAAAAAATTTAATAAAGTAAATTTATTAGGCAACTCTTTAGGTGGCCACGTAGCTTTGGTTTATGTAAAAAAACATCCTGAGCATGTGCAAACATTATTGCTTACGGGCAGTAGCGGATTATACGAAAATGCAATGGGTGGCAATTATCCAAAAAAGGGTGATAGGGCGTTTATACGCGAAAAGGTTTCACTTACTTTTTACGATCCAAAAACAACTACAGAAGAATTAGTTGACGAGGTGTTTGATACCGTTAATGATAGAATGAAAGTATTGCGTATTTTAACCATGGCAAAATCGGCTATTAGGCACAATATGCGTAAAGATATACCAAACATAAAAGTACCTGTTTGTTTAATATGGGGCAAAGATGATGTAATTACTCCACCCAAAGTTGGCGAAGAGTTTCATGAACTTTTACCAAACTCTGAGTTGCACTTTTTAGATCACTGCGGCCACGTACCAATGATGGAACATCCTGTTGAGTTTAACAAACTTGCAGACGCCTTTTATCAAAAAAATTTAGCAAAATAAATGATTGCAGCAGACTTATTATCCGACCAAATAATTCCGTTAAAACGAGGCGACTTGTGCGAAGCTGCAATTAGCTTTATGCACCATGCCAAAGCGGTAGAAATGCCCGTGGTTGAGCATAGCAAGTTGTTAGGTTACTTGCACATTACCAAGGCCGAAAAAACAGGTAGTAAAACCGTTGGTCAGGCCATGGAAACTAAGTTAATTTTTTTGCCAGCTGATACACATTTATTTGATGTAGCTCGTATTATGTACGAATCTCAATCTACAACAATTGCAGTTTGCGATGAACAAGAAAATTACATTGGCGCAATTACCTTAACCGATTTATTAAACGCTTACTCTAACAATACAGCTAATAGTTTACCTGGTGCAATTGTAACTTTACAAATGTTTCCAAGAGATTATAGCTTATCAGAAATTGCAAGAATTAGTGAAAGCAACGATATAAAAATTACTGGCCTATTTATTCGCACTATTGAAGAAGAAAAAATAGAAGTGAGTTTAAAGTTTAATTCTGTTGAAATAAAAAATGTACTACATGCTTTTGAACGTTATAATTATAGCATAAAATCTGTACATCAATTAAGCGAAGTAGCCAATAACTTAAACCAACGATTAGATTGGTTAATTAAATACATTAATACTTAAATTATGAAACTCGCTATATACGGCAGGGTTTATAAAAAGGAGTATCAAAAAGAGCTTCAAAACTTGTTCGATTACTTGTACCAAAACGATATTATGTTTTGGGTTGAAGAATCTTTTTTAATTCAGTGTAAACAAGCCGAAATACGTATAAAAGAAACCAATAGTTTTGATAGCTATGAAATGCTTAAAGAAAATCCAGTAGATTTTTTAATAAGTATTGGTGGAGATGGAACCATCCTTGATTCGCTTACCTATATAAGAGAACTACAAATTCCGGTTTTGGGTATAAACAGCGGACGATTAGGTTTTTTAGCTGGCGTTAGCATGGATAAAGCCCCAAAAGCAATTGAAAATTTAGTTAAAGGACATTATCAAATTGATAGCCGCTCGGTTTTGCAATTAGAATCAAACCAGCCACTTTTTGGGGGAATAAAATACGCACTTAATGATTTTGTAATCCATAAAAAAGATTCTTCATCAATGATTATTATTCACTCCTATATTAATGGTGAGTTTTTAAATTCTTATTGGAGTGATGGTTTAATCTTATCAACTCCAACAGGATCAACAGGATACTCGTTAAGTTGTGGTGGACCAATTTTATACCCAACCAGTGCTAGCTTTGCAATTACACCTGTAGCTCCGCATAATTTAAATGTGAGGCCAATTATAGTAAGTGACGAGAATGTGCTTTCGTTTGAAATTGAAGGACGTGCAACAAGTTATTTGGTTTCACTGGATTCTCGCTCAGAATCTATTAATAACAACACACAGTTAGCGGTGCGTAAAGCCGATTTTAACTTTAATATGGTGCGATTTAATGATGATAATTACCTGACTACCTTACGCAAAAAATTAATGTGGGGAGTAGACAATAGAAACACGTAAACAGCCTATTTAAATATTTTTTGAATGAATAACTTTGCAAATGTGGATAATTATAATAGTTTTGTCCCCTCTTAAACCCGTTCGAATGAAAATTTTATCCAAAATATTAGTCCTATTAATATTTACTTTTACCCTAGCCGGTAATACACAAGCTCAAAAATTAGACTTAGGTTTACTTTTAGGTGGGTCGTATTATTATGGAGATGTAGTTAATGAACTTGAGCCCTCAACAGTGGGTGCAGCAGTAGGTGGATTCCTAAGATATCGCCTAGGCGGCCGTGTTGCGCTTAAAGGTTATGTAGGTTACAACAGCATTAGTGGTGATGACAAATTAAGCGAAAGCAAATGGCAACAAGAACGTAACTGGACCTTTGAAACCAGTATAATTGAAGCATCTTTACAAGCTGAGTTTAATTTAATTGAAGACCGTAACAGAGGTAGAAGATTTGCGAATCCGTTTATTCCATATTTATTTGCTGGTGTTGGTACAATTAATTTCACTCCAAAATCAGAATATAATGGTGTTATGACCAATGTTGCTCCACTTCAATTATCTGGTGTAGCATATGCTACTAGTGCTATTGCAGTGCCTTTTGGTATTGGTGCTAGATTTTATGCATCACGTAATTTCCAATTAGGTTTCGAGTTTGGTGTACGTTATACCAACACATCATACTTAGACGATATTGCACCAAACAACTTTTATATAGATCCAAATCTTACACCAAATCCAACTATGACCAAGTATTATTATGGACGTAGCGTGGCAAATAAAAATCCCGGAGATTTAAGAAGCAAAATGGGTAACACAAAAGAAGGTTATGGATCAAATGGATTTAACAAATTCTTAGGTGCTTCAGATTTATATGTAACAATGGGAGTAACTGCAGCATACACCTTTGGACAAGGTGGTGGCGGTGGTGGAGGCCGCAGAGGTTACGGAAAAGTACTTGGATGTCCTCGTTTTTACTAGTAAACTAGTATTTAAAAAAATCTTAATGCTTTATCAGCTAAACACTTAATCTGCAACTTTTATTAATATTTTGCGTTTTACACTATAAACTTATATTTGTTGTTTATGGGGGTTAAGAAAATTTCATTACTAAAATACATTTTTATACTAAACTTTGTTGTATCAACAACAAATATATGGGCTCAAAATATTGAGTTCGGGATTTATGGCGGTGTATCAAATTATATTGGCGATGTTAGCGAACAAAAGCTAAAACTAGATCAGTTTCATCCTAGCTTTGCAATAATTGGCAGATATAATTTAAGCCCGCGTGTTACCTTTAAAGGTATGCTTGGCTATGGCCGAGTTTCTGGTGCTGATTCTTTAGCATCTGCCATAAGAAATAAAGTACGTAACACCAATTTTACAAGTGATTTTTATGAGTTTTCTGCTCATGTAGAATACAATTTAATTCCATACAAATTAACCGAGCGTAAAGGAAGACCTTTTATTCCTTATCTTTTTGGTGGAATTGGCATCTTTCATTATAACCCAAAAACAGAATTTCAAGGTTCTACATATGAGTTGCAACCATTAGGTACTGAAGGACAAGGAACAACAAAATACAACGATCTTAAAAAATACGATTTAACTACCGTTTGTGTACCAATAGGATTTGGTGTAAAAAAACGAGTATCACGTAATTTTGTAGTTGGTATAGAAGCTGGGTTAAGAATTACTTTCACTGATTATTTAGATGATGTAGGAGGCAAATACGCATCATCAAGTGTGGTAGCACGTGCATACGGACCAACAGCTGGAAGTTTAGCAAACAGAACAGGAGAAGTTGAAACACAATACCCAAATGTGCCAGTTGCTAAAGAAGGCGATTTGCGCACAACATCAGGATTATTGTTTGGTACAGATATGTATTTTATGGCTGGATTTAGTATTTCTTATATTTTTCAGAATGCCGGTATACAATGTCCGCGACTTTAAGCGTTATAATAGCTAGTGAATTTTAGATATGTAATTGTACTGTTAGTTTTAACAAATACCCAACTACTTGCTCAAAAAGTAGAGTTAGGCGTACACGCTGGGTTGGCAAACTATACGGGCGATGTGGCACAAAGTATTGTATTAAGCGAAACAAATTTTAGTGGTGGTGCTTTTGCAAGGTATAATGTAAATAATACTTGGGCTTTTACTGGAATTATTACGCAACTTAAAATTAGTGGTAGCGACCAACATTTTGATTATAACCGTGCCCGCAACATCACTTTTCAAACCAATATTACTGAGTTTTCTGGATTAGTAGAGTTTAATTACTTTAAATATGGACCAGGGGTTACTGATAAACATTTTACACCTTACGTATATTGGGGGCTAGGAGCCTCGTTTTTTAACCCAAAAGGTTTTTACAAAGGCCGCTGGTACGATTTAAAAGAATTAAGAACAGAGGGCGAAGCATATAGTGGCGTAACCGCTGTAATGCCCTTAGGAATTGGGCTAAAATGGATGCCCAATAAAAACATGAGTTTAGAATGTAGTTTTGGATTTAGAAAAACTTACACCGATTATTTGGATGATGTTAGCAATAAATATGTTGACCCCACAAAACAATTAAATGAGCGAGGACAAGTAGCCGCAGCCCTTGCTGATCCTTCAATTTTATTGAATGAAGGGTACTATAGTAACAAAGAAGGATACCAAAGAGGCAACCCCGATTTTAATGATTTTTACTTTGTTGGCAACATAAGTGTAACATATCGCATATTTACTCGTATTAAGTGTTCAAGATTTTATTAAATTCGCTACCTTATATTTTTTAGACCAAAAATGAGCCTCAAAAGTAAGATTGACGAACAAAAACTACCTCAACACATTGCCGTTATCATGGATGGTAACGGTCGTTGGGCTAAAGAAAAAGGTAAGTTCCGTATTTTTGGGCATCAAAATGGTGTAAAATCTGTGCGCGAAACTTCTGAGGCTGCTGCTGAATTAGGCATTAAATATTTAACCTTATACGCTTTTTCGACTGAGAACTGGAATAGGCCAAAGCTAGAAGTAATTGCTTTAATGGAGCTTTTGGTATCAACCATACGTAAAGAAACAAATACCCTAATGAAAAATAACATTAGGTTACACGCAATTGGTAACATGGATGATTTACCTGCAAAATGCTTTAACGAACTTAATGCAGCAATTGAAGAAACAAAAAATAATACAAGAATGACATTGGTATTAGCCCTTAGTTATAGTGCTAAATGGGACTTAACAAATGCTGTTAAAACCATAGCTGAAAAAGTTAAAAGTGGTGTTTTATTACCAAATGATATAACAGACAAAACCATTGACGAACATTTATCTACCAACGGAATACCAAATCCAGAACTGATGATTAGAACCAGTGGCGAACACCGCATAAGTAATTTTTTACTTTGGGAACTAGCCTATAGCGAATTTTATTTTACCAATACCCTTTGGCCAGATTTTAATAGAGAAAGTTTGTACGAAGCCATTCTTGATTATCAACAAAGAGAAAGACGCTTTGGTAAAACAAGCGAACAATTAGCCATATAATGAAAATAACAAAACACATTTACATTTTTGTATGGTGCCTATTTTTTGCATTTTTTGTTAATGCACAAGATACTACAGAAACTCCTGCACCCAAGTCATACATGGGTTATATAGATTATAGTTTCCCTAAAACTTACGAAATTTCTGGTGTATTAATTACAGGTACCGAATATTACGACAAAAGTGTATTACAAGTATTATCAGGGTTGGGTATTGGCCAAAAAATTAAAATACCTGGCGATGATATTACAAGAGCCATAACTAATTTGTGGAAACAGAAATTATTTGATGATGTTAAAATAAGTGTATTAGATATTACTGATGATAAAATATCGTTAGAGGTTTACGTTCGCGAAAAACCAAGGTTATCAACCTTTGCAATTAAAGGATTACGTAAAAGTAAAGCAACTACATTACGCGATGAGCTAACACTTAAATCGGGACAAATTATTACCGACCAAATGCTTAACTCAACCCGCAACCAAATAAAAAAGTTTTTTACTGATAAAGGATTTTTAGATGCTGATGCAACTTTTGATGTAATACCTGACGACCCTAAAAAAAACACATCAAAACTTAGGATAACAGTTAAGCAAGGTGATAAAATAAAAATACACCGTATAAATTTTGAGGGTAACACCACTGTTCCATCAAACAAACTTCGTAGAGTTCTTAAAAAAACCAAAGAAAGCAGACGTTTCTTAGCAAAATCAAGATACATAGAAAGTGAATATGAAGCCGATAAATCAAAAATAATTGATAAATACCTTACGTTAGGTTACCGTGATATAGAAATTGTGGATGACAGCGTATACCGTTATGACGAAAAATCATTAAACATAGATATTAAAATTAATGAGGGTTCGAAATACTATTATCGTGATATAAAATTTATTGGCAACACTAAATACACCAGTGCACAGCTTCATGATATTTTAAAGATAAATAAGGGTGATGTTTATAACCAATCGTTACTTGATTCTCGTCTAAACATGAGTCAAACGGAGTTAGATATTAGTACCCTTTACATGGATGATGGATACTTATTTTTTAGAATTGAACCTATTGAAGTATTGGTAGAAAACGATTCAATTGATTTAGAATTACGCATGAGTGAAGGCCCTCAAGCGCGTATTAACAAAGTTACTGTAGTAGGAAATACAAAAACCAGCGACCACGTAATATTACGTGAGTTAAGAACCAGGCCGGGACAGTTATTTAGCAGAAGTGATATTACACGTAGTTTACGCGAATTAGCCACTGTAGGTTATTTTAACCCTGAGGCATTAAACGTAAACCCTGTGCCACATCCAGAAAACGGAACAGTAGATATTGAATATAAAGTTGAAGAAAGACCAAACGATCAGATAGAATTATCAGCAGGTTGGGGTATGTATAGTATAGTTGGTACACTTGGTTTAACATTAAATAACTTCTCCACTAAAAAAATGTTTGATCCAAAAGCATGGTCGCCTGTACCTAGTGGAGATGGACAACGTTTAAGTTTACGTGCCCAAAGTAATGGTACTTTTTATCAATCATATAGTGCTTCATTTACCGAGCCTTGGTTAGGTGGCAAAAAACCTATTGCATTAACGGTTTCTATATTTCACTCGGTACAAAGCAATGGATACAGTAAAGGCGAAGCACTTCGTTCGGCACTATTTACAACTGGTGCAAGTGTTGGTATTGCTAAGCGTTTAAAGTGGCCAGATGATTACTTTATTGCACAATATTCATTAAACTATCAGCGCTATAATAATATGTATGATATTTATGGAAAAAGTTACATAGCTAGTGTGCCAGAAGGTGTTTCAAATAGTTTTAGTTTTAAATATGTTATAGCTCGTAACTCAACAAACCAAACGATATACCCAAGTAGCGGTTCCAATATATCTTTATCGGTGCAGGCAACTCCACCCTACTCATTATTTAATGGTGTAGATTATAAAACCATTGATGCCGATAAACGCTATAGGTTACTAGAGTTTCATAAGTGGAAATTTGACGCAACTTTCTTTACAACTGTAGTTGGTAAGTTGGTAATTATGACCCGTGCAAACTTTGGTTTTATTGGTGCATATAATCCTTTGGTTGGTATGACACCTTTTGAACGTTTTTGGGTTGGTGGTGCAGGCTTAATGGGCTTTAATTTAGATGGAAGAGAGCTTATAGCTTTACGTGGTTATCAGGACAACTCGTTAACACCAATTAAAACGGAAAGATTTTCAACTGGCTCAGGAACAATAGAACAAAAGGTTCGCGAGGGTGGAACAATTTATAACAGGTATACATTTGAGTTACGTTACCCAATATCATTAAACCCACAAGCTACTGTGTTTCCGTTATTATTTGCTGAGGCAGGTGGAGCTTGGTTACAGTTTAAAGATTTTAATCCTTTTCAGGTGTATAGATCAGTTGGTGCGGGCGTTCGCATATTTTTACCAATGTTTGGTATGATAGGATTAGATTACGGATATGGCTTTGATGTGGTGAATGGCTCAGTAGATGGACAATATAACCGTGGTAATTTTCACTTCCTAATAGGACAACAATTCTAAATAGTTTAATAAATAAAAACATGATGAAAAAAATATTTTTATTGGTTTTACTTGCTGGCACTGCTTTTGCAAGTACCCAAGCGCAACGATTTGGCTATGTAGATACTGAATATATTTTGGATATGTTACCTGAATATCGCTCGGCACAAAAGCAATTAGAGCTTATTTCATCTGATTGGGAAAAAGAGATAGAAAAAAAACAAATTGCAATTGATAAAATGCACCGAGATTTTAACGCGGAGCAAGTATTATTAACTGAAGAGTTGCGCAAAAAACGTGATCAAGACATTAAAGATAAAGAAAAAGATTTACGCGACTACCGCACCCAAAAATTTGGATACGAAGGTGAATTATTTAAGAAAAGACAAGAGTTAATTAAACCAATACAAGATAAAATATTTGAAGCCGTACAAAAAGTTGCAAAACAATCTGCATTAGACTTTATATTTGCCAAGGGTGGAGACATGATAATGCTTTACTCCAATGCAAAATATGATAAGAGCGATGAAGTTTTAACAGAACTTGGCGTAGCAATTACCAAAAACAAAGACAACCAGCAAAAATAAGACAATAAAAAAATACCATGAAAAAAACAATTATTACACTGGCTATTGCAATAGCTACATTTTTTGGAGCTACACAAGCCCATGCACAAAACAAATTTGCTTACATCGATTTTCAAGAATTAATGCGCATGATGCCTGAGTACAAAAAGGCAACTACCGATATGGAAGCATTTAGCAAAGATTTGCAAGATGAGTTGAAAAAAATGAGCACAGAATTTGAAACTAAATTAGCTGCTTATCAAAAAAACCAAGCTACAATGAGTGTTGCAATTAAAGATTTACGTGAAAAAGAATTACGTGATATGCAAACTCGTATTCAAGAGTTTCAAGAAAGTGCACAAGAAAACGCAAGAGGCAAAGAGCAAGAATTATTAAAACCTATTATCGAAAAAGCTAAAACAACTATTAGTGCAGTAGCTAAAGAAGGCAACTACACCTATGTTTTTGATAGCAGCCCAGGTACTCCTTTATTATACAAACCAGATGGTGATAATATTATGAGTGCTGTTAAAAAGAAATTAGGCATCATTTAATTTTCAAAACATTATTAATTAAAAATCCTGTGGTAATTTATTTGCTACAGGATTTTTTTTTGAACTTTTCTATTTATAACGTACCCTAGGCTACTTATCATATTCCTAAACAGGCTCATCAAAAAACTTGTACTATTGCTAACATAATATATCATCAAGTATGAAAGCAATATTTTCAACCCTATCAAGTATTTTTTCTATTACAGCACTTATAATGCACATTTGGACCGCATATATTGCATTTACAATAGGTGGATTATTAGCAGGAATAATCTCTTTATTTTTACCAGTAATTGCCGAGATATATTGGGTTTATAAATTGATGGGCCACAACAGCACATATGTAACACTTGCTATTGTGCATTTAATACTGGCAATTCCATTTTGGTTATTTGGACGGAATAAATAACATCATTGAGTTAAATTATTTGTGTACCTAATTTATATCTCCTCTTAAAGACCTGAATCTTTTTCTCACTTCATTTAAAAAGAAACTAGCAGGATATTTCTCAATAAAAAGTTCGTATTTTTTACGTGCTTCTTCTTTGTTGTTAAGCTTACTCTCATAAATATCTGCCATATAAAAAAGTGCATTGTCGCCTAAAATATCACTGCCATGCTCTTTAAATACAATATCAAAATAAGTTATTGCCTGATTATAGTCCTTTTGTTTTAAAGCAATTTCAGCACGTTTGTACATTACATCATCTGTTAAATCATGTTTGGGGTATATTTTTTCAATACTATCTAAAACCCTGGTAGCATCACTTAACCTATTCTGAAAAAAGTATAAATCGGCCCTTGCAAACCAACGCATCGGCTCATCATTACTATCAATGGTATTATCCTGTATTTGTAAACTTAGCTCAATTGCATTATTGGCAATTAATTGCGTTGTGGCTGTTTTTAACACATCAAGTTGCGCTCGTGCCCAATCAAACTCACCCAAATAATAACTCAGCTTTGCATTTCTAAATTTTGCTTCTTGCCCTAATGGATCTTCCAAAAACTCTTTATCAACTTGGCCATATAATAACATGGCTTCCCACTCTTCGCCTTTTAAAACATAAATATCCCCAAGCTCTAACTTACATTCAGCCCTAAATCTATTATCAAGCCTAGGCATGTTAATTAACTCGTTGTAATTACTTATTGCGTCTTGGTATTTAAATAAATAATAGGCTTGTAAATTGGCCAACTCGCGTATGCTTGGTGCAGTAAAAGGATATCGCCCAAACTCTTTTAAAAAGTTAATGTATTCGGTTTCAAGTAATATTAAATCTTGGTTGGTATAATTGCCACTATAAAATATTTTTAGATTGCGGGCGCGTAACACACCAAGTTTTGCTTTAATATAATTTGAGTTTTCGCTACCCATTAATAATATTTCGTTGTAAGCTTTATCGGCTGCATCATATTTCTGATTGGCCAAAGCCAAATCTGCCAACTGTAAAATACGCTGCCCCTGCATGCGGTTACGTTTGTCAATAGCACGAGTTTGTATAAGTGCATTATCAAAATCTTTGCGTTGCACATAAAGCCAAACCAACATCTCACTGTACAATTCATTATTTGGAAAGTCTTTTGCCTTTTTAAAAAGTGTTTGTTTTAACAACTCAAAATCAGCATCATTATCTAAATATAATTGTAAGTAACCTTGCACATCACTAATAATTTGGGGATTTTGGTTTATTTCAGATAAATACTCTTGCAGCATTAATCCAGTTTCTTTTTTATCAGCATAAAGTTGGGCCAATTCTAAACAAAATAAATTGGGGTTATTGCCATTTAATTTACGCGATTTTAAGTAGGTGGCTAAGGCATAATCTATCTTATTACGTTTTTTAAATGCATTGGCAGTTTGCACGGTATTATCGTAACTGGCATTAAGTTTATTTAAAATGTTTTCATAGGTTTTTTTAGCCTTATCAGCATGGTTTGCTTTCTCTTGAACATAACCTAAATCAACAGCAAAATAAGGGCTTTGCGGCTCTTTGCGCTGCTGTTTTTTAACCAACTTTTCAGCCTCGTCAAAGTTATTCAACTTAAAGTAGCAGGTCAATAAATTCTCGTACAAATAAGTAGATTTGTTGCCTTTGTTAAACAGTCTTTCATAAACTTCGGCAGCTTTATCAAACTCATTATTACCCATATATTGCGCAGCCAATTGTTCATCCTGTTGTTGCGCAATTGCACCTACAGATAAACACAAAAATAAAATGATAAAATACTTATACATGTTGCACGAAAATATACAAACCCTTGATGTTTGTTAATAATCAACGAAAATAGTGCTAAATATTTTACATTACTTTTGAAACCACTAATTAAATCAATCAGTTGAACCCGATTAAAAAACTTGCATCACAAACGGCTATTTATGGTTTAAGCCAAATAGTTGGTCGATTTGTTAATTATTTGCTTGTGCCTTTGCATACAGCTTTGTTTGATACGGCAGAGTTTGGTGTAAATGCTTTGATGTATTCGTATGTGGCGTTTTTTAATGTGCTGCTTACTTATGGTATGGAAACTGCATTTTTTAGGTTTTCGCAAAAACAAGATAATCCGGCTAAGGTTTATAGCACAGCATTAACATCTATTATTAGTACTTCCTTATTTTTCGGAATGTTGTTTGGTGTATTTTCAAAAGAAGTAGCATCCGTTATAAATATCCCAGATCATCCAGAATATGTAATTTACTTTGCTGCCATTATTGCTTTAGATGCAATAAGTTCTATTC
>JAUCCO010000043.1:0-23961 GCA_034676125.1 Bacteroidia bacterium
GATCACGACTAAACGAGTTTAAGTTAGCTCCACCAACTCCAACAAAACCATTTGGAGGCAATGCCACACCACTATAAATTAATGTAGATGGATTACCTGCTTTATAATAATTGTTGTAATCTAACTGGGTTGTAGTAGCAAGTGTTGATGCATAGAAAGGAATAGCATTTGAAGCCGGATTTGTTACCGCAAAAATGTTATTTCTTACGTCTAAGTTTGATGCATTTACTGCATGTAAGGCGCCATATTGTGCACTTGAGATGGTGTCTAGCTTAATGGTATTAAACCAAATATTCCAATAATATGCATACTCAGCTAATATACCTGCGTGTTGTGTGGTATTTCTAAAACCACCACCTATAAAGTTATTTACTACAAGTGAAGGGTTACTAAAACTACCACTCGAGTTGTAAAGATTAATACCATACTGGCCCGCGTTTACAATTCTGTTTCCTGTTATTTCGTGAACAGAGTTATTAGTAGAACCCAATACAAATAAGTACAAACCTACACTAGTTATATCACCAGTTGGCGACATGTTAACTTTGTTATTTCTAAACTTAAGTTCGTATGCGTTGTAAAGGTATAAACCATACATTAATGGATTATTAAATGTGTTGCCATTAAAGTTATTAAATATACTTTGTTGGTTGTAACTAAACACCGATGCATAACCTCCATTAATGATATTAGAGTCGATGGTAATACTATCAACCCTTAAAGAATTAGTTGGGCTGCTTAATGATGCACTTACCACTACATTTATAAAGTTTGTGCTTGATGTAGTTGCTCCAACACCAGTAATTTCAATAATATTATTAGTTAACCCAATGCTTTTACTACCAGAGAAAATATGCACTGGCCAAGCATAATTAGTACCAGAGTTGCGTATGGTTAAATTGTTAAAGTTTACATATTGTGCTCCAGCAAATCTTACTGTTTGACGATCTGTATTTGTAGTATTTGCATAAGTAAGTATACGCGTGGCGGCATTACCAGCACCACCATTAAACGTGATCGTATTGGTTGCAGATGCCCCTGCAATTGCAGGTATAACCAATTGTTCTGTATAAGTACCAGCAGCCACATTAAACACAACCGAATCTGAAACTCCTGAACAAGCTAATGCATTTAATGCTGCTTGGAAAGTAGTAAAGTTGGTTACTCCACTACCAGCCGGATTAATTGTATATACACCTGCAAACGACATACATAAATTTGGTGTAGAGAATGTGTCATTTACGCTATTAACGTCAGCACTATCATTAGGTAAAGTAGTGTATGCAGCAATACTATAACTTAAGCCATTTACAAAGTTAAATTGATTAACACCCGTAAAAGTTATTAAAGTAGTATCGCATGGTTGTAATGTATCATTAAATACTATACTAACTGGCGTACCTCCATTAATACGGTAGTTAACAGTTCCTTTATATACAGGATTAGTTCCATAATTTTTTACAATTACAGTAATGTCTTTTAATCCTGGAGTTAGTGGAATAGTTGGTTCAAGCAATGCTACCACACCTAAATCATTGTTGGCATCCGATACTTCATCAGCACCAATATCTCCATAAGTACCTCTAAGATCTCCATCAATATCAACCATAACACCTACCGAATCGCCATTAAAGCAACCATCAATGGTGGATAGGTCTAAATTATTTTTAAATCCTGGTAAGCGATTAAACGAGTTAAAGTTAAAACCATTACCACCAATATAAGTTGTAGGTGTAAAGTATCCTGCAACATATATTAAGTTATCAGTTGATGTAATTCCTGCTTTATAAAAATTATTATAGTTAAAGCCACCTGGAGCAAACATATTATTGTTAGCTATGTATACACTTAAACCTGTACCACCTAATGCAGTATATGCAAAATGATTGTTTTTCATACGGGTGTTTGAAATTGTACCCGACATGTAAACACAAGCATAATTAATACCATTGGTAGCAAAATCTAAATTAATAGAGTTGTGGTAAACATCCCAATTAGATGAACTACTCATGTATAAACCAGTTGCGTTAGAACCTTGGAAGCCTCCACCAATCATATTGTTATGCAATTTGGCTTGTGTGCCTGCAAAACCGTTTGAACTTGCTAAATAAATACCATAGGCACCAATGTTGGTCAATCTATTTGCATTAATTTCAAAAGCAATATAAGGTGAATAGGCTGTTGATGAATTTAGGTAAAGACCAATACTATTTGTAACACCTATACGGTTTGAAATGCGGTTGCTGTTAAACTGGATTCCTTCAACAGAGTAAATATAAGCTGAGTAATAATAAACATTGTTTAAAGTATTATTTGTTATAACAATGTTGCTATCAATATTACCCGTGTTACCATAAACTACTATTCCATAATAACCATTATTAATTTGATTAGAGTCGATAGTTAAGTCAGACACCAAACCACTTGTTGTAGGATTGGTGTTTGAGCCATTAGCTACTATTCCCACAAAATTGCTTGAAGCACTTGTAGGCGCGGTTGCACCAGCAATATCTATAACACAACCTTTAATGGTATTAAATTTAGATGTACTCATTACATGTACACCCCAACCATAACTTACACCTTCGGTGCGTATAGTTAGGTACTCCAAATTTACAAACTCTGCTGAGTCTAATTTAAGTGTATGGCGTGCGCTATTGTTGTTTGATGCAAAAGTTAAAACTGTATTATTTACTTGTGCAGGATTTCCTCTAAATGTTATGGTGTTAAATGCTGATGCACCAGAAATTATTGGTATAGTTACTTGTTCGTTATAAGTTCCAGGAGCTACATTAAAAGTAACTGCATTGGTAATACCAGCACATACCATTGAAGAAATTGCATCGTTAAACGAAACAAAGTTTGTAGCCGAAGAAGAGATATTTGAATTAATGGTATAGCTACCATTTAACGGTCCACATAAACTAACAGTTGATGTATCATTTGTTCTGTCATTATCTACACTACTATTAGGGTTTGATGTAAATACTTTTACAATAGCCCTGCCCGCAGGGAAATTATATTGGGTGGTAAAAGTTACTGTAGTTGTACTACATGGCAATAAAGTTAAACCAGTAAAGGTTTGACTAACATTACCTGTATTGTTTACATTATATGTTACAGTTACTGATGTAATCGTTGATCCACCTAAATTTTTAACTAAAGCCGATATGCTTTGCGAACCTGCCATTACCGGCTGAGTTGGTGCTGTTATGTTTACAATCCCCACATCTAAAGCTGATGATTCGTAAGCACCCATATCAGGGATTGTTGCCCTTGTTTTACCATTAATATCAGTAGTAACTGCACTAAGTGTTGTCCCTTTAAAGCATCCACCAGCATTTAACCCACTTGTTGCATTAAAGTTAGGGTTTATATTGGTTGAGTTGGCATTATAACCTCCACCATTTACAAATGTACTTGATGTGTAATTACCATTCGCATACAATAAAGTAGCACTAGAAGCATTAAAGTAATTATTGTAGTTTAAAGTAGTTGGAGTAGCATTTAAATAAAATGCTAAACCCGAGCCAGTAGCAGCAGAGTTAACAAAATGGTTATTTCTAATGTCTAAGTAATTTACACTATTAGCACCAGTAAATGCGCTTGCTGTTGTAGATGTAGTAGGTACATCTAACCATACTGAGTTGTGCCATACATTCCAATAGCTAGAATATTGCATATAAATACCAGCGGCTGAAGTAGAACTAAATCCACCCCCAATACTGTTGTTAATTAAATTACCAACATTACTACTATTGTTTGATGCAAAATAAAGGTATATACCATATCGGCCTGCACCTTTAATTTTATTTGCAATTACGTTATGAGATGAGCCGCTATTGTTATTTAAATTATAGAGGTATAAACCTTGAGAATTTATATTACCAGAACGCATGCTAACATTATTGTTGGTTAACGTTATTCCACTTATGTAGTATGTATTTACTCCATAGTAATAGCTACTATCTATTGTATTACCACGCAACTTAAAGCCTTCGCAATACGGAGTTTGTGTTAAACCAGTAATATACACACCATAATATCCATAACTAATATTATTGCTATCAATAGTAATGTTATTGGCCTTAGTACCCGTTAAAGTTGGATTAGCAATACTTGCTTCATTATTAGCCAATATACCAATATAATAATTACTTGTAGAAGTTTGTCCATTACCTATAAATGTAATGGTATTGTTTACAATAGTAGCATTATCACTGCTTCCCATAATATGAACGGGATTACCATAATTAGCACCCAAAGAAACAATGGTTAAGTTTTTAACAGTAACATAAGGAGTACCTAAAATCCTGAATGTATAGGCAGCCATATAATCAGTTGCATTAAACTGCAAAGTAGTTGCTGTTTTATTTACACCATCAAAAGTTATGGTATTTGTAGCAGAAGCTCCGTTAATATTATTTAATGAAACTTGCTCTGAATATGTTCCAGGCGATACAGTAAACTTAACCGCGCCAACAATACCTCCACAATTTAATGCATCAGTTGCTGCACTAAAAGAAACAAAGTTAGTAGGACCAGAACCGGCAGGGTTAATGGTATAAGTACCTGCAACCAAAGCCGGACAAGCACCAGCAGTAATAGTATCGTTAAGTCTGTTACCATCTGTAAGTCCGTTTGGTAATTCTGTCCAAATTTTAAAACTATATGCTGTGCCTAATACAAAATTAATATTAGCAGCAGATATTGTTACAGTAGTTGTATCGCATGGTGCTAATGAGCCAGTGTATGCATAACTAACCGGTGCTGCATTATTAATTGAATATTTAATGGTAGCTGATGTAATGGTGTTTGCACCATAATTGTTGATTCTAACTTGTAATGGATAACTACCTGGCGCAAATGGCGCAATTGGGTTTCTTAAAGCAGATATTCCAATATCATTATTAGTAGTACCCGTATACTCATAAGCTCCAATATCTGGAGGTAAGTTACGTGTTACATTATTTATATCCGTAGTTACTCCTGAAATGGCAACACCATTAATACATGCGTTTGTTGCATTTAAGTTAAATACTGATGCAAAACCAGGATTTGTTGAGCGTGAGTTTGCATTAAAACCACCACCATTAGCAATTGTAGCAGCAGTGTATTGCACACCACCAATGTTTGCAATATTGGCACTTGAAGCGTTATAATAATTATTAAAATCAAGTGTAGTAAATTGATTGGTAGCTGCGCCATTAAAGGCTAAACCCGAACCACTACTAGCGGTATTTACAAAATGATTATTTCTAACATCTAGTTGATTACAGTTAGAAAAATATGCAGCCGAATATTGCTCTCCCGTTGTTGGCAGGTTTAACACAAATGTATTGTTCCATACATCCCAATAGTATGAGTACTGCATGAATAACGGATTGGATTGTGGACTTCTAAAATTGCCACCAATCACGTTATTAATCATTTTTGAACGAGTTGTAGTAACGCTTGTACTAGCAAAATAAGTATAGATACCATATTGCCCTGCGTTATATATCTTATTTCCAATAATGGTTAAGTTGTTACTTCCTGTTAAAGTTAAATTATATAAATATATACCCATTGAACTAACAGCACCATTTGCACGCATGTTAATGGTGTTTGATTCGAATGAAACCTTATCAGCATAGAATACATAATTACCATATTGGTAAGAACTATCCATTACGTTATTGCGTATAAATACATTATTGGTGTATGACGAACTGCTACCATACAGGTATATTCCAGCATAGCCACTTATTATGTTATTACTATCAATTTCAATATTGGTAGTACCTGACATTTGTACACTAGGACTAGTAACAGAAGTAGCAGCAGATAATAATAACGGGAAGTATGATTGATTTGCAGCAGTTGTACCTGCACCAGCAATTTCTAGTACATTTTTAACCAACCTAATATTAGTACAATTACTTGAAATTTGTACCGCTCCACCATAGCCCGAAGTTCCACTAGACTTAACGGTTAAATTACGGAATGTTACAAAACTAGCACCTTCAAGCTTAACAGTAAAGCCCGCTGTAGTTACAGTTGGGTTATAATCTAAAATACGATTGTATGCCGAGTCTCCATCAAAAGTAACGGTATTAATACTTGAAGCGCCCGGAATGTTATTGATAAATAACTGTTCGTTATAAGTACCCGGAGCTACAGCAAAATTAACTGGACCCGAAACACCACCACAATTAAGAGAAGCAACGGCTTGGTTAAATGACGTGAAGTTACGCGCACCAGAACCACTTGCATTAATGGTATAATTACCCGATAAATAAATACAAGTTGGGCCAAGTATGGTAGTATCATTACTGTTTTTACTATCAGCAGCAAAATTAGGTGATGATGTATATGAAGTTAATGTATAAGTTACACCTGATAAGAAAGTAAATTGATTTACTCCACTAAACACTACAGTTACGGTATCACAAGGATTTAATGTACCACTCCAAGATGCTACTTTAGGGATATTACCATTTACCGAGTACGAAACAGTTGCACTAGTAACCGTGTATGAACCAAAATTTCGCATTACTACACGCACATCTTGTAATCCAGATGAGAAAGGCTGTATGCTTACAATACCAACATCATTCGCGCCACTTGTTCCTTCATCAGCACCAATATTAGTTTGTAAACTTCTAGCGTTTCCATCAATATCAGTTAATACATTACCTAATCTAACCACTTTGCCAGAGCAAGGCGAAGTAAGATGTAAATCAGTTCCAGATACAAATCCAGGATCAAGATTTACAGATTGCGCATTGTATCCGCCAGCACCAATGTAATTACTAGCAGTATAAGCAGTGTTAGTGATATAAAGTAAATCACTGCCTGTACTTGCGTTAAATCTATAATAGTTATTTCCATTTAAATCAAACGAACCATTAATGTTTATAACATATAAAGGTAAGCCAGTACCTGTTGTAGAAAGTATATTGTTTTTTACATCTACATTGGTATTACTATTCATATACAATGCTGCATATTGTGCGTTGCTGGTTGCAAAATTGCTATAAACTGAATTATGGTATATGGCAATATTTTGCATACTACTTAAATATATACCATAAGATGATGCACTTCTAAATCCACCACCAATCATATTATTTACTATGTAACTTTGGGTAGCACCAGCTCCATTCGTCATGTATAATCCATAATTACCCGCATCAATTATTTTGTTGCCACTAATATTATGGTAAGTTCCTGCTAAGTTATTACGACAACTTGTAATATACATACCCATCGAGTTGTTGTTTCCACCAACATTACGCATGTTAACACTATTGTTGGTTACTGTTAACGCCTCATTATAATAAGTATAAAATCCATAATAATAAACATCACTAATGGTATTATTGCTTATGGTATTTTGAGTTGAATAAGGACTTGATGTATTTCCATACAGTAATATTCCATAATAACCACCAGACATGGTATTACTATCAATTGTTAGGTAATCTATTTTTGAACCATTAGTTGGACTTGTAATAGTTGTAGCATTACTAATTAATAATGGTATAAAATAATTTGATGTAGATGCACTACCTGTTGTTATATTTAAATTACATTTTTGAATTTTACTATAATTACTCGTCCCAAAAATATGCACTGCTGCACCGTAGCTGGCACCACTTGCATTTATGGTTAAATTTTTAAATGTAATGTAAGGGGCACTGTTTAGTTTTACCGTCCAATAATCCGAGGTAGAAGTTGCAGCATATTCTATAATTCTGTTTATTGCATTTACTCCATCAAAAGTTATGGTATTAACTATTGACGCACCATCAACATTATTAATTGTTACTTGCTCACTATAGGTACCTGGCGAAACTACAAAAGTTACTGGGCCAGATACACCAGCATTATTTAATGAACTTGCCGCTGAACTAAACGATACAAAATTACTAGGCCCGCTACCACTTGGATTGATGGTGTAGATACCATTTAATTTACCATATACTGGTCCAACTGTTACGGTATCATTAATGGCATTATCATCTAAGCTACCATTTGGCAAATGTATATATCCTTTAAAGGTAGTTAACACTCCGCCATTAACAATAGCAGATTTGTTACCTGTTAAAATAATACGCATGGTATCATTAGGTGCAAGACTAACTCCAGTAAATGCGGAATCTTGCATATTTAACCCATTAACCGTGTGGCGTAAGTTAAAGCTAGTAACTGTAGTAGCTCCATAGTTCTTAACCAAGACATTAAAAGTATTCGCACCAACAGTTAAATTTGCATTTGGCGATTCAACTGTTGCAATTCCTAAATCTGTAGTATAGTTTGATGCTATTTCATAAGCACCCATATCTGGTGGATTATTTCTAATAGAATCATTAACATCATTAGTTACTCCAGCAATTTGAATTCCATTATTGGTTGATAAAGTTGGTATCAACTCTAAGCCCGCTGTAAATCCTGATGAATTACTAATAGAGTTTGCGCCTCCGCCTGTATTAAATGTAGCGGTTGTATAATTTGTTCCACCAACATTAATTAATGGATTTGGCGTACCTGCTCTATAATAATTATTATAATTTAAAGGCGTAGTATATGTTACCCCACTATTTGAACGGAAAGGTAAATAGTTTACTCCTGAAGTAGAATCAGCAACAAACATATTGTTATTTCTAAAATCAAACCCAGTACCCGAGCTTAACATTATAGCTGCTGCTGCGGTTGTATTTGTTGGTGTATTTGCAACTAATACAGAGTTAAACCAAACATCCCAATTATTTGAAGATGCAAAGTAAATTCCAGAAGGTGATGTGCTTCTTAATAATCCACCTATTGAATTATTGCTTAATACAGCACGGCCAACACTAGCTGTTGAGTTTGTGATGTAAATTCCATATTGGCCTGCATCAAATATTTTGTTTTTATTAATTTCTGTATAACCTAAAGCATTTGATACAGCACTATTAAAGTACATACCATACGAAGTAGTAGAATTATTGCGCAAATAAATGGTGTTACCAATAAACTTTGGTCCTACTATATTACTTAAATAACTACCATATCCATACCCATCAACCATTAGGTTACCATTAACCACCATATTGGTATTGGTTCCATTACCTGTCATATAAAGATTTCCGGCACCACCTACTATTTTATTGTTTAATAAATTAATATTATTAAATGTTCCTGATGAAGTAGGCGAAGTTTGACTTCCACTCATCACTACAGGGATAAAATTGGTAGAAGTACTGGTAGCTCCATTTCCAACTAAATCTATAATACAATTGGCAATGGTAATATTATTTGAATTGCCAAAAACATGTACTGGCCAACCATAACTTACGCCTGTACCACGTATAGTTATATTACGCATGGTAATGTAACTTGTATTATTAAACAATACTGTGTGGCGAGGATTACTTGCAGTTGCAGCAAATGTTATAATTCTGGTTGAATCATTACCTGCACCGCCATCAAAGGTTATGGTATTGGTTGATGACAAACCTAATATATCGCCAAAATCTAATTGTCCAGTATATGTACCTGCTTCAATATTAAACACCACAGGACCAGCTATACCGGCACAACCCATAGATTGAACTGCCGATAACACCGAAGTAAAATTAGTTGCACTTGCTGCAACAGAACCATCAATCGTATAAGTTCCAGCCAATGCAGCACAAATAGGACCTAAGGTTGCTGTATCGTTTAATGTATTTAAATCTTGCGAATAATTAGGCGAAGCAGAGTAGGCTACCATTGTATAAGCAATACCCGGCAAAAAAGCATAACGTTGGTCAGTTGAACCTGGTCCGCTAAATTCACTAAACTCAGCAGAAGCTGTATCACATGCATTTAATGAGCCCGTCCAAGTTATTGATTGTGGCGTTCCGCCATTTACTGCATAAGATACTGTTGCAGATGTGATGGTACTATTTCCATTGTTTTTAATCAATACCCTAATATTTTGCGTGCCTACTTGCATAGGTATTTGTGGTTGCACAATACCAATTACTGCTAAGTCGTTTGCAACAGTAGCAGTATTTTCGTATGCACCAATACTAGGTGAAGCACCTCTTAAATTACCCAATATATCAGTAGTAACAGCAGCATTACTTTCACCATTATTACAAGACAAATTACTACGTAAGTTTGTGGCTGATGTATAGTTTGGATTTATGCTTACTGAGTTAGCATTAAAACCAGCCGCTCCAATCATATTAATATTATTGTAAACAATATTATTAATGTTTAATAAACGTATTGGACTCGATTTATAGTAGTTGTTATAATTTAAACTACTTAATGTACTTGTATTATCACTCCAAACTGCATAAGCACTAGAATTAGCATTAGTAACAGCAAAATTGTTATTTTTAACAATGTTACCAGTACAATTACTTATCATTTTAAATGCCGCAGATTGCAATCCAGTAGCTGCATTGTCTAAATTTACACTATTAAATAATACATCTACATTTTGAGTGTAATTATTAAAGTAAATACCTGCAGGGTCTGTGCTTCTAAATGTACCGCCAACTGAATTGTTAATTACTTTGGCACGTAAATTACCAGAACTACCTTGCATATAATAGCAGTTAATACCGTATTGGCCTGCATTATTTATTACGTTACCAATAATTTCTTTTCCATAAGCACCATTACTTATTGGAAAATTAGCATATATACCCATTGAAGATGCTGAGCCTGTTGTGCTCATATCAATGAAATTATTATTAAAACGGAAGGCCGTTGTATAATAAGCATGTATACCATACATATTAGCACCAGTAATAGTATTGCCTCTTACATTAATATCTGCACTATTCTGGCAATAAAAATAAACACCAGCGTATCCTCCTGTAATGGTATTACTATCAACATACAAATTACTAAATGTAGAATTAGTAGTTAAACTAGCTGGCCCACCATTTAAAACTATACCTACAAAATTAGTGTTGGCACCGTTTACACCACCACCACCAATAAAATTTACAATACAATTTGAAACAGTAATGTTTGATGAGTTATTACCAGACACATGCACTGGCCATGCATAATTAGCTCCCGTTCCTCTAATGGTTAAATTTTTAATTGTAACCCAAGGCGTGTTATTAATTCTTAATGTATGATAATAACCCGGAATTGTTGCCGCAAATGTTAAAACTCTATTTGCAGCATTACCCAAGCCACCATCAAAAGTAATGGTGTTGGTTGCTGATACGCCTGGTACAAAATCTAAAGAAACTTGCTCATTATATGGTGTGGTACCCATAACTGTAAAATATACAGGGCCAGATATACCACCATTATTTAATGCTTTTGCTGCATCAGTAAATGATACAAAATTTGTAGCACTTGCTGGTAACCCTTGATCGATAGTGTAACTACCAGATAAACCACTATAAACCAATGGAATTTCAGCAGTATCATTTACAGAATTTGCATCTTGCGTAGAGTTTGGTAACTCTGTATATACTTTAATACTATATGGTGTGTTTGCAACAAAGTTGTATTGCGATGCACCATTAAACGTATAATTTGCCGTACCACATGGTGGTATAGAACCAGTAAAGAAACCACCAACTGGAGTGCCACCATTTACTGTATATGAAATATTAGCTGTGGTGATTGTGTTGGACCCATAATTACGTAAGGTAACTGTAATATTTTGGCTTCCTGCTGCAAAAGGTAAAACTGGCGCCACTATTTTTTCAATACCAACATCATTTGAAACGCCATTTACCTCGTAAGCTCCAATATCAGGTGTGGTAAGACTACGCGTTGTTCCATTAATATCAGTAGTAATACCTGCTATAGCTGTTCCATTGTAACAAGGATTAAACGAACGTAAATTTTTACTAGAAGTGAAATTAGGATTAGCATAAATTGAATTGGTATTGTAACTTGAATTACCAATAAAGTTTGAAGGAGTTAAAATATTACCACCCATGTATAAAAGGGGTTCTTGGTTAGAAATACCCACTTTATAAAATAAATTATAATCAAAAGATGCTGCATTAATTACTGCATACGGATATCCATTAGGAAAATATACACCATATGCAGTTGAACCAACACCTGTAACAGCAAATACATTATTACGTATATCTAATAAAGTTGAGCCTTGAGTACAACACATACTCGAATAAAATGCGGCATTTTGTGTGTTTACAGTTATTGCATCAAAATTAACACTGTTGTAGTAAACATTCCAATTATACGAAGAGCCAGTAAAATAAATACCATAAGCGTTTGTGCTTCTAAATCCACCACCCAATGAGTTATTTACCATCATTGATCTAGTTGCTGCTTGACCAGTACTTGAGCTAATATAAATTCCTTGATAAGCCGCATTTAAAATATTATTGCCAATTATTTCATGAGCGAAACCACTACTAGTTGCACAACTATTAATATATAAACCATACCCATTTATATTACCAAATTCATACAGGGTAAACTTATTATTATTAATGGAAAATTTGTTAACACCTTGCACATATAAAGCATAATAGTTTGTACTATCAACTATATTATTTCTAAAATTAATGTTCGAAGCGCTTCCACTACCATAAATATAATTAGCGTTTCCTCCATAAATAAAGTTGCTATCTATTTCTAAATTAGTAATAGAAGTTGTTCCACTTGTAGGGCCTGCAGTACTATTATTAACTACTACCGCACAAAAGTTTGTACTGGTATGTGTTGATGCTAAAGTACCAAAACCAATGATACATTGTTTTACTTTTGCATAATTAGCCGCATTCATAATATGCAAAGGCCATCCATAAGATGGACTTGATGCTAATATTGTAAGGTTTCTTAATGTTACATATTGTAAATTATTAATACGAACAGTATATGCTGTAGCAGGATTGGTTGCTGTTGTATTAGTAATAATTCTAGTAGATGCATTTCCTGCCCCACCATCAAACGTAATTGTATTGGTTGAACTAACACCCGTAATAGTTGTAATTTCAATTTGGCCTGGATAAGTTCCAGCTGCCACATTAAAAATTACTGGTCCTGAAATACCAGTTCCATTTGGTGTTCCACCATCCGTACGCGAACCTAATCGCATGTCGCTAATTGCCGCTAAAAAACTCTGGTAATTTGTGGCACTTGCTGCTTGTGATGAATCAATAGTGTAGGCCCCTGATAGGGCTGCATGAACTTGCGAACTCATGCCAATGCCACTTAATAAAAACACTAAAATAAGCGATTTAATTAAGGGTAAAAATGGAATTTTGCTTTTCATTATATATAGTTTGTTATTATGTATATTAAAAGCTCTTCATCAACTTCATTGTGCTTTTTATGTCGAGGTAGTGATCGAAAAAAAAGTTGTAGTTATAAGCACATTTTATTTCCTTTTCTCTAAAGAACGAAAATTGAAAGTAGTATATTAGACATAAAGACACAAATAAATTTTTTCTCTAAGCCTAAATTATAACTTATTATAATAGCTAAAGTGTACCTTATCAGCAAAATAAGCAATACAATTTAATCTTCTTTTAATAATAAAAAAGAGCAACCCATTATAAGTACAAATAATATTAGTTTACAAAACAATAGTTTACATTGCTAACTATATACATTTTCAACTATATTTGCCGCATGTTGCCACAACAAAAAAATAAAATTTCGGACCCATCCGAAACAACTCCACTTAGTATTTGGTTTAATACTTTATTTAAAAAGTACTACCATGTAATTGAGCAAGAACTAGCACATATTGGTATTGAGAGGTACTTTTTTGTATTAACACTTATCTGTAGACACGAGCAAATTACCCAACAATGTATAGCAGATTATATTGGTATTGATAAAGCAAGTATGGTAAGAATTATAGATTATTTAACTAAAAAAGGTTTGGTTAAACGAACTACTCATCAAGAAGATAGAAGAAGCTATATAATATCAGCAACCAAAAAAGGTTTGCAACTTTGCCCTATAATTGAACAAGCCTTTGAACATGTAAATAACTGTTCATTAAAAGGATTTACAGCAACTGAAAAAAAACAATTCTTAAGTATGATGACACGTATTGAAACCAACTTATCTGCCACATTAAACCAACTCCCAAACGAATAATAATTTAGACATGAAAAAGAAAAATATAATTTATATAGTAATTGGTGTTGCGGTACTCGCTTTATTAGCATGGCCAAAGTTAAAGCCCAATAATGCTAAAGAAGCACCAGCGGCAGCCAAAAGAGGTGGAGCAATAAAGGTTAATACAATTATAGTAAAACCCCAATCATCAGTAAATATCATAGAAACTACTGGAAATATTTTAGCACAAGAAGAAGTAATACTCTACCCCGAAACACAAGGTAGAATTGTAAGCATAAATTTTACAGAAGGAGCCCAAGTGCAAAAAGGTGATTTATTAGTAAAGATTAATGATGCAGAATTACAAGCACAATTAAAAAAAGCAATAGCAACAAAAAAGCTGAAAGATGATACAGAAAAACGTAACAAATCATTGTTTGATAAAGGTGCAATTAGTGCCGAAAGTTATGATGTGGGTGCTAACGAATTAAACAGCATAAATGCTGATGTAGATTTAATAAAAGAACAAATTAGAAAAACAGAAATTCGTGCTCCGTTTAGTGGCAAAATTGGTTTCAGAAATGTGAGTGAAGGAAGTTATGTTACCTCAAGTACACGCATTGCAGCCTTACAAAGTATTAATCAAATAAAAATTGAATTTGCCGTGCCAGAAAAGTATGCACATTTGGTAAATAAAGGCACAAATATCACTTTTAAAATAGATGGGAACAGCAACAATTATCAAGCAGTAGTATATGGTATTGAGCCCAAAATTGATGAAGTAACACGTAATGTTGTTATACGTGCTAGTTGTGCAAATCCTAACCAAAAAATATTACCCGGTTCATTTGCCAAAGTATCTGTTGCTGTTGGAAACAACGACAATGCATTTATGATTCCAACACAAGCAATTGTACCAATTTTAAAAGGACAAAAAGTATATATCGTGCAAGGAGATAGTGCTGTTGAAAGAATTGTGAAAACAGGAACAAGAAAAGAAAAAGATATAGAAATAACTGAAGGCTTAAACGCAGGTGACGAAGTAATTACCGTTGGTGTAATGTACTTAAAACAAGGTGCAAAGATTAAACAATAATATAAAGCAAAATTAGCTTTAAAAATTATTTAATAATCAAACAAAATTTTAACAAAATTAAACATGAGTTTAAGTACAACAAGTATAAATAGACCAGTATTAGCAACAGTAATGTCAATTATTATTTTGCTATTTGGTGCTATTGCATTTAACTTTTTAGGCGTTAGAGAATATCCATCTATCGACCCGCCAATTATAACTGTAAGAACAGGATATACCGGTGCCAATCCAGAAATTATAGAATCTCAAATTACAGAACCATTAGAAAAAGCCATAAACGGTATTGCTGGTATTCGTTCTATTTCTTCATCAAGCAACCAAGGAAGCAGTGTTATAACTGTAGAGTTCGGATTAAGTGAAAATCTAGAAGCAGCAGCCAATGATGTGCGTGATAAAGTTTCGCAAGCTGTTAGGCAATTACCTCAAGATATTGATGCTCCTCCCGTTGTTTCTAA
This sequence comes from Bacteroidia bacterium, assembly GCA_034676125.1. GTDB lineage: Bacteria > Bacteroidota > Bacteroidia > UKL13-3 > UKL13-3 > UBA6183. The sequence continues at coordinate 15,589 of JAUCCO010000043.1, forward strand.
AGCTGATGCCAACTCTGATGCCATACTTACTTTAACCGTACAAAGTGATCGCAAAAGCCATTTAGAATTGAATGATTATGCGGAGAATGTTTTGCTCGAAAAGCTTCAAACTATTCCGGGGGTAAGTACCATACAAATTTGGGGACAAAAACGTTATGCCATGCGATTATGGTTAGACCCTGTTAAGCTATCTTCATTTAGATTAACACCATTAGATGTACGTAATGCTTTAGATAGAGAAAACGTAGAATTACCAGGTGGAAAAATAGAAGGAAATGCTACAGAATTATCAGTGAAAACTGTTGGTAGATTTTCAACCGAAGCCGAGTTTAACAACATCATAATTCAATCTAGCAATAACAGAACAATTAGGTTGCGTGATGTAGGATATGCAATACTGGGCGCGGAAAATGAACAAACTGTTTTAAAAGAAAGTAAAACACCCATGATTGGTTTGGCCTTAGTGCCTCAACCAGGCGCCAATTACATTGATATTGCCGATGAGTTTTATGTTAGATACGAGCAAATTAAAAAAGATATTCCAAATGATATCAGGGTAGATATTGCGATGGATAATACCAGGTTTATTAAAAAATCTATTACCGAGGTTGGCGAAACTTTATTAATTGCATTTTTATTAGTGGTATTAATCATCTACTTGTTTTTTAGAGATTGGCTTATCGCATTCCGCCCATTAGTTGATATACCGGTTTCATTAATAGGTTCGTTTTTTATCATGTATATATTTGGGTTTTCAATTAATATTTTAACCTTATTAGCTATAGTGTTAGCAACAGGTTTGGTGGTTGATGATGGTATAGTAGTTACCGAAAATATATTTAAGAAAATTGAGGCAGGTATGAAGCCAAAGGAGGCCGCAATTAAAGGAGCTAACGAGATATTTTTCGCAGTTTTATCTACATCAATAACCTTAGCAGTAGTGTTTCTTCCTATTATATTTTTAGATGGTTTTGTGGGCAGGTTATTCCGTGAGTTTGGTGTAGTAGTAGCAGGAGCTGTAATTATATCTGCATTTGTCTCTTTATCATTAACACCAATGTTAAACGTAAAGCTACAACGTAAAGACCATAAGCAATCTAAATTTTATATTTTAACAGAACCGTTTTTTGAATGGCTAAATACAGCTTACAATAATTCGCTAAGATCATTTATGAAAAACAGGCGTTGGTCGGCACTAATTATTGTAGTATCATTTGGGTTGATTTATTTATTAGGCTCCACATTACAATCTGAACTGGCTCCTATAGAAGATAGAAGTGCCATGAGAATTGCATCTACTGCACCCGAAGGCGCATCATACGAGTACATGGAAAATTATATGGATAGAATTGCACAGCTAGTGATAGATTCTGTTCCAGAAAAACGTGTGTTATTATCAGTTGTTGCACCTGGATTTACGGGTAGTGGCGCTGTTAATACTGGATTTACACGTATATTTTTAACTGAACCTAGTGAGCGTGGACGTACCCAAGAAGAAATAGCACAAATGCTGCAAAGAAATGTTGGATCCATGACAGAGGCTCGGTCGTTTGTTATCCTCGACCAAACTATAAATGGCAGTGGTGGTTCACGAGGTGGCATGCCTGTACAATACATTTTGCAAAACCAAGACTTTGATAAATTACAAACATTTTTACCTAAGTTTATGGAAGAAGTTAGCAAGAATCCAACATTCCAAGGACTAGATGCAAACTTAAAATTTAACCGCCCAGAGTTGGTTATAAATATTGATAGAGAAAAAGCAAAAGCCGTTGGTGTAAGCGTACAACAAGTTGCTCAAACATTGCAATTAACCTATGGTGGCATTAGATACGGCTACTTTAATATGAAGGGTAAACAATACCAAATTATAGGACAAGTAGATAGAATAAACCGTGATGAACCTCTGGATTTAAAATCACTATTTGTAAGAAATGATAAAGGCGAATTAGTACAGTTAGATGCGGTAGTAAGCGTAATCGAACAAAGTAGTCCGCCTCAATTGTATCATTACAATAGGTATAAATCTGCCACTGTTAGTGCGGGTTTAGCTCCAGGAAAAACAATTGGTGATGGTATTAAAGCAATGGACGAAATAAAAGAAAAGGTTTTAGACGAAAGTTTTACAACTGCATTAAGCGGACCATCACGCGATTTTTCTGAAAGCACATCTAATACAACATTTGCATTTTTATTTGCATTGGTTTTGGTGTACCTAGTATTAGCAGCTCAATTTGAAAGTTTTATAGACCCAATTATTATAATGATTACTGTACCTATGGCATTAGCTGGTGCATTAATTTCTTTATGGTATTTTAATCAAACCATGAATATTTTTAGCCAAATTGGTATCATTGTTTTGCTCGGTTTGGTTACTAAAAATGGAATTTTAATTGTAGAGTTTGCCAACCAAAAACGCGAAGAAGGTTTATCGAAATTAGAAGCTGTGCAACAAGCAGCAGTATCTCGACTTCGTCCAATTTTAATGACAAGTTTAGCAACAATTTTAGGAGCTTTACCTATTGCATTAGCTTTAGGAGATGCAGCAACAAGTCGTGTATCGTTAGGTATAGTAATTATTGGTGGTTTGGTGTTTTCGGGCTTCTTAACTTTATATGTGGTTCCTGCTGTTTACAGTTACTTATCTCGTGGTAATATTAGGGTAAAAATGGATGATGTGAATACTGAAGAATAGGTAATAAAATTTAACATTTAGCTAATTGATTTTACGCTTTACGGTTAAGTATTTGCTTTTGATTAATAGAAAATAACAATACAAAAAATGAATTGGAATAACCAATATATAAACTTAAAAAACATCAGCTTGCTTTGCCTGATTTTGTTTAGTATAAATACTGTATCGGCTCAACAAGTGTTAACTTTAAATGATGCACTAAAAATTGCATTGGAGAATAATTATGCCATTCAAGTAGCAAAAAATGATGCAGAATTAACCAAAAATAACAACCGAATTGGTGCTGCTGGAATGTTACCAGTTGTTACAGGAACAGTTAATCAAGACAACCAAGTTGTAGATACTAAGCAAAAGTTTTTAAGTGGTGCCGAAAACAATAAAGATGGTGCAAAAAGCGACAACCTAAATGCAAATATAGAACTAGGTTGGACCATTTTTGATGGCTTAAAAATGTTTGCTACCAAAAACAAATTAGAAGAATTGCAAAAAATTGGTGAACTAAAAATGCAAAGTAATATTGAGCAAACTTTTATGCGTGTTACCAAAGCTTATTATGATGTATTATTAAGCAAACAACAGTTAAAATCAACCGAGGATGCAGTAGCAAACTCTGAACAAAGATTAACACTAACTACCGATAAATACAATGCAGGTAAAAGCGCAAAAACTGAAATGCTTAAAGCACAAGTTGACTTAAATACAGATAAAGCTGCTTTAATGCGCCAAACAAATAATTACCAAAATGCGCAAACCAATTTAAACCAATTATTGGGTAGAGATTTAAATGTAAAATTTACTGTTGATGAAAAAATAACAGAGCCTAAAAAATACACGCTTGATGAATTAATGAACAAAGTAAATGGACAAAACACAAGCTTGACTATTGCTAAAAAAAATCAGCAAATAAGCATGTTAAACGTATCAGAAATTAAAGCAGAACGTTTGCCTACTATTCAATTAAAAGGTGGGTATAACTATGTACGTCAGCAATCTGAAGCAGGTTTTTTACAATCATCACAAAACAATGGATTTCATTACGGTGCTGGTTTAAGCATTAATATTTTTAATGGGTTTGATGTAAACAAACGTTTGCAAAATGCACGCTTAAATTTAAAATCAAACGAGTTAATTTATAAAGATTCCTTAACACGCTTGCAAAACCAATTGCAACAATCTTTTAATAATTATGTATTAAGTACACAGCTTATAACTTTTGAAAAAGAGAATGTAAAAGTAGCACAAGAAAATTTTGATATTGCTAACGAACAATTTAAAGTTGGAGTAATAACCAGCCTAGAATTACGCGATGCACAATTAAACTTATTAAATAACCAAATTCGTTTACTAAATGCACAATACGATGCACAAATAAACGAAACCGAGTTACTAAGATTAACGGGGGAACTGGTTAAATTGTAATACGTTTTAAATTAAAATTTAGACAAAAAAAGGTTCGTCCAACATTAGGCGAACCTTTTTTGTTTAACAACTAATCAATAAACTATTCTCTGGTAAATTTTTCAATTTCTTCCATTTTAAACACAAACAAGTTGCCATCATTGGTTTTAATTTTGATAGAAATATTTGGGATTTGTTCAATAATAATTCCTTTAATACACTCCCATTTTTAAACCGTTTTTAAACAAAAAAAAGCTTACCTAAGTAAGCTTTTTATATGTTAGTTAATTAATACTTTTCGATAAGTAATCTTATCATCATGTACAATTTTTATAAAATAAATACCAGGCGAAAACCCGTATTTCTTGGTAGAAAACTTATACCCTACATTATGCTTTTCAATATCGGAAAAGTTAATAGTAGTAAGCTTTCCTGTTTGTGTAAACATTTCTATCTGTTGTAGGTTACTAATGTTTTCTATGTTTATCTCATCTAGTGTAGGTATCGGATAAATTAATACATACGATGATTTGGTAGTTTTAACAACTTCATTTTTGCCTGTGGTTACTCCTATGTTTATCGCATCATAATACCACCACTCCAATAAAGAAAGCAACTCGGTTAATTTCAAATCAAAAGTTCCACCAATACCTATATTATTAGAAGGCGTTACAGTAGCTTTTATACTGGTAGCTGATAATACCTGCACATTATTTGCCTCAAGTTGAGTGGCACTATTAAACAGTTTTACTTGATATGTATTTGATGCTTGAAAATTAGTATTTAAACCTGTAATGGTTAAATCAAAAGGCTGATCTGGACTAGTACCATTTGGAGTTACATTAATAAGTTGTGGCACATTACCTCCTAAATAAGCCAAGAATTCTACTTCTGGTTTACTAAATATCAATCCCTCATTTGAGGTATGAAGAACTATTCTTTTTTGCCCAACTTTAGTTGTTGGTGGAATAGTAATATTTGCAACCAATGTAGTATCAGACGTGGCATTAACGTTATTTACAACCATTGTAGAAGTGCCTTGACTATAAAACCAACCTTGTATTTGTGTGGCTTGCATAAATTTAGTGGCGCTTCCGGTAATATTTAAATCAAGCGTTTCGCCTATAATACCACTTGTAGGAGTAACACTAGTTATTTGTGGGTATGCTCCTTGATTGTTAACTACAGTAAACCCTGCTTCTTTTTGCAAATAAGATACATTAGGCAAATTACCTACCACAACATTGCAGGCTTGATAATTAGCATTTAGCGGGATACCAACTCTGGCTACAATTTGAGTACTACTAATTACACTAACCGAGTTTGCTTTAATGTTGGTGGCCGAATTAAAAATAGTTACCGTAAGATTTGAAGCTTGAGTAAAATCAACTTGCGAACCAGTAATTTGTAAATTTAACACATCACCTCTTTTCCCAGTGTTTGGTGTAATACTTGTGATTTGTTGGGCTGATGATTTTACTGCAAAAGCTGCAATAAAAAGGATTAGTAAAATTTGTTTGTTCATATTAAGTAATTAAGTATCAAATATAAAATAATTTCCCGATTTTAATTGCCATTTATTAATCCTTTAAAAAATACCGCACTATCCTTACTAGAATTACTTAAATGTTGCTGTATTAATGCTTCATTATTAATTACAGTTTGTATTTTTTGTTGGTATAATGGCTGATTACTTTTTAACAATATTTCTCTTAAATTAGCCTTCACAATAGCCGTTGCAAATTTTATATATTGAGGGTTATTTGCATCGTACTTGAAGGTGGCAATTGTGGCCCAAGCATCGCCATATCGTTTAACATTGTAATAGGCACCTGCAAGCGTACTAATTCCATCCGAAAAAGTTGGTGAAATTTTATTGGCTTGTATTAATAATGGTAACCCAAGTTGATAATTATTTTGTTTGGTATAACAAACCCCCAAATTATTTAGCACATGTATTTGGTAAGGGTTAATTAAATACGCTTCTTCAAATTTTGTTTTAGCCATATTTATATCACCCAAACTAAAATAACCTACCCCTGCATACCAACTAATAGGAACACTAAAGTAGTCCATATTTATAAATGCTGTATTGGCTTTAGCAGAAAAATTTATTAACTGCTGCCAATTTGCTTGCTGATGGTAATTATACATTTTTGAAAGGTATTTTTCGCTTTGCCACCGTTTGCTGCTTACATAAATGCCAAATACAATTATGCTTAAAAAAACAGCACCAATTAACTTAACATATTTATTAGAAAATGTATGCCCATTTGTTAATGATGCTACATAACCCAATGTTACAAAAAACAAAAAACTATGCTCCATTCTTTCGAATGGAAAATCAACTAACGACACAGTAAAATAGGTTGTTAAAAATCCTATTAAAAGTATGTGCTGTTTTGGTTGATTTTGTTTGTTGGTAATTACCGATTTTAATACCGCAAAAGCATAAATAAAAATCAATAAATAAAGTAATCCTCCTATAATACCGGTTTCACTAAAAACCCAAATAAAATCGTTATGCGGGCGCTGAAAAGTAGTTAACCCCTCTGTTACCCGATAATTAAATTCGTAAAATTTTTGAACACCATATTTAGGCAACATAATTTGCCAATTGCCAGCACCCACACCCATTGGATAATCTTGTATCATTTGCCAACTATTTTGCCAAAGTGCAGCCCTTTCTTTAAAGCTTTCTGTTCTGCTTATAACAGTTAGTTTATCTTTAAAAATAAATAAGCCACTAACAAACAAAAGCACCATCATAAAAAACATAAATGACACCAAAAAATTTTGCTTAATTTTAGGTTTATCGAACCAATGCGCACCAAAAAAAGCCATACAAATAAGACCAATTATTAATGCTAACAATGCAGCCCTAGTTTGTAAAACAACTAACAACCCTAGTATTGTAATAGCCAACAAAATACATGCATACTTGATAAAACGCTGCTTAGCGCCTATTTGATTTATTATTACAAAAGGTAATGTTAAAAGTAAATAAGATGACAGTAGATTTTTATGGCCAAACGTAGCATTAACCTTATAAATATTATCCGATTCAAATAAATTAATGCCTATTAAATTCAATAAATAAAAATCGCGTAATGCCAGTAATGCAGCAACCAAACCGCTAAATGCTATTCCTAATACTACAAATTTAAATGCTATTTTTTGTTGAAGAATTAAAATATAGGTAGTAAAAAACACCGCAACATAAAGTGTAATTTTAGTGCAGATGTAAATGGCTTCAACCCTATTTATTGCTGCGAAAATCGAACCCCAATATACTACCACTAAAGCAAGTAGTAAATATAAGAATGTTTTATTGATAGAAATTTGCCCCTTAGGTTGAGTGAAAATTGCAATCAAAGCTATTAATACATACAAACTAATTAGAAGCTGTTTAGGAATAAGACTTGGGTCTATTCCCGACTCATTATAAATTAAAGGCATACCTGCTAACAGAGTAAATAGCAAGTAATTTATCCAATGCACATATTTTAGTTTATTAAGCGCTTTCATTTAAGAGGTAAAGCAACAATAAATTTGTTAAAATACATACAATAAATTTCACCTCTAATATTAAATGTCGCAGTAAAGTTTTTGAGCTAATTTTTTAATAAATCAATAAAATGTAGCCAAAATTTTAAAAATGCCCCACTTTAAACCAACTTCTTAAAACACTTTTAAAATCAATAGTTTGATGGGTTTTTCACACCTTATCAACCCTAAAAATTGCAATACTTTTCCACAAAAGTGGAGGAAAGTGGAGGAAAGTGGATTTTTTAATTTAGTTTAGCGCTGTAATTAAAAACAAAAAAATTGTCGCAACTACACGGAGAGTATGAATGTAAACTGGATGCCAAGGGAAGGTTAATTATACCTGCTGCCCTTAAAAAACAGTTGCCCGAGGCCGGAAAAGACAGTTTTTTTATAAACCGTGGTTTCGAGAAATGCTGCGTTTTATATCCAAGTAACGAGTGGCAAACCATTGCTGCCGAAATCAATAAATTAAGTGATTACATAAAAAAGGAGCGTGAATTTAAACGTTACTTTTTACGTGGTGCAAGCCAATTAGAAATGGATAGCGCTAGTCGTGTTAATTTACCAAAAAGCTTAATAGAGTATGCTGGTGCAACTACCGAGGTTGTATTATTAGCGTATGGCAATAAAATAGAATTATGGAGTAAAGCTGGTTACGAAAAAATGCTTAGCGAAGAGCCAGAAGATTTTAGTGCTTTAGCAGAAGAAGTAATGACCAAACGCGAAAGGAG
>JAUCCO010000044.1:0-22792 GCA_034676125.1 Bacteroidia bacterium
TTTATAAATTAAAAAAACGACCCTGATGGTGGAGTTGTTTTTGCATACCACGTAAACGACCCTGAAAGATATGGAGTAGTAGAGTTTGATGAAGAAATGCATGCATTAAGCATTGAAGAAAAACCTACAGAACCAAAATCGAATTATGCGGTACCTGGTTTGTATTTTTACGATAACGAAGTAGTAAACATTGCAAAAAACATTAAACCATCACCACGTGGCGAGTTAGAAATAACCGATGTAAATCGCGTTTACCTTGAACGTAAAAAACTAAAAGTTGGTGTATTAAAGCGTGGCACTGCTTGGTTAGATACAGGCACATTTGCATCATTAATGCAAGCTGGCCAGTTTGTACAAGTATTAGAAGAACGCCAAGGTTTAAAAGTAGGTTGTATTGAAGAAATAGCCTACAAAAATGGTTGGATTAACGAAGAACAATTAAAAGTAGAAGCCAACAAACTACTAAAAAGTGGTTACGGACAATACTTGATGAACATGATTAAAAAGAAGTAATAAGAACGACATGAACGAGCAACACGAAGCGTTAAAAAAATTCAGTTACCAAATTGAATACGCTATAAATAATTACAAACAGCATGGTTTAAAAGCCACAGATTTTAACAATATTGTTATAGCTGGCTTAGGTGGAAGTGGTATTGGTGGACAGATAGCTAAAGCATTTTTTCAATATGATATTACTATTCCAGTTAATTGCGTAGCCGATTATAAACTACCTGCTTATGTTAACAATAAAACATTAGTTATCACTGCATCTTACAGCGGAAATACAGAAGAAACTATTGCCATTTTTAATGAAGCACAAACTTTAGGTTGCAAAATATTAGCACTCTCTACAGGTGGAAAATTACATGAGTTGGCTACAAGTACAAATACGTATTTGCTTCAAATAGAAGGTGGTTTTCAACCGAGAATGGCACTAGGTTTTTCGTTAACTTATTTGATATTGTTAATAGGCGAATTAATTGGTAAGGACTATAAAGCCGAACTAACTGAAATTGCGAAAACGGTATCTGATTCAGATAACTACCACCAAGAAGCTGATGTATTGTTTCAAGAAATTAGGTCACGCATAAAAAGCAAATTTGTAGTATTGGCTGATGGTGAAATGGAGCCAATAGCAATACGTTTTGCACAACAAGTTCAAGAAAATGCAAAACACGAATGTTTTGTAAATGTGGTACCAGAAATGACCCACAATGTAATTGAGACCTATTACAATACTTTAGATACGGTATTTTTTATGCTAAACTCATACACCAACGAACGTGTAGATATGCGTTTTGATTTTTTAAGAGGTTTATTAGAAGTTGAAAACCATAAAGTAATTGCATTAGATTTTGACGAACATAATTTATTAAATACGTATGAATTAATACACCGCTTAGATTGGTTATCACTTTTGGTAGCAGACGAGCGTAGGGTTGATTCTTTAAACGTACCAAACATTATGTCGTTAAAAGAGTATTTATTATAGTAATAACAATAGCCAGTAGATTAATATTTATTGGCATAAAAAAAATAAATGAGCATACTTAGCAAACTGTTTAATATAAAACCCAAACATGCCGATTCCTCTTTTGTAAATCCTATTACAACAGAGTTGCACAGCCACTTAATACCTAGCATTGATGATGGCGTACAAAGCTTAGAGGAGAGTATTGCGGTTATTAAACACTTTGCTAATAATGGTTACAAAAAGGTAATTACCACACCGCATATTATGGGCGATTTTTATAAAAATGGCCCTGAAAATATTTTACCAGGTTTGGAATTAATAAGAACCGAACTTAAAAATCAAGGAATAAATATTGAAGTAGAAGCGGCTGCAGAATACATGATTGATGATGTATTTGAAAAAAAAATTGCCGCTGGTAATTTGCTCACATTTGGGCAAAACCATGTATTGGTTGAGCTGCCATTTACAGAAGAACCTGCAAATTTTAAAAGTGCACTTTTTGAATTACGAATTGCTGGTTACAAGCCAGTATTGGCGCATCCAGAGCGTTATGCATTTATGGGTATGCGCAGAGATAAATACACCGAACTATTTGAGCAAGGTGTTTTGTTTCAAATAAATTTATTTTCATTGATTGGCTATTACTCACCACAAGTTAGAAAAACTGCTGAGTACTTAATTGAAAACAAAATGGCACATTTGGTAGGTAGCGATTGCCACGGACATCGCCATTTGCCCGTTTTAAATGATGCGTTAAAAAGCTATAACTATCAAACCATTTGCAAATTGCCTTTAATAAATAATACACTTTAAAAAAGTGTTTTTATATCAACAATGGTAATCATTAAATACAAAACTATTAGGGTATAATTGGCGCTAGGTATTTAAAACCAAACAATCAATTACCGTAATTTAAAAGCTACAATTACTCAACCTCATCAATAAGCTGAGCCAATTTTCTATCCTTATTGGTTACAATATATCCAGCATCATGGGTTCTTAATACAATATTTACTTTATTGTAAATATTGCTCCATTCAGGATGGTGATTAAACGCATCAATAACCACAGCGGCCCTTTGCATCCACTCCATAGCTTCCATAAAAGTGTTAAACTTAAATGTTTTAGTTAGTTTGTTATCTTTTTCTACCCAGTTATTCGACATAGTAATAATGTTTTGCAGCAAGGTAAATTATTTAATTGATAGTGTTATCCTATGTTATCGAAAAACACAAAACTCATCTAAATCAATAATAAACTTCATCAATAAAAGTGAACACTTCCACCCAAACTCTTTTATTCTATCCACAATCAATTATAAAATTTAGTTTAATTGTTAAACCTATATGTTTAAAATTGACACTTTAAATAAGCTAAATTTATGGCATTAAGCAGATTTTGGTCCTACATTATAGTACTTAGCTCTTTATATATATTTTATATGATGGCCACTGGCCAGCTATATACTTTGGGAGGTTTAGTTAATGGCAAACAAAACGATCCAACAATAGTAGCCGAAGTTGAGATTAAAACAGTTCAACAACAAGATACCGCCTTGTATGCAGCATTAGTTGCAAATAAAGCAGCAGTTAGCCACACAGGCGATACATTATATAACCTTCAAGCCAACGGAATTTTACAAATTACAACAGGCAAACAAGCTGCAGATGGTATTTTTCCTACCTGCAAAAACACCATTATGGATATTTGGTTACCATTAATTGGTTACCTTACATTTTTTTGTGGTTTGCTTAATTTGTTAAACGATAGTAATGCAATTAGTAAATTAGCAAGTGTACTTTCTCCTTTTTTTGTTCGTGTGTTTCCGGAGTTACCCAAAGGTCATCCAGCTTATGGATTTATGACCATGAATTTTGCAGCAAACTTTCTTGGACTTGATAATGCCGCAACACCATTTGGGTTAAAAGCCATGGAAAGTATGCAAGAGGTAAACACATCAAAAGATAAGGCTAGCAATAGCCAAATTATGTTTTTGTGTTTGCATGCAGCCGGTTTAACTTTAATACCAACATCTATTATTGGTTATCGTGCCGCACAAAATGCCGCAAACCCTGCCGATATTATGTTGCCCACCATCATTACTTCATTTGTTGGAACCATAGCAGCATTAATTTTTGTAAGCATTAGGCAACGTATTAATTTAATAAACCCCATTATTATTGGTTTTGTAACAGCCATAAGTGCAGTAATTGGCCTATTACTTTTTTATGTAAATAAACTAAGCGGCATCGATAAATTTCACTTTACAGGCAACCTAAGTAATGGTGTGTTAATGTTTATTATTTTAGTAATTGTAGCTTATAGTATTTTCAAAGAAAAAATATTTAAAGCCAATCAAACCAATATTTTCGACTCGTTTGTGTTTGGTGCAAAAGATGGTTTTACAACTGGTGTAAGGGTTTTACCTTATATGATAGCAATGCTTGTGGCACTTAGCATTTTCCGCAACTCTGGCTTAATGGATATAGTAATGAGTGGTGTAACTACCCTATTATCTATTTTCGGTGTCGATCCTCAAATTATACAAGCAATACCCGTGGCAATTATGCGTCCGTTTAGTGCCGGAGGTTCGCGCGGATTTATGATTGATGCCATGAAAACTTATGGTGCCGATAGCCTTGCAGGTCAATTATCTTGCTTATTTCAGGGTGCTGCCGAAACCACTTTTTATGTAGTAGCCTTATACTTTGGCTCGGTTAATATTAAAGATAGCAGGTATGCATTAAGCGTTATGCTCTTGGTAGATTTGGTTTGTGTAATCACCGCAATTTTTGTAACTAAAATATATTTTTAAGTTAGGGCGTGTTTTCAGGCTATTCACTTCAAGTCCTCACTCGTTCCTTGTTGTAGGTTTACAATCCCGAACTCGCTTCGGAGCTTTCCGTTGCTATCGGGCACGCGAATAAACACCTTTCAGTTAGTATTTAAATCTACCATTTAAACACAAATTTGGCTTGTTTTCATTAAAAATTATCAACGTATATACAAATCATGCTTTTTTCTGATATTTTCGCACATTGCCAAATGCTAAAAAGTACTGGCAATATTACTTAGCAAAACAATAAATAAATAATAATATGGCGTTAGAAATTTCTGGAAAAATAATCCAAAAACTAAACAAAACAGAGGGAATTAGCAAAGCAGGTAAACCTTGGAGCAAACAAGAATTTGTAATTGAAACACAAGAAACCTACCCTAAAAAAGTAATGATAAGCACCATGAACGATAAGGTAAACGACCTTGAGCGTTTTAAGGAAAACGATGAAGTTACCGTTTCTTTAAACATTGAAAGTCGCGAATACAATGGCCGTTGGTACACAGATGTGCGTGCTTGGAAAATTCAAGGACAAGGTGCAAATGCATCTTCTCCAGAGTCAGATCCTTTTCATCCAGATAACGAACCTAGCTTCACCGCAGATTCAGCATCAGATGATTTACCTTTCTAAAAAAAAATATTTTACTAAAAGCGCCTAAAGGGCGCTTTTTTATTTTAATACCACTATCCTTTTAATAGATTTGTGCGTTTATGATTAACCACAACTTAAAAATATACAATACGCTAACGCGCACTACCCAAAAGTTTGAACCCATTCACACAGGCCATGTTGGTATGTATGTGTGCGGACCAACAGTATACAGCAATGCTCATTTGGGCAATGCACGTACTTTTATTTCGTTTGATGTGGTGTTTAGATATTTGCTACACTTGGGCTACAAGGTGCGTTATGTGCGAAATATTACCGATGCTGGGCATTTAGAAAATGATGCAGACGAAGGTGAAGATAAAATTGCCAAAAAAGCAAAACTTGAACAGTTGGAGCCAATGGAAATTGTGCAACGATATACTATAGACTTTCATCATGTAATGGATGCTTTTAATGCGCTACCACCAAGCATTGAGCCAACTGCAACTGGGCATATTATTGAGCAAATAGAAATGACCCAACAAATTATGGCAAATGGCTTTGCCTACGAAAGCAATGGAACCATTTATTTTGATGTTGAAAAATTTGCCAAAGAAAATAATTACACGGTTTTAACTGGCCGTAACTTAGAAGATTTATTAAACGGCACACGCGAGCTTGGCGGACAAAGTGATAAACGCGGTAGACTAGATTTTGCATTATGGATTAAAGCAAAGCCAGAACATATTATGCGCTGGCCTAGTCCGTGGGGTGAAGGTTTTCCGGGTTGGCATTTAGAGTGCTCGGCTATGAGTAAAAAATACTTAGGCGAACGCTTTGATATACATGGTGGTGGTATGGATTTAGCTCCAACACACCACACCAACGAAATTGCGCAAAATATTGCTTGCAACCACCATAAAACACCTGTAAATTATTGGATGCATACCAATATGTTAACTGTTAATGGCCAAAAAATGAGCAAAAGTTTAGGCAATTCTTTTTTACCTTTTGAGTTGTTTAGTGGCCAACACAGCTTGCTTGATAAAGGCTATAGCCCAATGACGGTGCGCTTTTTTATGCTACAAGCACATTACCGCAGTACGTTAGATTTTAGTAATGATGCTTTACAAGCTGCCGAAAAAGGTTTTGCTAGATTAACAAATGCCATAAAATTACTAGATGGTTTAAAAACCGCTGCAACATCTACTTCAAATATTGCTGTTTTAAAAACAAATATTTATGCAGCAATGGATGATGATTTTAATACACCCATTACCTTATCACATTTGTTTGAAGGGGTGCGTATTATTAATAGTGTTAATGATGGTAAAGAAACTTTAACCGAAGCTGATAAAAACGAGTTGAGTAATTTAATGACAAGTATAACTTTTGATGTGCTTGGATTAAAAGAAGAGAACCTAGTAAATACCGATAAAATTGATGGCTTAATGAACATGATTTTAGATGTACGTACAGATGCAAAATCACGCAAAGATTTTTCAACTTCTGATTTAATTAGAGATAAATTAAAAGAAATAGGTTTCGAAATTAAAGATGGAAAAGAAGGTACATCATACACCATTGTTTAATTATTAAGTAAGCAAAAACTGCATCATACCAAATAAAAAAAATGAAATTTAAAACCCAAATTAAAGCAGGTGTTTTTGCATTGGCAACAATGGCTGTAGTTGCATGTAATAACCAAAACAATACGCCTGCCAAACAAGAAACCACCAAGGCAGAAGTTGCTATTCCATACCAGCAAGTTTCGCCAGTTTTTAATGCAGATAGTGCTTATTATTTTGTAGAAAAGCAAGTATCGTTTGGGCCGCGTGTTACCAATAGCGAACCACATAAAAAGTGTGGTGATTGGATGGTAGCCGAACTTAAAAAATATGCAGATAACGTAATTGAACAAAAAACAGTGATTACGAATTTTGATGGTAAAAAATTAAACATTCGTAATATTATAGCCGAAGTAAACCCAACTTCACAAACCCGCATTTTATTATGCGCACACTGGGATAGCCGCCCCTATGCCGACCAAGATATTAAAGATAAAGACAAGCCAATTTTAGGTGCAAATGATGGCGCTAGTGGCGTAGGTGTATTGATGCAAGTTGCTAAAACACTTAAACAGTTTCCGCAAAACATTGGGGTTGATATTGTATTATTTGATGCCGAAGATTTGGGCAAACCAGAACACGATGATAGTTATTGTTTAGGTTCGCAATATTGGAGTGCTAATTTACACAAGCCTGGCTATAAAGCTAATTTTGGTATTTTATTAGATATGGTTGGTGCGCCCGAAGCCAAATTTGCCTGGGAACAAGTTTCGATAGAATATGCGCAGAATGTACTACAACAAGTTTGGCAATTGGGTCATAACTTAGGTTACAGCAGCTATTTTATGTATTACCAAAAAGGTGGAATTATAGACGACCATTATTATGTAAATAAAATTGCTAAAATTCCTACAATAGATATTATTCATTATGATGCTGCTTCGCGTACTGGATTTCCTAGCCATTGGCATACCCATAACGATAATATGAATGCTATAGATCGAAACACTTTAAAAGCTGTGGGCCAAACCTTGCTTGAAGTAATTTACACCCAAAAATAAATACCTAATTTGATAGGTGATAAAGCAACAAATACCATAAAAATTTACACTGATGGAAGTTGCCATACACAACAAAAATGTGGTGCTTGGGCTGCAATAATTTTAATAGATAACGAAGAGATTGTAATTAAAAATACGGCAGTAAATACTACGCACAACCGTATGGAATTACAAGCTATTATTAATGCAGTAATTTACCTAAAAAATGCTGATATAAATTTTGATAAGATTGAGGTGTATACAGATAGCCAGTATGCAGTTAATTTATTGGCACGTAACCAACGACTTTTAAATAACAATTACCTTACTAAAAAAGGCACATCGATACAAAACACCGACCTTGTTCAAGAATTAATTAAGCTATATGAAACAACCAAATTAACCTTAATTAAAGTAGCAGCCCATCAGCAAGCAAATGTGCAAGGAAATTATAACCGAAATGTAGATATGATTGTTCGTGCATTAATGAGAGAAACTGTTCAGCACGGTTAATTTTTTACGGATTTTGATATTTTTTCCAATAGCGTTTTCCATAACTACAAAAAATCTCCTCACCCGCTTTAATTTTTTTAGTTGCTATAATGCAAACTTGGTCGTTTTCATCTAAAGCAATACGGCTGTTATTTTTAAAAACAGCAGGAGTTAAACCCATTGCATCATTTGCATACTTAGCAAAACATTTACTATTTAGCGAGTCCATAATACTGCCATCAAGCATGGCAATAAAATACTGGTCGTTTCCTTTTTTTGCACGGTTTGTTGCTTGCATATCTGTAAGCACCTCGCCTCTATACGTTGCAATTACTTCATCTTTATAAATATCTATAGCAGTAAATAAACCATTACCCGCATTTTGGAGTTGCGAAATAGCTACATATAAATAGCGTTTTTCGGGTGCATTAATAGCATTGGTATGTGGAGATTTTTTCAAACAAAAATAATTTAATAATAAGCTATAATTACATTGTATTTACTAACTCTCAAATCAAAGCCAATCTACTAAAAAAGCACAAAACCAAGAATTTAAATAAGGAAAATAAAAGTAAATTTTATGCAGGTAAAGTATGTAATCCGTGCACGGCTTGTGCAATTTTATGAATTAATTCGGGGTCTTTTTCGAATGCATTTCCTACCACCACTACATCAGCCCCAGCCTTACATGCCGCAATTGCGCCTTCGGCATTTTTAATTCCACCACCTACAAATATTGGCCCTGTTACACTTTCGCGCACTGCACTAATTATTTTGGTTGAAATAGGATTTTGTGCCCCACTTCCAGCATCCATGTAAGTAACTTGTAAGCCTAACATTTCGCCCGCCATAGCAGTACAAGCTGCAATGCTATGTTTTTCGGAAGGTATCGGTGTAGTATTACTCATGTAACTAACCGATGTAATATTTCCACCATCAATTAGCATATAACCTGTGGGTATTATTTCTAAACCACTTTGTTTTAGCATTGGTGCTGCTAACACATGTTTGCCAATTAATAAATCGGGGTTACGGCCACTAATTAATGATAATAATAATATGGCATCAGCATCAACACTAACTTGCATAATATTACCAGGAAAAAGTACAACTGGTATGTGGCTATTTGCTTTTATTATTTGAATGCTTTTTTCGAAAAAACCATTGGTTATTAAACTACCTCCAACCAATATAAAATCAACATTTGCTTTATTACTTTTTTCGCAAATATCTATCAACTGATTTTCGTTCTCTAAACTATCTGGGTCGATTAATACGGCCAAATGTTTTTGATTTTTTACAATGTGGTTTTTTAAGGTATGTAGTACGTTATTTTTCAATTTGCTAATGTTAGGCTAAAAATACATGTTTGGGCCTAGCGTTACAAATAAAGCACTTTTTGTTAAAAGCTACCATTTTATTATTCATTTTTGTAGGCAAAAGTTATTTTGAGTTGTGCAAATGCCCATTTAATAAGGGCTAAGCGGCTTATGCGTTTTGTAAGTGCCTCACTGTCTAATTTAAACAACAAATTGCCTTACAGTGAGGTGATTAAAAGTGCAAGTTATTTCAGCAAAACCTACAAATTTGATGTTAATAATTCGGTTATACACATACCTCAACCCTTACGGGATATGCCTATACAATGTTGGCAAAATTATTATTGTGGAAAATGCAGTTTGATTTGAAACTTTTATTGAAGCATTTTTGATAAAAAACCACCTGAAAAATGGTTTCTGTTTTTATTAGTTAGTAAACCACAAAATATTTGTTCCAAAATGAGTACCAAATCATCAAAAAAATCACCTGAAACAGCAGGACAAAAAGGCCTTCACGTTGATCGCTTTTTTACTAAAGATGGAGTAAGCGCATTCGACTTATTCGAATACGACCACCGCACCTCTGTTATTAAAAACCCAAATGGCGAAAAAGTATTTGAGTTAAACAATGTAGAAGTTCCAAAATTTTGGAGTCAAGTTGCTACAGATGTATTAGCACAAAAATATTTCCGTAAAGCTGGTGTACCAATGCCCGATGGCACATCTGGAAGCGAAAACTCCATTAAACAAGTTGCGCACCGTATGGCTCATTGCTGGAAATCTTGGGGTGAAAAATATGGTTATTTTGCTACCGCAGAAGATGCCAATAAGTTTTATGATGAATTGGTGTTTATGATTATTGGTCAATATGCAGCACCAAACTCACCACAATGGTTTAATACTGGTTTGCATAGTTCGTATGGTATTACAGGTAAACCACAAGGGCATTACTTTGTAAACCCAACTACAAATAAATTAGAAAAATCTACTTCGGCATATGAACGTCCACAGCCTCACGCATGCTTTATATTATCTGTTGATGATGATTTGGTAAATGAAGGCGGTATTATGGACCTTTGGGTTCGCGAAGCACGTATATTTAAATATGGCTCTGGAGTTGGAACAAACTTTAGCCGTGTTCGTGGCTCGGGCGAAAAACTTTCTGGTGGCGGAACCTCATCTGGTTTAATGAGTTTCTTAAAAATTGGTGATAGAGCAGCAGGTGCAATTAAATCTGGAGGAACAACCAGACGTGCAGCTAAAATGGTTTGCTTAGATTTAGATCATCCAGAAATAGTTGAATTTATTAATTGGAAGAAAAACGAAGAGAAAAAAGTTGCAGCTTTAATTGCTGCAGGATATCCAAGTGATTACGAAGGTGAAGCTTATGCAACTGTTTCGGGTCAAAACTCAAACAACTCTGTTCGTATACCAAATGCATTTTTTAAAGCTTTAGAAGAAGATACCAATTGGGATTTAATTGGCAGAGCTAAAGGCAATGTAATGAAATCAATTCCTGCAAAAAAATTGTGGGATATGATTGGTGATGCTGCTTGGGCTTGTGCAGATCCTGGCGTACAATACGATTCTACCATCAACGAATGGCATACCTGCCCAGAAGGTGGAAGAATTAATGCTTCAAACCCTTGCTCGGAGTATATGTTTTTAGACAATACTGCTTGTAACTTGGCATCATTAAACTTAATGCGTTTCTTTAATCCAGAAACTAGCGAGTTTGATGTTAAAGGTATTGAGCATGCTTCACGTATCTGGACAATAGTACTAGAAGTATCTGTGTTGATGGCTCAATTCCCATCACAAGAGGTTGCTCAATTATCTTACGAATACCGCACACTTGGTTTAGGTTATGCAAACTTAGGTACTGCTTTAATGGTAGCTGGTATTCCTTACGATTCGCCAAAAGCATTTGCAATTTGCGGAGCAATAACAGCTATATTAACAGGAACTGCTTACAGCACTTCGGCCGAAATGGCTAAACATTTAGGCACTTTCCCTAAATACGAAGACAATAAAAAACACATGTTACGTGTAATGCGTAACCACCGCTATGCTGCATATAATGCAACAGATGCATACGAAGATTTAATGATTAAGCCAGTTGGTATTGATGCCAAATATTGTCCTGATTATTTACTAAGCGCTGCCTGCACATCGTGGGATAACGCTGTACAATTAGGCGAAAAATATGGTTACCGCAATGCACAAACTACTGTTATTGCTCCTACAGGAACAATAGGCTTAGTAATGGATTGTGATACTACTGGTATTGAACCAGATTTTGCTTTAGTTAAATTTAAAAAATTATCGGGTGGTGGATATTTTAAAATCATCAACCAATCTGTTCCTGCTGCATTAAAAAACTTAGGTTATACTGCTG
Source organism: Bacteroidia bacterium (assembly GCA_034676125.1). Classification (GTDB taxonomy): domain Bacteria; phylum Bacteroidota; class Bacteroidia; order UKL13-3; family UKL13-3; genus UBA6183. The sequence goes on from JAUCCO010000044.1 coordinate 11,720, forward strand.
CCGAGTCGGATGTAATTATTAAATATGCTATTGGGCATGCTACCTTAACTGGTGCACCACATATCAACCCAGAGAGCCTTGCTTTCCGTGGATTTACTGCTGATGAAATTGCAAAATTAGATAAGGCTGCCGCTGGTGCTTTTGAAATTGGTTTTGCATTTAACCATTGGACAGTTGGTGAAGAGTGTATGCAACGTTTAGGTTTTACTGCTGATGATTACAACAGCCCTAAATTTAATTTATTACGCAAGTTAGGATTTACACGTGCAGAAATTGAAGAAGCAAACAATTATGTATGCGGAACAATGACTGTAGAAGGTGCACCTGCATTAAAAGATGAGCATTTAGCAGTATTTGATTGTGCTAACAAATGCGGTAACATTGGCGAGCGTTATATCGCAGCTACTGGCCACATTCGCATGATGGCTGCTGCACAACCATTTTTATCGGGAGCAATTTCAAAAACAATTAATTTACCAAACGAAGCTACTGTAGATAATATTAAAGAGTGTTACCACCTTAGCTGGAGCATGGGCCTAAAAGCAAATGCATTATACCGTGATGGCTGCAAATTATCTCAACCACTTAGCAACAAATCTGATGTTAAGGATGAAGAAGAAATGCAAGAAACAGTAGAATCTGTTTTAGGAAGTGATGCGCACAAACCACTTGGCGAGTTAACTGCCGAGCAAGTTTTAGATGCAGCAACAGCAATCTTAAATAAGAGCCACGATACAGAATTTAAACGTAAATTAGCACGTATTGTAGAGCGCAAACAATTGCCTGGAAAACGTACAGGATTTACCCAAAAAGCAAGTGTTGGTGGACAAACCATATTTGTTCGCACGGGCGAATACGAAGATGGAACATTAGGTGAAATATTTGTAGACTTACATAAAGAAGGAGCCACATTACGCTCGTTAATGAACTGTTTTTCTATTGCAGTATCGTTAGGTTTACAATATGGTGTGCCTTTAGAAGAGTATGTAGATAAATTTACATTTACACGCTTTGAACCAGCAGGTATGGTTAGCGGGCATAACAATATTAAAAGCGCAACTTCAATAATTGATTACATGTTCCGCATGTTAGGTTTTGAATATTTAGGTCGCGAAGATTTTATACAAGTACCACCAACAGATGAACAACGTTTGCATTTGGCCGTAAACCAAAAACATAACTTGCCATCAAACTTGTATAAGCAAACTGTTTCAACACCTGTAACAGCGCCAGCACCGATAGCAATACCAGCTCCAATTGGTTTTATGAAACCAACACCAGTTATTGAAATCAAAACACCTGAAGCAATTGCACCGGCCATCGATCAAACACAAGCTTATTTAAAGAGCTTTGGCGATAGCCCTGCTTGCCCAAGTTGTGGTAGCTTAACAATTCGTAGCGGTGCATGTTACAAATGCATGAATTGCGGCACACAAACAGGATGTAGTTAATCTGAAATAATTATTAATATCAAAATCCCTCATCAACTAAGTTGGTGAGGGATTTTTTGTTGGTTGATTTTTGTAATATATAAATGTCCTTTTAAAAAAGTCAAGGCATTTAAACCGGTTAACCATTTATTATTTTCAAAATTTCGTTTTTAAACCAAGTTGTTTTGGCTAAATCATTCACCGAATATTTGAACTTAGTGAGGTACTTTTTGTTGAAATGCTTTTTCATATTAAAATATGAATAAAAATCCTCAAAGGAGTTACTCTGTAATGCAGTTGTGATTGGTTTTATATTTTCATCATTTGTGATGCAGTCTTTAAATTCGATATAATGATTTCTTGATGTTCCTATTTCGCCAACTATATCAATAAGTTTACTGTTTTTTTGATTTATAATTTCAGCAACATAATCCTCTCGGTTAAACCCTGGAAGGTTCATTTCAACAAGATTGTCTGGATGATAAATGTAGTTTTCAAATGTAGAAAGTAAAAGAATTTTCAAATTGGGTAATTTTGTGGTTATCTTTTCTATTTCATCTATTCGTAAATAATCCCTATCTCTTAAACCGAGCTTGGCCTTATCAGCCTTTACGGTTAAAAAAACTTCACGATTATTGTTTGCTGGTAAAAACAAATATCCTTCTTGTCCTAAAGCAGCATTAAAGTGTTCGTCATTTTTATTCTCCACTACAATCAACCTATACCCTTTAAGAATTGAGGCAATTGTTGACTTTGGTATTGCAATTTCATAAACATCTAATTTGTCTTTCAAAAGTGGAATTAATTCCTTTTTGGTATCAAAGTTTAATAAGTTAAAATCAACTATAGAGGCCGTGTCGCTTTTTCTTGCATAGTCAATAAATCCTAAAGCATGAGAAGCTGTCCATAGTTGGGCATTTTCTGGAATCCATCTTGAAACAATTTCGTCCAATAAATTTGCTTGTAATGCTGTGTTCAAATGGCAATCCATTTCATCAATAAAGATGATTGAATTTTTATAATACTCCTGACGAACTATAAAATTGATAAGCAATATAACTACTTGCTTTTCGCCATGACTCAGCAAATCATAATTTATCTTTGATTCACCTTTTTTAAAGATAAGTTTCGCCATACTATTGGGTGTGGCATCTTCAAACTCCGCTATTTGAATAGTTGTAGTCTCATCACCTTCAAAAATTTTAAGCAAAGAGTTGTTTAGCGGCTCGATAAAATCCCTAAAAATCTTTAGCGTATCTGCCTGTTTACCACTAAAAACGGGTATTCTTAACGCAGTATTTATTTGCTGAATGAAAAGAAAAACATCATTAATAAATCGAGTATCATTTTCAATATAAGTCATTGGGCTATCTCTGTCAGAAGAAACAAAATCAGGATTTGCAGTATTTGAAATACGAGGAACAATGCGGATACTGCTTCGACCTATAAAAGTTTGTACCAATTCATTTCCTTTTGTAACTTGAATCCCAATTTTTTCAATTAAACTATCGTCTGTAAATTCAATTGCAACTGTAGGTTCATTTGCAATGTTTTTACGGTAATAGTTCTCGGTATCATTTCCAGAATATGGAATCCCTTTATATCTCTCTTTACTTAGCCAATCAAAAGCATCAAACAAAGACGACTTACCAGAACCATTTGAGCCAATAACCAAAACCAACTTCGAAGTCTCCGGAATATCAGAAATAGTAAGGTCAGTAAACCTTTTAAAGTTCCTTAATTCGATTTTACTTATCCGCATTTTATTACTAATTTAACATTTATTTACTTACAAATATCGTTTAAATATTGTTCAATGTTTTAAATAAAAATTACGCCCAAGTATTGATTGTGAGTTAGGGCAAATAAAACATAATGAATTTGCCAAATCCATTTTCAAAACCCACTTTACCAACCTGCTTTTTTAATAAACCTCAAGTATGATTAACTAGTTATTAGGCGGTAATGAATATCTTCAAATTTTATTAGGCATTATTCAATTTTATTAAGCACATTTGCACCTTCAAAAAATTTTATGTGGTAATAAACACACCTACAATTCGATTAACCTGAAATGAAAAAAAACAAGTTTTTTAAACTGCACGATACTTCAGCCACTTTATTGGCAGTATTGTCCTTGTTTTCTAGTCCAATACAACTAGTTTTTATTAACCTGCGAACACCGTTTGTAACCAGACGCTAGTCGTATAATATACTTCTTTCTGCTTACGTAGCGGAAAAACAATAGCACCCAATTCTTATTTATTTAATTAACCTCAATTTGGCCAAAAAGCTAAGTTGGCTTAGTATTTTGCATATGCACCAAAACTTTATAGTGATGGTGGCATCAGATAGCCACACATCCTATGCACAGCAAATATGCGATGAGATGGCTTCTTCGGCAAAGGCCCGCGGTACGGGTATTGCTAAAAGAAGTCCAGATTACATCGTACAAAAAATGAACGAAGGTAAAGCTGTAATCGCTTTATCAACTGATGGCAAATGGGCTGGATTTTGTTACATCGAAACTTGGGGACACGGCAGTTATGTAGCCAACTCGGGATTAATTGTATCGCCAGATTATCGCAAAAGTGGATTGGCTAAACTAATCAAGAAAAAAATATTTGAACTTTCGCGTACTCAATATCCAACTGCAAAAATATTTGGACTAACTACTGGTCTTGCTGTAATGAAAATTAACAGCGAGTTGGGTTACGAACCTGTAACTTACAGCGAACTTACCAATGATGATGCGTTTTGGCAAGGCTGCAAAAGTTGCGTGAACTACGATATTTTAATGATGAAAGAACGTAAAAACTGCATCTGCACAGCCATGTTATACGACCCCAACGACCATTATAAACCAGAAGTTACACAGGCATTTTTTGAAGAAAACAAATCGGGTTTTGAGCGACTAACACGCTTTAAGGAAACGATTTTTACGAAACTATTTAAGCGTAAAAATTCATCAAAAACAAAATCAATCATTCACTTTTTATTGTCAATTTAATATATGAAAAAAGTAGTTTTAGGATTTAGCGGTGGCTTAGACACAACCTATTGTGCAACTTATTTAGCAACAGAAAAAAACTATGAAGTACACAGTGTACTCGTTAATACTGGTGGGTTTTCGGCAGAAGAAGTATTGAATATAGAAGCCCATGCCTATCGTTTAGGAGTTAAGTCACATACCACTATAAATGCAGTTCAATCTTATTACGAGCGTATAGTTAAATACTTAATATTTGGCAATGTTTTAAAAAATAATACTTACCCATTAAGCGTGAGTGCCGAGCGTTTAAGCCAAGCATTACATATAGCAGAACATGCTAAAAAATTAAATGCCAATGCAGTTGCTCACGGCAGTACTGGCGCGGGTAACGACCAAGTTAGATTTGATATGATATTTCAGATTTTAACTCCTGGTTTAGAAATTATCACCCCTATTCGTGATTTAAAACTTAGCCGCGAAGCAGAGATAAATTACCTGAAAGAAAGAGGTGTTCAACTTAATTTTGAAAAAGCGGCTTATTCCATCAACAAAGGACTTTGGGGAACCAGTGTAGGTGGAAAAGAAACCCTTACATCAAACCAAATGTTACCTGATGAAGCTTGGCCAATACCTGTAACCAAAACAGAAAAAGAAAACCTTGAGCTTACCTTTTTAAAAGGAGAATTGGTAGCCGTAAATAATATTTCATTTAACCATCCAGTAGAAGCCATTCAGTATTTGCAAAACCTGGCAGCCCCTTTTGGTATTGGGCGCGATGTGCATGTGGGTGATACGATTATTGGTATTAAAGGAAGGGTTGGGTTTGAAGCCGCTGCACCTATGTTAATTATAAAAGCACATCATCAATTAGAAAAACACGTGCTTACTAAATGGCAATTAAATTGGAAAGACACCCTTGCACAATTTTATGGAAACTGGTTACACGAAGGTCAAATTTTAGATCCCGTGATGCGTGATATTGAATCGTATTTTACCAACTCGCAACAGCATGTTACAGGTAAAGTATTTATTACTTTACACCCTTATAGATTTGTAATAAATGGAATTGAATCAACACACGATTTGATGAACAATGCTTTTGGAAGTTATGGAGAAATGAATAACTCTTGGACAGCAGAAGACGTAAAAGGATTTACAAAAATATTTGGCAACCAACTTTCCATTTATCATCAATTAAATAACCAACAGCAACATGAAAATTAATATAGGAATTATTGGAGCAGCAGGTTATACAGGCGGTGAATTAATCAGGTTATTATTAAATCACCCCAATGCTAATATTACCTTTGCACATAGCAATAGCAATGCCGGTAAACCTTTATCAGATGTACACAAAGACTTAATTGGCGATACAGATTTGCATTTTACTGATGTGTTTAATACTGCAAATATTGAAGTGTTATTTTTATGTGTAGGGCATGGAGATGCAAAGAAATTTTTGGAAACAAATTCCATTAACAATACGGTAAAAATTATAGATTTATCGCAAGATTTTAGGTTAATAATTAACAACAATTTTAATGGTAAACAATTTGTATATGGCTTGCCGGAATTAAATATGGCGCTTATAAAACAAGCGCAATACATTGCAAATCCTGGATGTTTTGCCACTGCAATACAATTAGCCTTATTGCCATTAGCAGCCAATAAAGTACTTAACGAAGTATACATAACAGGTGTTACCGGCTCAACAGGTGCAGGCCAAAGTTTATCCAGAACATCACATTTTAGCTGGCGCAGCAATAATATTCAGGCATACAAAAGTCTTACCCATCAACACATGAACGAGGTTGGTGAAACAATAGCATCACTAGCTGGCAAAAATACGTCAATAAACTTTATACCTTGGAGAGGAGATTTTGCAAGAGGAATTTACATAAGTGCTATTACAGATTGCGCTTTAAGTTTAAACGAAGCGTATAATCTCTACGAATCATTTTATCAATCAGCAGTGTTCACTCATGTTAGCAAATCAATGATTGATTTAAAGCAAGTAGTAAACACCAATAAATGCCTAATACATCTTGAAAAAGAAGGCGATAAATTAGTGATACATGCTGCTATCGATAACCTTTTAAAAGGAGCATCTGGGCAAGCAGTGCAGAACATGAATATTATTTTTGGATTACCTGAAACAACAGGATTAAACCTTAAAGCAAGTTTATTTTAATATGAAAACATTTGATGTATATCCCCTTTTTGATATTGAACCAACTAAAGCCGAAGGTTCATATATTTGGGATGCAAACGGAACAAAATATTTAGATCTTTATGGTGGCCATGCAGTAATTTCTATTGGGCATACGCACCCACATTATGTGCAAGCTTTAAAACAACAACTTGAAGAAATAGCCTTTTACTCTAACTCAGTTAAAATACCTTTGCAAGATGAACTTGCCACTAAACTTGGCAAGTTATCTACCTATCCCGATTACCAATTATTTTTATGCAACTCGGGTGCCGAGGCCAATGAAAATGCATTAAAATTAGCGTCATTCCATAATGGCAGAAAAAAAATTATCGCATTTAGTCAGTCGTTTCATGGAAGAACTTCGTTAGCAGTAAGTGCAACCGATGACCCTAAAATTATTGCGCCAATTAACCAAACCGATAACATAATTTTCCTTCCTTTTAATGATGAAGAAGCATTAAAAAAACACCTTACAAATGAAATTTGTGCAGTGATTGTAGAAGGTATACAAGGAGTGGGTGGAGTAAATATTGCCAATGCTTCGTTTTTAAAATTAATGCGCAAATTATGTGATGAAACGGGTGCAATTATGATACTTGATGAAGTGCAATCGGGCTATGGAAGATCAGGACATTTTTTCGCCCATCAACATGCAAATGTGCAAGCAGATTGTGTAACTGTAGCTAAAGGAATGGGCAATGGATTTCCGGTGGGTGGTGTATTAATTAGCAATAAGTTTACGCCTAAGCATGGTATGCTTGGTACTACATTTGGCGGAAATTATTTGGCTTGTGCAGCAGCAATTGCGGTGCTTGATGTAATTGCATCAGAACAACTAATTGCCAATGCAGCCAATGTGGGAACGTATATTATAGAAGCCGTAAAACAAATGCCAAACGTAAAAGAAGTGCGCGGTTTGGGTTTGATGATTGGCATTGAATTAAATGAACCATGTGCTCCAATTCGCAATAAATTATTATTTGATTACCATATTTTTACTGGAGCATCATCTAATAAAAATACCTTACGCATTTTACCTGCGCTTAACTTAAATAAACAAGAAGCAGATAAATTTTTAACAGCATTAGCAAGTCTATTATCATCATAAAAAAACATGCAACATTTTACATCAGTAAGCCAAGTAGTTTCTGTTAATGAACTTGTAAAAGAAGCCATTAACATTAAAAAAAATCCATACGAATTTTCAACTCTAGGTAAGCATAAAACACTTGGTCTAATTTTTTTAAATCCAAGTTTGCGCACACGTTTAAGCACGCAAAAGGCCGCATTAAACCTAGGAATGAATGTGATGGTGATGAACATGGACAAAGAAGGTTGGTCGCTTGAGTTGAATGATGGAGCGGTGATGAATGGAACAACAGTTGAACACATAAAAGATGCTGCTGCTGTGATGGGAAGTTATTGTGATATTATTGGCATTCGTTGTTTCCCTACTTTAACAAATAAGATAGAAGACGACCAAGAAGTATTGTTAAATCAACTTATAAAATATGCCAATGTTCCTGTGGTAAGTTTAGAGTCGGCTACGTTGCATCCATTGCAAAGTTTTGCCGATTTAATAACGATTACAGAAAACTGGAATAAACCACATAAACCTAAAGTAGTTTTAACTTGGGCACCGCATGTAAAAGCATTGCCGCAAGCTGTGCCAAACTCGTTTAGCGAATGGATGTGTAAAGCAGATGTAGATTTTGTAATTACACACCCAGAAGGATTAGCACTTAATGAGCAGTTTACACAAGGTGCCACAATTACCAACAACCAACAAGAAGCACTTAATGGTGCCGATTTTGTTTATGTAAAAAACTGGTCTTCGTACCATGATTATGGAAAGCCATTTTTACAAGGTGAAGACTGGCTATTAACTGAACAAAAACTTGCTACAAGTAATCAAGCTAAAATTATGCATTGTTTGCCAGTACGCAGAAATGTAGAGTTGATTGATGCCTTAATTGATGGCCCAAATTCTTTAATTCAACAACAAGCACATAACAGATTATTTGCTGCACAAACAGTATTAAAAAAAATACTTGAAAGCCATGCTTAAACACAATTTACATATTATTAAAATAGGTGGGCAGGTAATAGATAACCCAACCAATTTAGCCGAGTTTGTAAACAGACTTAGTGCAACGGATAACCTTTTTATATTGGTACACGGAGGTGGAAACATTGCTACTGATTTGTGCAAAAAACTAAATATTGAAGTTACACAAATTGAAGGCAGACGCGTAACTGATGCAGCAACCTTGGATGTAACGGCAATGGTATATTGCGGATTGGTGAATAAAAAAATTGTTGCATTGCTTCAGGCAAATGGTAAAAATGCAATCGGGCTTTGTGGTGCTGATGGGAATTTAATTACTGCTGATAAACGCTTGCCAAACCCAGTTGATTATGGTTTTGTGGGTGATGTGCAAACAGAAAACATAAATGTAACATTGTTACAATTGTTACTTAACAACAATATGTTACCCGTAATTGCACCTATTACGCACGATAATAATGGGCAATTATTAAACACAAACGCAGATACCATTGCATCAACCTTAGCCATAAAGTTAAGTAATTGGTACAATACCAATTTGCACTTTTGTTTTGAAAAAGATGGTGTACTTTTAGATGTAAATAATCCTGCAACGATAATTACAGAATTGGATAAAAAAATGTACGAGCAACTTAAATTGGCTGGCGCAATTCATTCAGGAATGATTCCTAAAATTGATAATGCTTTTAATGCATTATCACAAGGTGTTTCGGCTGTTTATATTCGAAATGCAAATACCTTTAACCTAAATAATTTAGCACATGATACAGGAACAAGAATGGCTAACTAACGCTTACTTAGAAACCGTTAAACGTTTACAAACACTTATTGCTACGCCATCATTAAGTAAGGCAGAACATGATGTTGTACGGTTATTTGAAAACTGGTTTACACAAGATGGTATTGCTTACCAACGGGCATTAAATAATGTGTATTGTTTCAATCTTTATTATGATGAATCGAAACCAACTATTTTACTAAACTCGCATACCGATACCGTAAAAGCTAACACGGGCTATACAAAAAATCCGCACAAAGCAAGTATTCAAAACAACCAATTATTTGGTTTAGGAGCTAACGATGCAGGTGGACCATTGTTATGTTTATATGCAGTTTTTAAACAACTTTATCATGAGCCTAACTTGCCATACAACTTAATTTTTGCAGCTACAGCCGAAGAAGAAATTTCAGGAACTAATGGTATAAGTAAGCTTATTAAACAATTGCCAACAATAAGTTTAGCCATAGTGGGCGAACCAACAGGCATGCAATTGGCCATTGCCGAAAAAGGGTTACTGGTGATAGATTGTGTTGCAAAAGGAAAGGCAGGACATGCTGCAAGAGAAGAAGGAGAAAATGCAATTTACAAAGCACTTAAAGATATTAAATGGTTTGAAGAATTTAAGTTTCCTAAAATATCTAAAACACTTGGTGCAGTAAAAACTAACGTTACCATTATACAGGCCGGCAGTCAGCATAATGTAGTGCCTGAGCAATGTACATTTACGGTTGATATACGCACCAACGACCAATATGCACACAAAGAAATTATTGCCATTGTTAAGCAACACATAACAAGTAAGGTTACTCCTCGCTCTGTGCGTTTGCAGTCTTCAGGTATTTCGATAAACCATCCTATTGTTAAATTGGCACAACAACTGGGTATAAAAACTTATGGTTCTCCAACACTTTCAGACCAAGCATTAATGCCGTTTAATTCTGTTAAAATAGGACCAGGAGAATCGGCACGTTCACATCAAGCAGATGAATTTATTTTGCTTGATGAACTAAAACAAGGTATACAATTATACCATCAACTATTAACACATTTACAATTATGAAACTTTGGCAAAAAGAATACACCAAAATAACGGAGGTAGTAGATTTATTTACAGTTGGAAGAGATAAGGAATTTGATTTAGTACTGGCAAAATACGATGTATTAGGTTCGCTTGCGCATGCACAAATGTTAAAACAAATTGGATTGATTACAGCAGCAGAATGGGATAGTATTGAGCAATCATTAAACAACATTTTAGCAACTATAAATAACAATACATTTCAACTTGATAAATCGGTAGAGGATATACACTCGCAAATTGAAATTATGTTAACAGCAGAGATTGGTGATATTGGAAAAAAAATTCACACTGGCCGCTCTCGTAATGATCAAGTATTGGTTGATATTAAACAATACATGCGTGCTGAAATTATTAAACTTTCAACTCAAGTAAACCAACTTTTTACGCAGTTAATAAACTTAAGTAACCAATATAAAAACGAACTTTTATCAGGCTACACGCACTTTCAACTGGCTATGCCATCTTCTTTTGGACTTTGGTTTGGCGCGTATGCAGAAAGTTTGGTGGAT
>JAUCCO010000045.1:0-22330 GCA_034676125.1 Bacteroidia bacterium
TGGTCCGCCTTTTACTACTTCGCGTATTTTTGTGTACTCGCTTTCGGTTTGTAATGTTGCGCCAATTCCTTCAAGCGATAAACTCATTTGGGTGTTAAAATCGGCACTGGCACGTGGCGAATAATAATTGGTATGCGGATCTGCTAATCCAGTAAACGCATTTACATAAACCTGAAACACATCTTCGCTTTTGGTTTTTGATGCAAGTTTTAACAGGTTATCGTACCTTTTACGTATGGTTTCGCTGTAGGTTTTAAAATCTTTGCCTTGCGATTTTAGACTTAAACACTCGTACTTTAATTTTTTATTCCAAAGTATATTTAGCTCGTCAATATTATTGGCATAGCTTGCATTTTCTCTATCTGTCATAAAAGAATCGATGCTGCTATAATCAAAGTTTGTAGAGTCGGTTAATAAAAACAATGCATAATTAATGCGATTTTGCAAGCGTTGTTGGTACCTATTAAAAATATCAAACCCGGGAGTTACATCACCACTAAAAATTGTTTCATCAAGTATGTAACGGTATTTTTCAAACTCGGCAATATCGCTTTGTAAAAAATACACTTTTGATGGATCGAGGTCGGATAAATAATTATCTAATGCGTTTGACGAAAATTGATCGTTTAGTTGTGGCTTTTGATAATGATAACTTCCTACCAATTGCAACGCAGTAGTAAATACCATTTGGTGCAATGGCTCTGGTGTAAGGGTTTTAAACTTTACTTGGGTAGTATCGCTTGCACATGCCGAATTTAAAAAAATTGCGCCTATTAAGGCAATGCTTATGTGTTTAATTTTCATTTTACTATTAATAGCTCTAAACTGTATTACTTGGTAATAATATTACATTTTTTTGTTATTTAATTAAGTGTGGTTTGATTTTTACGTAATCGGGAAAAATTATAGGTAATGATGGCAATTTTTGAGGGTTAAAAAATTGGTAATATTATTTATTGATGGAGATTTGATAATGATGTTTTTTTAAAGAGGCTATCATAACCAATTAAGCCACTATTTTGTTTAGCGATTTTAGGACATACTTATCAGAATAATGTACCATTCCGCTAGGGTTGGGAATTATTTTTTTGTGCTTTTTTATAATAATATCGTCCCTTCAAAATTTTTATTTATACCCTACAAAACCTTCCTGCCCTTTGCGCATCCTTAGCGAGCTTTGCGGTTAAATCCCATAATGCGAAATCAAACAAAAAAAGCCATCCCGAATTGGAATGGCTTTGTAATTTTATATTGAATTAAAAATTATTCGGCAGATAAAAATGGATACTCGTAACTGGTTGGTGTTACAAATGTTTCTTTAATAGTACGCATACTAACCCAACGCAATAAGTTAACCATTGCTCCTGCTTTATCGTTTGTACCGCTTGCACGTGCACCACCAAATGGCTGTTGACCAACAACTGCACCCGTGGGTTTATCGTTAATATAGAAGTTACCAGCAGCATTGCGCAATTTTGTAGTAGCCAAATTAATTGCATACCTATCTTGTGCTATAATTGCTCCTGTTAATGCATATTCTGAAGTGGTATTTACCAAATCTAAAGTTTCTTCAAACTTGTTTTCATCATAAACAAAAATGGTTAGTACTGGTCCAAAAATTTCTTCACACATGGTGGTTGATTTTGGATTTTGTGATACCACAATAGTTGGCTCAATAAAATATCCTTTTGATTTATCGTAACCACCACCAACTATAATTTCCGCTTGAGGATCATTTTTTACACCTTCTATATATCCTGCAATTTTATCAAACGAGCGCTCGTCAATTACTGCATTTACAAAATTGCTAAAATCTTCGGTTGGTCCCATTTTTAAAGACTTAACCGTGGCAATTAACTTCTCTTTTACGTTAGGCCAAATATTAGATGGCACATAAGTACGCGAAGCCGCTGAACATTTTTGTCCTTGAAACTCGAATGCACCACGAACAATGGCGGTAACACTTTCATCAACCTTAGCCGATTTATGCATTACAATAAAATCTTTACCACCTGTTTCGCCAACAATACGCGGATAAGTTTTGTATTTATGAATATTACTTCCAATGGTTTTCCAAATATTTTGAAACACACCTGTTGAACCTGTAAAATGAATTCCAGCAAAATCAGGATGATTAAAAATAACTTCACCTGCTGTTGGTCCATCAACATAAACCAAGTTAATAACACCATCAGGCACACCCGCTTCTTTAAATACTTCCATAAGTACATTGGCAGAGTATACTTGTGTGTTAGCCGGTTTCCATACCACTACATTGCCCATCATTGCAGCACTTGTAGGTAAATTACCTGCAATAGCTGTAAAGTTAAAAGGGGTAAGTGCAAATATAAAACCTTCTAATGGGCGGTACTCAAGTCTATTCCACATGCCTTTACCAGATTGTGGTTGGTCGTTATAAATCTGGCTCATAAAAGCCACATTAAAACGTAAGAAGTCGATAAACTCACATGCAGCATCTATCTCGGCTTGGTAAGCATTTTTGCTTTGTGCCAACATGGTAGCAGCATTTAATTTTGCACGGTAAGGACCCGCAATTAAATCGGCAGCTTTTAAGAAAATAGCAGCACGTTGCTCCCAAGGTAAGTTTTCCCAGTTTGCTTTTGCAGCTAATGCCGCATCAATTGCAGCGGTAACATGCGAAGCATCGCCTTCATGAAAATGCCCTAGAGTATGCAAATGATCGTGTGGTGGCGCCATACGCAAGGTTTTACCCGTACGAATTTCTTGGCTACCAATATACATTGGCACATCAACTTGTTTGCTACGTCCTTCTGCTAAAGCCGCTTTTAATTCAGCGCGCTCTTTGCTACCGGGTGCATAATTTAAAATAGGTTCGTTTACAGGAACAGGAACTTTAAAAAAACCGTTCATATGGTGTATTTATTAAATGTTATTTAAACTAAAAACAGCGTTAATTTTAAAAAATTAACGCTGCGAATGTAGTGCTATTTTGCTGTTTGGCAAACTGCTTACATGATTAACCTAAGTTGGTTATTTAACTTATAAATTTTTACTTATACGGCAGTTACTTCACGTATTTGCTCATCGTACATTTTAAAGGCTTCTTCAACTATTTTAATGGCCGTTTCGCGACCCATAAATTCGTTTACAACTACTTCTTTATGCTCAAGTGCTTTGTAATCTTCAAAAAACCTGCGCATTTCTAATAAGGTATGAGGCGGTATTTCGCTAATATCATTAATGTGGTTCCAGCTCATATCATTATTTGCTACTGCAATAATTTTATCATCAGCTTCACCTTGATCTACCATGTGCATTACACCAATAACTTTTGCATCAATTAAACACATGTGTGGTAACTCAATGCTGGTTAAAACCATAATATCTAATGGATCCTTATCATCGCAATATGATTGTGGTATAAAGCCATAATGTGCAGGATAATGAACCGAAGAAAACAACACGCGATCTAACTTAAGCATGCCACTTTCTTTATCTAACTCAAACTTACCTTTACTTCCTTGTGGAATTTCTATAATTGCGGTAACTATCTCTGGTGCATTCTCACCAATACCTACATGATGCCATGGATTAAATAATGTCATAATTCTATTGTTTTTATTTTATATTTTATTGGAAATACGGTTAAAAATCGGGGTGCAAAGATAGGCTTATTAAGCACAAATAAAAGGGAAGTGTGTTAAGTTGGTTATTTGATTGAATGTTGAAGATAAGGAATGCATTCAAACACAAAAACTTATTGTGGCAATTTGGGTTCAACCAACATTACCTCTTCCCTATCTATTATAACTTGCCCTGGTTCGGCACCTTTTGGTTTGCGTACAAATTTTTTGGACATATAACTTACAGGTGCAAGTGTATTGCCTTTATGTTTGCTATAATAGGCTGCAATTTGAGCTGCAATGGTTAGCACATTATTTGGTATAAGCTTGCCCGCTTTATGTTTAATAATGGTATGCGAACCAGTTACTCCTTTAGCATGTAACCACATATCATTTTTATGTGCGTATTTTTGGGTTAACAAATCATTATTGGCGGCATTTTTACCAACCCATATTTCAAACTCATTAACAATAAATCGCTTAAACGGAAAAATGATTTCTTGCTTTTTACTGCCTTGAAAAGGTTTAAGTTGTTTGGCATTTTGGGCCAGTTCTACTTGGGTTAACAACAACTCTTGTTCAACTAATTTTTGTTGCAGGTTAAGTAGCTTTTGCTCCATTTGCTCAACCTCTATTTTTTTGTTTTTTGATTTGCGGTAGTAGTAAGCAGCATTTGCAGCAGCATCTAAATCGGATTTTAGTTTTATGGTGATGTTTTTGTTGTTGTAAAAATCAAACAACTCTATCTGTTTTGATTGCTTTGGTATGGCATGAAGATTTGCCATAATAATATGCCCAATTTCTTCGAATGGTGATTGATGAATTAACTGTTTTATACCTTGCTGACTTAGTTTTACTTGCTGTTTTATGCGTTTTATTTCGCCTTGCAAAGTTGCAATTCGAGATAATTTAGTTTGCTTAAATCCTAACGAGCTTAATGCATATCGGGCAAATACAGTTGAAGCTTCTAGTGCATTATTAGTTTCTAATAGTACCTTATCTGTTTGTGGGGTAAGCGATAAATAAAATTCATCTTCTTGCTCGCGTTTATAAACCCAAAACTCTCCTTCGTTAAATACAAAAGCATCTAGCTTTTGGGTGATGTTGGTATCGGTTACCACAAACTCATCAGCATTAAAATTCCAATCGTTTTGTATGCTTTCCCTAAACATGTCAACCACCATATTATCTTCAACCAAAATAACATTAGCTAAAGCATCATAACATTTAAAAATTAAGGTTTGATGATTAGAAAATAAGACCGAAAACGAACGGTTATATTGATGTGCTGTAGCAGAAATTATGGTTTGGTTAAACAAGGATTGAAAACAAGCTTGTGCATTGCTTCCTTTATTATATGGAGTGTTTTCAAAAAGTAAAAATCCACTATGAAATTTAGCTAAAACCTTTAATATAAAAGTTTGCTGATTGTGGCTAAATAACAACACCAACTCTTGTTTACTGGTGGTAAATGCATCAACCAAAACAGCACCATTAAGCCAATTAAAAATAGCTGGCACAAGTTGTTTAATAAAATGATAATGCTGATGGTACGAACCTTTTATAGCCATTACATTTCTATGGTTAAACCATCATAAGCTAAAAATACATTTTCGGGTAAAGTTGCCGAAACTTCATCGTGCAACCCTAACTGATGACTGATATGTGTTAAATATGCACGTTTAGGTTTTATTTTTTCTATCATAGCTAAAGCCTCCTTAAGATTAAAATGACTAATATGTTTTTCGTGCCTTAATGCATTTAAAACTAAAGTATGGCAACCTATCATTTTTTGTATTTCTTCTTCAGCTATAAAATTGGCATCGGTTATATAAGCAAAGGTGTTTTTATTATTGGTTTCGGTAAACATAAAACCCAGTACGGGCAGCCTGTAATGTTTAACTTCAATAGGTGTTACAAGTACTCCTTTCACATCAAAACGTACATTGTTGTGTATTCTGGTTATGGTTAACTCGGGTACTCCTGGGTATTTTACTTCATCAAAAATATACGAAAACTCTTTGCGTATTTGTTGTTCTACCTCTTGCGTACAATACACATCAATTGCAGCTTGTTGCACATAATTAAATCCGCGTATATCATCTAATCCAGCAATATGATCTTTATGGGCATGTGTAAAAATCAATCCATCCAATCGCTTTAATTTACAAGCCAACATTTGTTGCCTAAAATCTGGTCCACTATCCACCACTATATTTACATCATTAGCTTGAACCAATACAGATGTTCTTAGTCGTTTATCTGCGCTATTTTCAGATTGGCATACCAAGCAATCGCATCCAATAATTGGAACGCCTTGTGATGTACCTGTACCCAAAAAAGTTATTTTCATTGTGCGCAAATTAATTAATTATATCATTAATATGGTTGCAAAAATTAGTACATTAAATTGATTTTACCATTTTGCAATTAAATTTATAACAAACGCTCATTTATACAGCTGTTTTGAATGTGGAGCTTTGATGGATTAAAAAGTACATAATAAATAATTACAATTTTCAAAAACCACAAAGAATTAAACAGCTATACTATTTGTGGTAAAAATGGCCATCTTTGCTACAACAATACATTAGCTATAATTTTTTTTCTTATGATAGATTTATCTCAAGTAGCGCATAACATTCAATATGTATCGAGTTTTAAAGACCTAATTTCTAATTCGTTTAATAATGATGTTAATGCAATGTGTTGGACGCGAGAACTCAATGGTGATTTTTCTGAGATTGTAAAAAAGCTGGAACTAGACGGAAACATGGATGTAATTAATGAAGAAAAGCTTTGTGAACTTAAATTGAGTGAAGATGGACAACTAGCCCGTGAGGTTATTTTAAATGACTTAAAAGCATTAAAATCGCTTGGTGCATCACCAATCCTTAACTTAATTAAGTACTATGAAAGAGATAATACTCACCCATTTTTTGCAACCGATGTTTATTCTTTTCACGTAGACCGTTCTCCAATTCCAACCGACACATTTTTATGCACATACTATGGTGAGTCGAGTGACATATTACCCAATTCACAAGGTGTTCAAAAAGTCCTCATTCCTGAATTACGTGAAAAATTAAAGACGTTTTACAATGGAGCAGAGGAAGGTTTTGAATCATTTTTAATAGAAAATTTTTTCGATTTACACTACCAACCTAAAGCCTTTGCAAAACCTATTAGTTTAGGCCTAGGCAATCTTTGGAAGTTAGCGGTTGATTATCCTGAAAGTAATACGCTACCTTGTATTCATAGGGCACCAAAAGAAAAACAAGGAGAACATAGGTTATTGTTAATCTGTTGAAATGCCCAAACTTGATATACAGTAAACTAAACACAAAAATCAATTTTACCAATAATGTATAATTGCGTTATGCATGTTATATCTTAAAGTTGTTATTTAGGTTAAATTTGGTAGAGAACACTTATATGTTTACCATATCAACCAAATGACTTATATATGCTAAATAAACCTAAACTTATTAATAGTAAAAACACAGCGATACATTATATTTGAAGTCAAAATTTAAACCAATGAAAGTAATTTACACCATTATTTTAGGCGCAATGCTTGTAACAGCATGCGGCAACAAAAAGGCAGCTAACAGCAACGAAACTTCACAAACAACCATAGATGCTACACCTAGCGATGTTGAATTTAAAGTATTAAGTGCAACAGATTTTAACAACGCGATTACAACTAACCCGGGAATAATTTTAGATGTACGTACTCCAGGTGAATTTAAAAAAGGATACATTAAAGATGCTCGCTTATTGGATATTTTTAGTGATGAGTTTGATACTGAATTGAACAAATTAGACCGTAACGCAACATATTATGTGTATTGTGCAAGCGGTGGAAGAAGCGCAGAATGCTCAGAAAAAATGCAAGAATTAGGCTTTAAAAAAGTGTACGATTTAGATAATGGAATGGGCGCTTGGCGCAAAGCTGGCTTGCCAGTACAAATGCCTTAAAAGCTAATTCCGCAACAACTGAATTCGTTTAATTGAAGAACCATATTGGGTTTGTATTTTAAATAAATACATGCCATTTTGCAAATGCTCGGGTAAGCTAATTACTCGGGCATTGCTGTTTAATTGGGTTTGATAAATAGCCGCACCAAGTAAATTATATATAATTACTTGCTCAATTGCTGTATTGCAAGTTATACTCACCTCACCATTATTGGGGTTTGGATAAATGCTAAAAACCAAGTTGTTTGCGGTTTTATTTATACCCGTATTTGGAACGGTATCACTTGGTAAAGTATCTTTAGGCAACGAATCTATTGGGGTTGATTTGATGTATCGCTTTAAATTAAACCTGGCTAAAATTGGATAATGATCTGATGTATTTGATGTATAACCACTAATTTGTGCTGATAATAATTTAAGTACCGACATTGATTTTCTTACATAAAAAGTGTCGTACAATGCTTTTGATGTAAGCATTTGATCAATCATATTAGCTGGCTTAAAGTTAGGATAACTGGTTTCGCCTGCTAAACTTAACTCCATACTTGGAAAAATATAACGGGTAGAATCGTTGTTAAAGTTTTGAAAAGGTGATGTTAAATAGTTACCACTAATTTTTACTACAGATTGGTCAACATCATCATTCCAATCACCCAAAACAACTATTTTTTTACCTATACGTTGGGTATTTAAAAATTGCTGTAAATATAAAGATGCATTGGCCCTGCGGTTGTATGAAGATTGATCGGAACTACCACTATTTGCTTTTAAATGCACCACATAAAAATACACCGAATCAAATGGATAAGTTTTGGTACGTAACACTACTTCAAATGGATACCTACCCGATGCAAATGCATTGTAATAATCGTTGTTGGTTTGATCTATTATTAAGCCATTGCTTATTAATTCAAATATATCTTTATTAAATAGCAAAGCCGTTTTTTGAGTTTGCGAATAGTTGGCCAACACACCTTGGTAAGAAGGTAAATCAGCTACTAAATTATAAAAAGTAGTTGGGTTTGATATTTCGCAAAGTCCCCACACATCTATTTGTGTATTGGTAATAACATTTTTTACATTGTTAAATTGAGTTACCTCATTTGATGGTCCGTTTTGTAAATCGCCAAACCATTCTACATTCCACGATGCTATATCAATTAAAGTATCGTTACCAACCTTAGTAACTTGCGCCATTAATACATTGCTTAGCAACAATGTAATTGCGCATAAAATATTGTTTTTAAATTGCATAACTCAGTTACAAATTACGTCCTTTTTCATCATACATTAGCATTAAATATGCGGTGGAGCCAGTTATTAAAGTAAACAAGGTTTGTGTGCCATGAATAATTATTGCCAATGCATTACCCACAACCAAACTTACTCCAAATAGTAAAAAAGCTTGTGCTACCAGGTAATGGTAAGCCCCCATTCCACCGCCTTGTATGGGTACAGATTTACCAATTGTACCAATTATCATCACTACAAATACTTGTTGTGCATTAAGCGAATTACTTTCATCAAATGCAAAAATCCAGATGTAAGTCATTAAAAAATAACCTACCCAAATTAAGCTGGTATACAAAAAGTAATAACCTTTTTGCTTTAACAATACCATACTTTTTAGTGCATCAATAAACTGATTAACCCAAGCGGAGTCACTAACCTTTTTATTAATTAAAAAGTATCCTGCTATTAATGTTAAAACCCCTAATACGCCAACAATCACTATTCCTTTAAAGTGTAATGCATTTGTAATGGGTTGAATGATATTATCCATAAAAAAATCGGCAGTTTGATGGACATTAAAAACCAATATGGCAAGTATTAAAAACAACAAACAAAACATGTCTGTAAATCGTTCAATTAATACACTAGCCAACGATTGATTAAAAGGCACATCATCATATCTTTTTACAATTAAACACCTTGTAATATCACCTGCGCGCGGCACAACATAACTAACTAAATAACCTGCACATAAAGCAACCCACATGGTTTTAAATGGCACTTTAAATTTTAAATTATTATACAGCAACTGCCACCGCATTAGGCGAGCAATATAACCCAACAGAGTAACCAAAAACACGGGGATAATTAACCAATAGTTTGCTTGTTTTAACTGCGCACCAAGCTGTTGCAATGGTAAGTTGCGCAAGGCTAGCCATAACAGCAAAAGCCCCAACAAGGATAATAATATAGATTTAAGCCACTTCACTTAGAGATTGGCAAAATAATTATTAAAACGATATATCTGTAAAATATATCAACGGTTAAATGGAATAGTGTAGGTGATTGTAATAAACGCTCACATAAAACAGCATAGAAATGCAACAAGTGTTTTGAAACCCAAATGAAGCAAACGAATTATAGAATACCTCTGCTGTTCTATTTTTTAACTCGCTTAAATAAGTATGGGACAAAAAATACACAAAGCGCACTAGTAAATCCCAATAAAATACTCAAAAGTATTCCACGATCACTGTCATAATAAATGTAAGCCATTACAAGCCCTAATGGAATAAAGATGTAAAGGCTTTTAATAAATTCTATTTTCATTATAATCACACTATTTAATAGGTTAATAATATGGGTTTAGTTTGATATTATTGTTATAAATCGTGAAACAGGAAAACAACTGAATTTAAAAATACAAATTTTATTTTAACCTGTTTTTTCAAATAATCATTCCTGATTCCCTCCTCTGGGTTTCTCCATTTTGCCATTGGCATGTTTAGCAAAACGGCCCAAGTTACGGTCGTGCACTTGGTCAAACTTTTGCCAAGGCCAACCACCAAATTGTGTTTTCTGGTAATCTTCAAATGCTTGATGAATCTCTTCTTTTGTATTCATTACAAATGGCCCGTACTGCATAACTTGCTCGTTAATTGGCTTGCCTTGCAACACCAAAATACCACAATCTTTAGCACCGTTTTTAATGGTTAAATCGATGTTAGATTGCACTTGAATGGCGTGGTAACTTTTAATTGTTTTGCCAGCTATTACAATACTTTCTCCTTGATAAAAATATAACGTGCGGTTAATATTGGCGCTAGTTTTGGGCAATACCCAAGTTGCATTTGCCTGCATTTTTATATTGTAAATAGCTACTTCGTTTTGTTTATCAGCAGCCCAAGAGTTTGGCGGAGGCGTAGGTGCATTTAACTTATCCAAATGGCCCGCAATTATTTCAACTGAAGTTTTATTCTTCAATAAATCTTCAGAGTCTAGTTTAGGAATATTTTCGGACCAAAGCATTTTAAAATGTGGCTCTACCATTTTATTTCTTGCAGGTAAATTCAACCAAATTTGGAACAATTCCATTGGGTTTTCTTTGTCTTTATTTATCAATGGAAACATTTCGGAATGTTGCACTCCTTTTCCTGCTGTCATCCATTGCACATCTCCATTGCCATATCTACCAGCAGCGCCAAGCGAATCGGCATGATCTACAATACCTTGTTTTACTATAGTAATGGTTTCGAAACCACGATGAGGATGTCCAGGAAAACCAGGAACCGATTTACCATGGTACATTCTAAAACCATCTTTTATGATAAAATCATCACCCAATTGTCGACCTTTAAAGTAATCGGGCGAAAGTGCCATTTGCTCATTTCCTTTCGGAAAGGCATCTTCGTGATGCACACAAAACAAAAATGGGTCGGATGTTTCCCATTGAAAACCCATTGGTTTAATAGCTATAATTGGTTGTTGGTTGTCCATTTCTGCAGAAATATTTTGTTTTAAATTTTTAGCAACGCCAAGCACAGGTAGCGCAAATGTGCCAGCCAAAGCTGCCGAAAGCCTGGTTATAAAACTTCTTCGTGGTAAGTTGTGTTTATCTGTCATATTTGTTAATTAACTTTATCGCTTATCCTTTAGTTTTTAAACTGCACCCTTCACTATTTCATCAACCACACCCGGGTCTAACAACGATGAAGTATCTCCAACATTATTTACTTCGCCTTCTGCAATTTTTCTTAAAATTCTGCGCATAATTTTACCACTGCGGGTTTTAGGCAAACCTTTTACAAATTGAATTTTATCGGGCTTAGCAATTGGACCAATAATACGCGAAACGGTTTGTATAATATTTTGTTGAGTTTGTGCTGCATCATGGTGATGTGAAACTTCGCAAACTACATAAGCATAAATTCCTTGTCCTTTTACATCATGCGGATAACCTACCACAGCGCTTTCTATTACTCCACTATACATGTTTATTGCATTTTCCACTTCGGCAGTTCCAATTCTGTGTCCACTTACATTTAACACATCATCAACCCTACCTGTAATGCGGTAGTTTCCATCTTCATCTCGCAAACATCCATCACCAGTAAAATACATATTTGGATAGGCCGTAAAATAAGTAGTTCTGCATCTTTCATGGTCGCCATAGGTAGTTCTAATAATTCCAGGCCATGGTTGTTTTATACATAAGTTTCCACTAACATTATTCCCTAAAAGTTCATTCCCATTTTCATCAACCAAAACAGGTAAAACCCCTGGCAAAGGCAAAGTAGCATGTGCTGGTTTATGTGGCGTTACACCTGCTAAACTCGAAATCATAATGCCACTATTTTCTGTTTGCCACCAAGTATCTACAATTGGGCAACGCTCTTTACCAATATTTTTAAAATACCATTGCCAAGCTTCTTCATTAATTGGCTCACCAACCGAACCAAGAACCTTAAGCGTACTTAAATCTTTATCCTTCACATAGTCTAATCCATAACCCATTAAACTTCTAATGGCCGTAGGTGCGGTGTATAAAATATTAACTTTATGTTTTGCTACCACATCCCAAAAACGACCTGCATCTGGCCAAGTTGGTATGCCTTCAAAAATAATTGAAGTAGCACCCGCACTTAATGGACCATATACAATATAACTGTGGCCTGTAATCCAACCAATATCTGCGGTACAAAAATGCACTTGACCTTGTTGGTATTGAAACACATTTACAAAAGTATAATTTGTCCAAATCATATAACCAGCTACGGTATGCACAACACCTTTTGGCTTACCAGTAGAACCCGAAGTGTACAAAATAAACAAAGGATCTTCGGCATCCATAGGCACAGCAGGAAAAGAAACTTTACCATCTTTTTCAACTTGATTTTCGGCATATTCCATTTCATCTTCCCACCACACATCTCGTCCTTTTATCATAGAAACAGGTGTGCGGGTTCTGGTATAAACAATTACTTTTTTAATGGTTTTATTACCAACCAATGCATCATCAATCACACTTTTTAGCGGAATATCTTTATTGCCCCTAAATGCCCCATCGCAAGTAATTATAAAAGTTGCTTGGGCATCATCTAATCTATCAGCAATTGCTTGGGCCGAAAAGCCGCCAAATATTACACTATGCACAGCACCTATTCTTGCACAACCTAAAACAGCATAAGCTAACTCTGGCACCATGCCCATATAGATACAAACCCTATCGCCTTTTTTAACACCTAAGTTTGTAAGCATTTGTGCAACTTGGCAAACACGTTTATGCAAGCGATTGTAGGTTACCGTTCGGGTTCTATCTTCAGGATTATTAGGTTCCCAAATAAAGGCAGCTTCTTCGCCACGTTCGGCTAAATGTCTATCAATGCAGTTTTCGGTAATATTTAATTTACCACCTTTAAACCATTCAATTTTGGGTTCAATAAAATTCCATTCAAGCACCTTATCCCACTTTTTTTGCCAAGTAAAGTTCTCCGCAATTTCACCCCAAAATAATTCCGGGTTCTCCATACTTTTTTTATACGCTTGATGATATTGTTCGATGGTTTTTATTTGATATGGATACGACATAATAATAAGATTAATTTTACTTACGAATGTAGGGTTACTAAACAGGAATTAAAATAAGTTTAGTGGTTAATTTTAACAGTAATAAAATAGTTTGGTTTGAAATTGAAATTGCCAGCTAAAAAACTGAACTCAAAAAACACCATCAATCTTATTAAAACTTGTAAATAATACCAATTGTAATAGTTTTTTAGCCCAAACTAAAAAATAATTATATAATGGTAATGCCGATGCTACATGAAGATAGTTCAATAAGGCCCAATCCGAAATTGGACTATATGGAATGCGCTTTCGGTATAAAATACTGTTTTTCAATTGCAACAAACTGGTCCTTTAGTTTTAGATACACTGCATCATCTTTACCTCTAATGTTGCCAACCCAACCTAATTGTCCTTTAATGGTATTAAGCATGGTATGAATTAAGCTTATTTCTATCGGTGCTATAGTGGTTATTTTCCAATATTTTCTTACTGCCACATCAGTAGTATTAGTTTTTAAATTATGTAAAGTTGCCCTTAGTTTTCTAATGTATAACCTACTAATGTTTGTGTGCTTATTTACTTTTACACCCGTTACCCATTGCGCACCAAATTTGGTTTGCATGCGCAATTTATTTTCGTTGATGATGAATCCATTTTCAGCCAAAAGTTGTGTAATTTTAGGAAGCAAAATGGTTAAGGTTTCTTTATCTCCAGAAAAAGTTAAATCATCTGCATAGCGGGTATAACTTACCTGAGAAGTTTCATCATTTTTTAGGCTATTTATTTCATCAACAAATCTCATTAACTCCACATCAATCTTATAAAAAACAATATTTGATAATACTGGAGATAGTGGTGAACCTGTAGGAAGTTTTTTCTTGTATGTACCAAGTAACGCCAATAGCGTACTTTTTTTTTCATTGATGTTAAATGGTTCATTATTTAAAGCTGCCTTGACTTGTTTTGCAGTAATACTGCTAAAAAAATCTTTAAGATCAATATTTAGCAAACACGGTTTTCCTAAATGCTCTGTTGCATTGGTTTTTATTCCTCTCGCAAACTCATCATCACCCTTACTAACAAAACCATGCACACAGCTTAAACATTTACTTTTAAAAAAATGCTGTAGTTTGCTATTAATGCGTTTTTGTAACTTTTTTAATTCTCCTTGTGGTGCTTCGATTATTCGCACACCACCACTACGTTTTTTTATAACAAAGGTTTTATACCTTGGCACATCAAGCAAATAATGCAAGGTTTGCACAGGCACTTCAAATGTTTTGCAAAATTGTGATATGGTTTTTAACGACATTTTTTAAAAATTAAATAACAGCTACTACCTTGTATAACCTCATTCCTAAACTACAAAGCTACGGAGCGCAGCGGAGTAGCTTTGTAAAATTCTACCATTTTTATACCAACTGCAGAAACAACAGTTACAAGACTTTGGTTTGTCCTCGTTATACAAATAGGTAGTAGGCTGTTAATGTTTTTATACTAACTCATCTAATCGATGGTCTGGAAATATAAACTCTTTTTTATCTATTTTTTCGTTTGTATATTTTAAGGTTTGTTCATCGTAATATAGAAAAACTTTTCCTGTTTTACCCTCTTTATTTTTGGCTATAATTACCTCTGTTACTCCTGCCGTATCATATCCATCTTCATCCATTGTTATTCCATAATACGCATCCCTATAAAGTAACAATATTTTATCTGGTACTTCTTCTAAATGTCCAGTATCTTTTAAATCGCTTAACATTGGTCGGCCTAACGACCCTCGTTTTTCGGCCATGCGCGAAAGTTGTGAAGTAACAATAATTGCTATTTGTAATTGTTTTGCTAATTGTTTTAACTCCAATAGCACCTTACCCATTTCATAATCGCGGTTGTTATATTTAGCCCTATAACTAATATTATGAAAACAATCAATTACCACCAGTTTAGTATCATATTTAGCTGTCAACATATTAACCATAAACTTTACTTGTTTAATATCATTTGTTGGCATTTGTGTAGCCAAATAAACAGGGATATTTTTTAGCTGTTCTACATTAAAACAATCGGTATTGTTTTTATACGTATTGCCTTTGGCTGTATGCATTAATTTAGCCGCCAAACTGCGTTCGTTCTCTTCAAAATTAATATATCCTACAGGCTGTTTTTGTTGCACAGCAGTATGTATAAGTTGGGTATGTATAAATGATGTTTTTCCAATTCCAGGTCGTGCCCCTACCACAATTAACTCACCTGCGAATATACCAGTTAACATGTCTTGTAATTCATCATCAAACCAAGTTATTTGATTTTGTTCAACTAATGATTGTTGAGCCACTGCTAGTTTTAATAACGATTGTAGGTTAATTAATTCTCCTTTAACTACTGTTTCGCCAATCGCCACTAATTTATTTGTCACCAATTGATGTAAATCTTTTGGTAAATACGTTTTTCCAAAACTTTCCTTTACAAGTAAATTACCCAAGTTAAGTAGCAATAACCGGGCATGGTTTTCCCTTAAATCGGCTATTAAATTATGTATGTTTAATAAAAGTACAGGTTCTGTTTGCATGGTTTCTAGCCATACCAATTGCTCGGGCTGTTGCATATCATTTAATCGGCTGCGCAACATCTCTGCATCAAACAATCCAACATGCTTATTATAATGTAGCATGGCATCATAAATACCAGCAAACGGACCATCACCAAAAAACGTAGCCGATAGCTTATCTGCATAACTTACAAACAACTCGGGCTTTTGCACAAAAGCACTTAAAATTTGCAAGGGCAATACATTTTCTTCGGTTGGTTTAGGCATACATAAGTAGTTAAAAACGTTTCACAAATTACAACCAAAACAAGTGTACAAATTAGTACAAACAATTAACACTAGCCGCAACCCGCACCACACAAGCTATTGCGTTATACACAGCGCATACTTGGCTGTACAAGCCTTGTGGACAAGTTTTGCCACAATGATTAGCAAAGACTTAACCCAACAATAAATCAATTTTTTCTTTCCGTTTTTTTCAAAACACAAATATTAAACCTACCACTTTGTACAAATAAAAAAAGGCTGCTTCATTATGCTGAAACAACCTTTCTTTCTGTTTATATTTTTATTTTTGGGGGCATTGCGGGCTATCCGCGCTTCACGGTAGCTAGCTGCTTCCGAAGCTTCGGAACCCTATACCGAGTTTATCGTTCAATTAAAAATCAAATTCCAAAATTTAAATTCACTAAACAGTATACTATAATATGAAAATTTTTCAAACCAAATCAAAAAAAGCCACTTGCTCAATTATTGAGTAATTAGCAATTTACTGGTAAATACATTGCCATTACTTTGTGTTTTTATTATGTAAACACCAATTGGTAACCCGGTGGCATTTATTTCAACCGTTTCGGTTCCTTGCAGTTGTTGGTCATATACTTTTTTACCAGTTATATCATACAACTCTACATTAATTTTTGTTGCACCTTTGGGTAATAAAATAGTAAACGTACCTTGGTTAGGATTTGGCCAAAAACTCATACCACTTTCTTTATTTAAAAGTGTTAAACCAGTATTGTTAGTTGGCAAATCAAATGCTTCTGTACCATCTGTGCGAGAAGCTGTGGTACCTTGACTTGCCGAATATCCTAAACCTCTGCGGGCAAAAGTTTTCCAAATTAAATCATAATCAGCTTTGCCATTATTCATTTCATCTGCTAATAAAATTGCATCACGGGCATCAACAAAACCAGGGTTGCATGGTTGTAGTTTTAAACCATCAATTACCAATTGTAACGCACGATTATTTCCGCCTTTACCAGTATATAAATTACTATCGTAACCATATTTATCAATTAAATTCCAATACAAATCATACAACATGGTACACCAAACCGAACCAACACCATGAGGAACTGCAGCCGTTTTAATTGAATTGTAAGTAAATGGATTGGTTGTCATGTTTCTACTATATCTATAAGTACGAATGCCAAGTCCGGTTACTGGCTGATAAATTAACCAAGTACCGATACCACGAGCACGTTCTACCGAATCCATTTTGCCATGGGTTAAATAAATTCCAAAAAAATCGCTCCAACCTTCGCCTGCTTGTTCTTGGTTTGATAAGCAATTGGAGTTTGAAGCTCCTCCTGTTAATCGTGTTGAAACACCATGACCATATTCGTGAGCCATTACCGCATTATCTAAATCACTATCATACACGCCCACAAAATCAACATCCGAGTTAAATGATACAAATACACTATCGCGTAACAAACGAGCTTTTAAAGAATCGCCTGCAACCTTAGAAATCATCATAGAAGGAATGGTGATACTTGCTGAAGTACCAGTCATTTGGATTGGTGCGGCAGTAGTATTATTTACCACAATTACCATAGCTGCACCAGCATTTTGTGCATTAAGTACTTTATTGGTAAAATTACAACCACCGCCTCTATATATTAATACTGCTTTGCCTGAATAGTTTCCAGTAACATTGCTACAAGCAGTTGCAGCAGAAGTGCCATCATTAACAATTGCTAATGGCATATTTATTATATTAAAAGAACTAGCACCAAAAAGAGATATCGCACCTAGCGTTGAGTCTCTTCTAGTATTATCCTTCATAAATAAATAAGGCGAAATACTGGGGCTACCCGCTTTAGGCCATAAAAACATTTGCATGCGTGGCTTTTGTCCGTCTGGTGGTGTGGCGAAATTTGCATTGCCTTTGCCACTTCCATCTTGCGCTTCTGCACTTACGTGGTCGTTTTGTAAGCCACCTCTTCCATAATTATTAGACTGAAAGTTGCCTGATTCTTCATCAAACCCATAATGGTACATCACATCATGCACAAAGTTATTCCAAACAAATAAATTAGTTATTGCAGTATTAAAATTAGCTGAATTTAAACCTGCCGGATTATACGGAAAATCAAATATTAAATCATTGCCACCATCAGGGCTAAAACCAGGTTGGTTTCTGTTTGCAACATCATCTGATGCATAAACATTGTTACCTGCTGTAATGGTATACTCGTGCCCTATTATTCCATCAGTATCATGCCAACCAAATGGAGATGCCAACGAATCGTGTGGGTTTACCATTAACTTACGACTACCGTGGTTAGGACTTTCAACTCCTAACGGAAAGGCATTGTATGTAGCACTTCCTGCTTTTTTATTTAATGCCGCAGGTTTGGTTTGAGATTTTAAAGTTGTATTATTTACAAATGGAGTTGCTTTTTTATGATTGTGATTATTACAATTAACACTCCAGCTATTTTTATCAATTACTTGACCATTTTCTGCATCTACACGTACATTCCACCAGTTATTGGTTTTGCTATCAAGCCAATTGGTATTGTACGCCAATTTTATATTTCCATCCAATTCGTAATAATACAATTGCACTTGAATCGGTTCAGCCGAGATGCTTGCATCACTTATGCTTACTTTATTATCTATTAAAGCTAAACTAGTTTTACCCAGTATGCTTGGCACAGCTAGTGCCAAATGATTTGCAGTAGAATTAATTGCAGTGTTAGCTGTTACATTAACTTTTAACGACTGTGTTTTTATAGCAATATCTTTTATAAAACTTTGGTTGATGGAAACCGTTTGTTGATTTTTAAGATGAATTGCACCTACACCATTAAACACTTCAATACCATTATATTTTTGCCTAAAATACACATGGGTAACACCATTATGCTTTGATGTAAATTCATTGGTTATAACCAATTGTTCAATATCTGTTGGTGCTAAACCTTGCAATAATAATGCGCTTTTAATTATGCTTTGATTGGTTTTCTGAGCACTAACACCAAGTGTTAACAGCAGAAACAATTGCAGAGTGATTTGTTTTATTTTCATTTTATAAATCAAATTTATCAAATTAAATAAGCTATGCAACCATTAATTTATTTTAATCCTTCATTCCACAAAAAAGTCCCGAATAGTAAAACTAATCGAGACCCAATTTGTTATAGACAATTATAAAAAATTACATAAATCCAAGTTGCAACTTAGCACTTTCGCTCATCAAATCTTGACTCCAAGGTGGGTCGAAAGTTACTTTCACATTCACTTCAGTTACACCTTCTATAGTTAACAGTTTTTCTTTTATTTCGGCTGGCATACTTTGCGCTGCTGGGCAAAATGGTGATGTTAATGACATGATTACTTCAATGTCTAGATTATTGTTAACGTTAACTTCGTATATCAAACCAAGCTCGTAAATATTTACCGGAATTTCCGGATCGTAAACCGTTTGTATAACATCTATAGCTTCGTTTTGTACATCAACAAAGTTCTTTTTTGGTTGTGTAGTTTCTTCCATTTTATCTTACTTATAATTACAAATAGTTAGTTTTCTTAACTATTTTTATATGCTAATGCGTATAATTTCATTTGTTTAATCATGCTTACAAAGCCGTTGCTACGCTGGCTTCCAATCATGCGGCTCATGCCAATTTTATCAATAAAAAACAATTCGGTATTTAATATTTCATCAGGTGTTTGTTTGTTCCAAATGCTCCATAATAAATACACCAAACCTTTGGTAATTTCGGTATTGCTATCGGCTTCAAAATTAACTTTTCCATCAACATAAGTTGGGAAAACCCAAACTTTACTTTGGCATCCTTTTACTAAATAAGCTTCTGTTTTATGGTCATCTGGCATTGGTGGTAATTTTTTACCTAAGTCCATTAAATAAAATAAT
Source organism: Bacteroidia bacterium (assembly GCA_034676125.1). Lineage (GTDB taxonomy): Bacteria > Bacteroidota > Bacteroidia > UKL13-3 > UKL13-3 > UBA6183. Next base: position 20,102 of record JAUCCO010000045.1, read on the forward strand.
GTGCTTTCCATATCGCCATCAAATAGCAAAAAATTTTCGATTATTTCGTTTTGTATTTCAGTTGTTGCGGCCACTTTTATAGTGCTTTTTTATTAATAAATTTAACTATCGATTTAAGTGCATTTAACAGCACATCTACTTCTTCTGTTGTATTATAAACAGCAAACGAAGCGCGAACGGTTCCATCCAATTGCAAAAATTGCATTAATGGTTGCGTGCAATGATGTCCTGTTCTTACTGCAATTCCTTTCGCATCCAGCATCATGCCTACATCAAAATGATGCATGTTTTTAACCACAAATGATTGAACAGAAACTTTTTCATTGGCAGTACCTATCAATTGTATTGCATCATTAAACTCGGTATTGATATTCTTAACTCCTTCAACAAAATGGTTTAACAAGTTGTTTTCGTGTGCTGCAATATTTTCTTTCCCAATTTCATTCACAAAATCTAAAGCATATTTAAATGCAATAACATCACCAATATTGGGTGTACCGGCTTCAAATTTATAAGGTATTTCGTTGTAAGTTGTTTTTTCAAACGTAACTTCTTTTATCATTTCGCCACCTGCTTGATAAGGTAACATATCTTCTAAAATTTGGCGTTTGCCATACAATACACCAACACCAGTTGGGCCATAAAGTTTATGAGATGATATGGCTAAAAAATCACAATCTATAGCTTGCACATCCACATTCATGTGCGAGCAAGCTTGTGCGCCATCAAGCAAAACCTTTGCTCCTATTGCATGTGCTTTTTTAATAATGCTTTTTATTGGGTTGATGGTTCCTAAAGCATTGCTTACCCAAACACACGAAACTAATTTAGTTTTATTGGTTAACAATTCATCAAATTTATCCATCAATAACTCGCCTGCCGAGTTTATAGGAACTACTTTTAAAATTGCACCACGCTCTTCGCAAATAATTTGCCAAGGCACAATATTGCTATGGTGTTCCATGGTAGTAATTAAAACTTCATCGCCTGCATTTAAAAACTTTCGTCCCCATGCATTGGCTACTAAATTTATGCTTTCGGTAACACCTTTAGTAAAAATACAAGTTTCTGTTTCGGGTGCATTAATAAACTGTTTGATGGTTTCTCGGGTTTGCTCAAAATAATCGGTGCTGCGCGAAGCAAGTGTATGAGCCGCACGGTGTATATTAGCATTATCTAGTTGATAGTACTTAACCAAGGCATCAATTACGCGTTGCGGTTTTTGTGTGGTTGCCGCATTATCAAAGTACACCAATGGCTTGCCATTAACTTCTTGATGAAGAATAGGAAACTGATTTCGGATTGATTGTATGTTTAATTTAAGTTTAGCCACAGATTACAAGTTTAGCCACAGATTACACAGATTAGCCACAGATTACACAGATTACACGGATTTGTTAAAATTGGTTTTATGTTTAGCCACAGTATATTATTTTACGAGTCGTTTATATTTTAATGAAGTTTCGCCAAAGTTAATAAGCAAGCCAACCTTATTTTTTGATGTTTTAAGGTAATTTATAGTTTGAGCGTAATTGGCTTTTACCACAAATTCTTGAGCCTTTATTTCTAGTACAATATTACCAAATACGATAAAGTCGGCAATGTATTTTCTTTTTAAAACATACCCTTTATATTCTACCACATAAGACTTCTCTCTTTCGAAAGGAATACCTTGAAGCCGAAATTCTATCTCAAGCGCATCTTTATAAACCGACTCCAAAAAACCATTACCCAACTCTTTATGAACTTCCATACACGCACCAATTATTTTATAGGTTTCTTCTTTTTGAGGGAAGCTTTCATTAGAACTATATAACTCTTCTGAATCTTGCAGTACGTCCATAAATCCGTGTAATTACTTATTCTTTTAATTTGTGTAATCTATGGCTATTTAAAGGTTCTTATCTATCTCATTCTCCAATAACGTTACCAACTCCGGAATTTTAATGCGCTCGGCTATTTCATCAGCAAAGGCATTTAGCAATAGCTTACGTGCTACATCTTCTGGTATTCCTCTACTGCGCAGGTAAAACATAGGCTCTTCATCTAGTTCGCCAATGGTTGCACCATGTGTACATTTTACATCATCTGCAAAAATTTCTAATTGCGGCTTGGTGTTTACTGTAGCATCATCACTCAATAATATATTTTGATTACGTTGGTAAGCATTGGTTTTTTGTGCATCTAAATGCACCATTATTTTGCCATTAAATACCGCTGTGGCTTTAT
>JAUCCO010000046.1:0-21328 GCA_034676125.1 Bacteroidia bacterium
AGGTTGTGTCATACTAATACCTGTTTCTGCATCAAAAAAGCTAATGTTTGAATGCACATAATCGTCAATAAAAATCCATGTTTTGGCTGTATCATAACTAATAAAAGCTCCTCGAAAACCACCTGAAATTAAAAAACCTCTTTTGTTAGTGGTTGGTTTTGCATATAATATTTTGCCCGAAGCATAATTTGTAACATTATGATATTTCCAAGACAACCCACCATCATTTGTTACAGCAAAATTGGTATCCTGGTTTGACAGCTTGACAACTCCCGTCATTGAATCTAAAAATACAAACTTATTTGTAAAATCAGCGAAACCCTTTGTACTGTCCCAATGCCTCCAATTCTTGCCATAATTATCTACTACAATAAAATTTGGTCTTTTTTGATATCCGGAACAAACCATGAATAGCCGACTTTGTATTTCACATTTTTTATAATCATAATAAGCACTAATAGCAGTATTGGGAATGTTAATTTGCTCGCAAGGAACCCTCTCCCATAAAGCACCACCATTTTCGGTACGCCAAATTTCTTTACATCCATTGGTGGTATCATCACCCAAAACCCAACCTACGCTGTCGTTGTAAAAATGAAAATCTAATATGGGATTATTATTATATCCAGTATCTTTATTTATACCATTAATACTAAGTGTATCAAAGCTAAAAAAAGTATTCTTACTTTTCAATAATAAACCTTTGTATGAAAGCGCATAAACTAAAGTGTCATTAATTGGTTGAAAAAGATTAAATGCTACATTACGAAGAACCTGAAAACTGGCTCCTCCATTTCGACTTATATAAGTTGGAACATTTCCTGAAGAGTAATTAGCCCAAACGGTATTTTGAGATGAGTAAATTAAATTTGCAAAAATGTTATAAACTGGAAAATCTTTGGGTAGGTTATAAGTTGCCCATTGTGCATATGCACCAAATTGAATAATAAGAAAGATGAATAGTAATAATTTTTTCATAATTTAAACTAAGATAAGTAAAACTAGTAATAATTTAAGTAAGTAATGAATCAGGTTACTTTGGGTTGCATGAAGAGACCACAATAATCTAATAGGTTTTCTAACTAGCCTGGTAATACAATTTTTTAGCATGTTTTTAAACGAAGGCAATCTAAACTAACTTTCAGCATACACGCTGCAATTGTCAGAGAACTCACACTTCGGCACGAAATTTAGTAGCTATTTGCTAAACTATACAATTATGAGAAATTATCTTTTTGCCGCAATTATTTTAAGTGCCATTTTTACTGCTTGTAAAACCAACATGAGTGGGCTAACCGAAATAAAAACGCCCTTTAGTGGAAACAAATATGAAAGTAACAACCGCTGGTTTAGGGCAGTAGCAAGTGGCGAAAGTTTAAGTATAGAAACCAGTAAAGATAAAGCCATGTTAAGCGCCAAACAACGTTTGGCAGGAAGCATACAAACCCAACTAAAAAACGTGAGCGAAAACTATAAAGGCGAAAGAATAGTGGGCGATAACATGGGCGATTTTAACGAACGTTTTCAGCAATTAACACGTGATGTTACAAACCAAACTTTAGTAGAATTACAGCTTATTGATCAAAAGGTTTATCAGAATGATAAAAACAAAAACTATGTAACTTGGGTAGCAATTGAAGCCCGTAAAAAAACGGTTTACAATAAGCTAAAAGAAATTGCCAATACCCGCACTGGTTTAAGTGATAAAGACAAAGCTTACATCAACAAAATGTTAGATAATGCCATTAAAGATTTAGATGATAACGATTAGCAATACTAATACCAATTGTAATTATTTTTTAGTCCAAACTAAAAAATAATTTTACAATGGTAATGCCGATGCTACATGAAAATAGTTCAATGAGGCCTGAGCTGAAATTGGACTATATTGAATGTGCTTTCGGTATAAAATTATTTAACCCTGCATAACAACAAAAGGCCATCATTTTATAAAATGACGGCCTTTTTAAATAAATATACTTGATATAATATTAAGCCAATTGGCCTTCTAATTTATTTACCAAAACATGTTTAGGCACAGCGCCTACTTGTTTGTCTACTACTTGTCCGTTTTTAAAGAACAACAATGCTGGTATACTCATAATACCAAATTCGGTTGCTACTTTAGGGTTATGGTCAACATTAAGTTTACCAACAATAGCTTTGCCTTCGTATTCTTTAGCTATTTCTTCAACCACTGGGCCTACCATGCGACAAGGGCCGCACCACTCTGCCCAAAAATCTACCAATACTGGTTTGTCGCTTTTTAATACCAACTCTTCAAAGTTGCTGTCTGTTATTTCTAATGCCATAATTTTAAGTATTTGTTTTTATTTAATTAGTACTGCAATATTCAACAATAATTCCAAAGTTAATAATATTTGCTTTTTGGCAGTTATGGTGCCAATAAGTTTTTATTATTAAAATCGGTTAGCCATTAATTCTATAATCAATCTCTAACTCATCAAAACGTTTCATGGTATCGTTATCAAAGTTAATTTTAAACCTGCGCGAAGTTGCTGTTACTACAATTTTTTGTTTCTCGTCAATTACATTAAACTTTAAGAGTGCCGTTCCTTTGCTATGGTCGAGTAATTGATAAAACTCTTGTACAAAATCTTTTTCTATTTTTTCTGTTTTGATATTAATAGCAAGTGAAGTTACCATTTTTTCGCGTACATCTGCTAATAACATCATACTATTTACCTTCAACTCAAATTGGTCTTCGCTATTAAAACGTGGTTTCATCATACCTTTTAAATACAACATTTGGCCCATGCTAATTAAGTGCCTATATTTTAAATAATCTTCACTCCACATCATAATTCTGGTAGAACCACTATAATCTTCGATGGTAAAACCACCATAAGGTTTGTTGTTTTTTTGACTGATTTTTTCGTAACAATCAATCACCACACCAGCTATACTTAGGTCAACTCCTTTTTTATCTTCAATATCGGCAATGTTACTATTTACAAAGTTTTTAAATTCAATTTTGTAATCATCAAGCGGATGGCCACTTAAATACATCCCCACCACTTCTTTTTCTTTATGCAACTTTCGCATCAAACCCCAAGGTTCGCAAGTGGGTATATTAGGCTCGGCAAGGGTTACAGCAGTACTGCCACCAAATAATGATTGTTGATTTGCGTTTTCGTTTGCAGCCGCATTGTTTGCATAACGAATAGCCTTTTCTAATAAATTGGGCTCATCACCTTCTTCTGGATGAAAATATTGGGCACGATGCACATTTGGGAAACCATCAAAAGCACCAGCAAATGCTAAACTTTCGAGTGTTTTTTTACTAACAGAACGCGCACTTACACGTTTGGTTAAATCAAAAATAGAACTAAATGGGCCATTGGTATCACGCTCTGCAATTAACTCATGCACGGCATTTTCGCCAACTCCTTTTATAGCACCTAATCCAAAACGAATTTCGCCTTTTTTATTTACTGCAAAACTTACTTGCGACTCATTAACATCAGGCCCAAGAACATTTATGCCCATACGTTTGCACTCTTCCATAAAAAAAGTAACCTTATCAATATTACTTTGGTTGTTGCTTAACAAAGCACTCATGTATTCGCCAGGATAATGCGCTTTTAAATACCCAGTTTGAAAAGCCACAAAAGCATAACACGTAGAGTGCGATTTATTAAATGCATACGAAGCAAAAGCTTCCCAATCTGTCCAAATTTTTTCGAGTACTTTTGGGTCGTGACCTTTGGCTGAAGCACCTTCAATAAATTGCGGTTTTAGTTTATCAAGTGTTTTACGGTCTTTTTTACCCATTGCTTTACGCAACACATCGGCATCACCTTTTGTAAAGTTGGCTAACTTCTGCGAAAGCAACATCACCTGCTCTTGATACACTGTAATACCATAAGTATCTTTTAGGTGTTCTTCCATATCGGCCACATCATACACCACTTCTTCTTTACCATGTTTACGGTTAATAAAGTTTGGTATATAGGCTAAAGGACCTGGACGATACAAGGCATTCATGGCAATTAAATCTTCGAACCTATCTGGCTTTAGTTCTTTTAAATATTTTTGCATACCTGCACTTTCAAACTGAAAAGTACCGTTGGTTTCGCCTCGTGCAAAAATATCTAGCGTTGCTTTATCATCAAGCGGAATGGTATCAATATCTATATCAATACCATGATTTTGTTTAATTAAGCGTAATGCATCGCGGATAATTGTTAAGTTTTTCAACCCCAAAAAATCCATTTTAATTACACCTGCATCTTCAATTACTTTTCCATCATATTGGGTAAGTAACAAATCCGAATCCCGTGATATTGCCATCGGAATTAAATCTGTTAAATCGCTTGGTGCAATGATAATACCTGCGGCATGCACTCCAGTACCACGAACAGAGCCTTCAAGTATTAACGCTTCTTTTAAAACCTTGGCTTTATCATCATTTCCTTGATGATACTCACGTAACTTTTTAACTGATTCAATATCCTCTGATACTAAACCTTCTTTTTCTTTTAAACTATCAACACCATCAATTGGTGCAGTTAACACCCGGTTAAGAGAAATACCCGGCTTATCGGGTACTAATTTGGCAAGCATGTTACTTTCTTGCAAAGGCAAATCCAGCACACGTGCCACATCCTTAATACTCATTTTGGCGGCCATACTGCCATAAGTAACAATTTGTGCTACTTGGTTTTTTCCATATTTATCAACCACATAATCTATTACTTTTTGTCGGCCTTCATCATCAAAATCAGTATCAATATCGGGCATTGATTTACGATCTGGATTTAAAAAACGTTCGAATAGTAATTGGTATTTTATAGGATCGATATTGGTGATGCCAATGCAATAAGCCACCACACTACCCGCAGCCGAACCACGACCTGGACCAATAAAAACGCCCATATTTCGGCCTGCTTTTATAAAATCAGATACAATTAAAAAGTATCCTGCAAAACCCATGGTACGTATGGTGTGTAATTCAAACTTTAAACGCTCTTCTACTTCAGGCGAAATATCTACATAACGCTCTTTAGCACCTACCCAAGTTAAATGTTCTAAATAATCCATTTGATCATTAAAACCAGCAGGTAGCGGAAAGTTAGGCAATAAAATATCACGCTTTAAATCTAACAATTCTACCTTATCAACAATCATATTTGTATTGTCAATAGCTTGAGGAATATCGCTAAATAACTTAGCCATTTCCTCGGTTTTTTTAAAGTAAAATTGGTCGTTAGCAAAAGCAAAACGAGTACCTTTTGTAAAAGATTCGTCCTCGTTAAACTCTTTCATGGTAGGCGTACTTTGTTTTTCGCCTGTGTTTATACAAAGTAAAATATCATGTGCATTTGCATCAGCTTGCTCAACATAATGCGAATCGTTTGAAGCAATAACAGGAACATTATATTTTGCAGCAAACTTTAACAACACAGCGTTTACCTTATTTTGATCGGCAATATCATGGCGTTGTAATTCTATGTAATAATCATCGCCAAATAAATCAAGCCACCATTTAAATTCTTTTTCACCTTCCTCTTCGCCTTGTCTTAAAATTGCTTTAGGCACCATTGCACCAATACAGCAAGTAGTAGCAATTAATCCTTTATGATATTTTAAAATTAACTCCTTATCAATTCGCGGGTATTTGCTGTACATACCTTCCATGTAACCCAACGAACATAATTTAGTAAGGTTACGGTATCCTTCTTCGTTTTTTGCTAAAAGTAATTGGTGGAAACGTTTATCTTTATCTTCTTTGGTAAACGATTTTTTATGCCTATCGGTTACAACATAAAACTCGCAACCCACAATTGGCTTTACCAATGGCTTGCCATCAGCGCCTTTGTGCTTATATGCCTCGGCCACAAACTTAAACGCCCCAAACATATTTCCATGGTCGGTAATGGCCAATGCTGGCATATTATCAGCTAATGCTTTTTTGTATAGTTTGCCAATATCAGCAGCACCATCAAGCAAAGAAAACTGGGTATGAACGTGTAAATGAGAAAATTGAGTCATATTAAAAAACCGAAAAATTGGAGGGCTAAGTTAATTAATAGTAAACACAATTTGGGCAATGTTGAAAACTAAGCCATGCAACTAATTTATAGTTATCCATACTCTTCACTTAAACCAATTTATAGTTTTGGTTTTAATTTAAAAATAATGTTAATTTTTTATTGATACAAATCTAAAAACTTTTATAAATTTGATTTTTTAAGAAAATAACAAACTAAATACAGAATATATAAATGAAAAAGTTCTACTTACTAGGTATGCTTGCAGCTGGATTAGCTGTAAACGCACAAACACCTTCAACTGGAAACTTAGGTAACCAGTCGAAAATTACGACCAAACAGACTGGAGATTACACTCCTTTGTCGCCAGTAGTTAACCCACAAGCAAACAGCAGAATTGGCGAAACTGGAAAAGGTTATGGCAAAAACTCTAAATGGGTTATTGTTGGTCAAACAGAATTTGATCGTCCTACCAATGCTTCTGTTTACAGAAAAATCATCACTTATCCTGATGGAAAAAAATCTGTAATTTGGACAACATCTTCAGATGGCCCATCAACAGGTTACCAAGGTCGTGGAACTGGTTACAATCATTTTGATGGTACTGCATGGGGAGCTATTTCAAAAGATAGAATTGAAACTAGACGTACTGGTTATGGTAATTTTGATTACGATCCAGTTAGCGGTACTGAAATTATTTTCTCTCACAAGGTAGATTCACAAGGTTTTTCGGGTGGTATGGTTTTAAGTACCAACGGTGCAATTGGAAGTAACACTTGGAATGGCGTAAGTGTACTTGATACAACAAAAAGCTTTCCTGGTTTATTATGGCCACGTACAGCAATTAGTGGTGACTATATGATTGTTATTGCTTCATACACTGACTCATCAAGCAACCAACCTAATCGTATTAACATGAATGGTGTTAGAGCTCCACAAGTATACTCACGTTTAAATTTACGTACAAATACTTGGGATGTTGTAAACCAAACTTTACCTGGTTATGATGGCACACGCTATTATGCTGGTGGTGGCGATAATTACGCTATTGATGCAAAAGGAAACAACGTTGCTATTTTAATGGGCGGTTTAACTGATGATATTACTATGTGGAAATCGGCTGACAATGGTGCAACATGGACTACAACAATAATTGATTCATTCCCAGTACCTGCGTTTGATTACCGTAAATTAGTTTTAGATACACCTTACAGTACTGATGGTGCTTTATCTGTTACTTTAGATGCATCTGGTAAAGCACATTGCTTCTGGGCAGTAGGCCGTATGTTTGATAATGATACATCAGCTGGTAATACTTCTTATAGCTACTTCCCTGGACAAAATACAATTGCATACTGGTACGAAGGTCGTCCTGATAGCACTGTATTAGCTGGATATTCTCCTGAAGATCCTACTGATGGCGATGAGGTATTAATTATTGGACAAGTAATTGATGACCGTACGCGTTACGGAAATTTAAGTAGATTGGCTACTGCACCATATGCTGTTAATAGTGGTGACACTGTTTATGTAGTTTATCAAGGTTTAACAGATAACGACTTAGACCAACAAGGTCAAGCATTTTATGATATTTATGTAGCAGCTTCAGTAGATAATGGTGCAACATGGTTGGCTCCTGTTAACTTAACTGCAACAATGGGATTAAATGAAGAACAAACTTTTGCAAGTGTTGCTGCTGATTGTAGTAAACACTTAAGTTTATCATTTATGAATACACGTTCTCAAGGATTTTTTGATGCTACAAATAATTCAGAAAAAACTGGTCCTTATGATATCGTTTTCTACGAAGTTCCTGTAGCTGATATTTTTGACAAAAATGTAGTTGGTTTAAATGAGGTTAATGATTTGTTTACTATCGAACAAAACTATCCTAATCCTTTTGATGTAAACACTACTGTTCCGGTTAACTTAGTACGTGCAACTGATGTAAAAATTAGCGTAGTAAATATGATAGGTCAAAGTGTATATAACAATACATTTACCAACAGCCCTGCAGGTTTAAATAACTTTGATGTTAACTTAACAAATGCAACAGCTGGTATTTATTTCTACACAGTTCAAGCTGGTGATTTTAAAGTTACCCGCAAAATGATTGTTCAATAATTTTAGATTAATCTAATACAAAAAAATAGGCATTCGAATTTCGGATGCCTATTTTTTTATTTAAAAACTACAGTTGATTATCACTACAAAAATTCTAAAATATTTTTCCAGGGTTAAGTATTTCTTTAGAATCAAATGCCAATTTAATTTTACGCATTAATTCTAATTGTATTTGAGGCATTACTACTTGCATGTATGGCTTTTGCACCAACCCTATTCCATGCTCGCCACTTATGGTGCCTTTTAATGTTTTGCACAAAGTAAAAATTTCAATAATGGCTTGCGTTAAAGTGGTGTTCCAAAATGTTTCTGATAAATCGTCTTTTAAAATATTAACATGTAGGTTACCATCACCTGCATGTCCGTAACAAACGGTTCTAAAACCATAACGTTTACCAATTTCTTTTACTCCTCGATACAAGGCCGGCAATTCTGCACGAGGCACTACAGTATCTTCTTCTTTATAGGTATTATTGTGTTTAGTAGCTTCGCCAATACTTCTGCGTAATTTCCAAAAATATTCTTTTTCATCGGCTGTTTGTGCAAACATTACTTCACCACTTTCGTGTTTATAAAGCACTTCAGAAATACGCTCACATTCGGCCATCATGCTATCTAAATTATTTCCATCAACCTCAATTAATAAATACGCTTCAACACCTGCTTCAATCACAAAAGGTAAATTTAACATATTTGCCGAAAGCCTAAATGCTTCAGGTTCTACAAACTCGCAAGCACTGGGATTACAACCTGCCAAAAATATTCCATTAACAGCTTCGCAAGCTTTTTCGGGCGAGTTAAACGGTGTTAACATCAACAAAGTATATTCTGGAAAAGGTATCAACTTCAACACAATTTTAGTAACAATACCTAATGTGCCTTCGCTACCAATAAACAAATGCGTAAGGTTATATCCAGTTGAATATTTTAAGGTATTTGCCCCAGTCCAAATAATGTCTCCGGTAGGTAAAACCACTTCTAAATTTAATACATAATCTCTGGTAGTTCCATATTTTAATGCCCTTGGTCCGCCACTTGCATGGGCTATATTTCCGCCCAAAAAACAACTGCCTTTACTTGCCGGGTCGGGTGGATAAAACAAACCTTTTTCTTTAACTGCTTGTTGTAAATTTTCATTAATAACACCAGGTTCAACTGTTGCTTGAAAATTTCTCACATCAATTTCAACAATATTATTCATCCTTTCCATTGCCATAACTACACCACCGTGCAGTGGCAAAGCTCCGCCACTTAGGCCCGTACCTGCACCTCTTGGCGTAATAGGAATATTATTTTGATAACAACTTTTTACAATTGCTGCAACTTCAATGGTATTGGCTGGTTTTATAACTACCTCGGGCATAAAGATTAAATCTTCTGTATGATCGTGGCTATAAAGCATTTTTTCTTCATCAGAAATTATTACAAACGGTTGCCCTACTATATCCTGAAAGGCTTTTATTTGCATTTCGGTTACTTTGTTATATTGCATGTTTCAAATATAAACGCAGAGGCACAGAGGCCACAGAGAATTTATAAACAACAGAAATGTCAATAGACACAAATATATTATGAATACTGAAGGATATAACCAACTAAGTAATGAAATAATTAGTTGTTGTATTGAGGTGCATAAACAACTTGGGCCTGGACTTTTGGAAAGTGTATATGAAATTTGCTTGGCAAAGGAATTTGACGAAAATGATATAGAATACAAAAGACAGGTTCACCTGCCAATTGTGTATAAGAAAGAGAAAATTGATGCACATTTCAGACTTGACTCTTGGTAGAAGGTATTATAATACTGGAATTAAAAGCCATTGAGACGGTTTTGCCCGTGCATAAAGTACAACTAGTAACTTATTTAAAATTAGCGAATAAAAAACTAGGTTTACTAATTAACTTTCATGAAGAAAAATTAACAAAAGGAATAAAAAGGAAAGTAAATAATTTATAATGAAAAAAATAATAATCCTCTGCGCCCTCTGCGCCTCTGCGTTTAGTAGCTTTTCGCAGCAATTTACCCTTGAAGATATTTGGCAAAAAGGAACATTTAATTCCAAGGGCGTTTCAGGTTTTAATTCGATGAAAGATGGCAGATTTTACACTGCACAAGATAATAACGGGAACATTATAAAGTACCAGTTTAGTGACGCAAAAGCAGTAGATACTATTTTAAATACTAAAGAAAAAAATATATCGAGGCCATCATACACATTTAGCAATGATGAATCGAAGTTATTGCTAGAAAACAATCAAAACTACATTTACCGCCACTCTTATGTGGCTAATATTTTTGTTTACGATATTAAAAGTAAAAGCATATCTCAGCCAACCAAAGAAATGGTTATGCTAGCCGAGTTTTCGCCCGATGGAAATAAGTTAGCCTACGTAAAAAACAACAATCTTTTTGTGTTTGATTTAACTACCAATAAAGAAACACAAATAACCAACGATGGCAAAACCAACAGTATAATAAATGGTGCTACCGACTGGGTTTATGAAGAAGAATTTGCGCTTAGCAAAGGATTTTATTGGAACAACAGCAGCACTCAAATAGCTTATTATAGGTTTGATGAAAGTGCAGTACCTGAATACAGTTTTCCCACTTATGGCAACTTGTATCCAGAAGAATATAAGTTTAAATATCCTAAAGCTGGCGAAGCAAACTCGGTGATTGAGATATACAGCTATCATATTAATACTAACCAAAAACAAAAAATAGATATTGGTAGCGAAACCGATATTTACATACCTCGTATACATTGGACAACAGATGAAAATACCTTGTGTATTCAACGCATGAATAGGCTTCAAAACAATTTACAATTATTATTAACCAACACTACCAATGGCACAGGTAAAATAATTTATACCGAAGAAAACAAAGCTTACATTGATGTACCAGAAATTACTTTTTTGACAGATGGAAAATCGTTTATCATTAATAGTGAAAAAAGTGGTTGGAATCATTTATACCAATATCAAACAAACGGTAAGTTAATTAAACAAATTACGCAAGGCAACTGGGATGTAGACCAATTTTATGGCATCAACCCCAAAACTAAACAACTTTATTTTTCATCTTCAGAGGTTAGTTCTACTGAAAGGTATATTTATGAGTTAGGTATTGATGGAAAAAACAAAGTACAACTTACCAAACACAAGGGTTGGAACACTGCTACTTTTAATGCAGATTACAGCTATTTTATGTTGAGCAACTCAAGCATAAACACCCCAAGTTATTTTGCATTATGCGATAAGAGTGGTAAAGAAATTAGGGTGCTTGAAGACAATAAAACATTAAAGGATAAACTAAACAATTACAAATTAAGCCCTGCCGAAATTACCAGTTACACCAATGCTTATGGCGAAAAGTTAAATGCATTTATAATCAAACCAAAACAATTTGATGCTACTAAAAAACATCCTGTTTTAATGTATGTTTATGGTGGCCCTGGCCATCAATTGGCAGTAAACAGGTGGATGGGTGCAAATTATTTTTGGTATCAAATGCTTGCCGACAAAGGTTATATAATAGTTTGTGTTGATGGCAGAGGAACCGGTTTTAAAGGTGAGGCATTTAAAAAATCTACATACTTACAATTGGGAAAATACGAAATAGAAGACCAAATATATGTAGCACAACAATTAGGCAAATTACCTTATGTAGATGCAGCAAGAATTGGTATTTGGGGCTGGAGTTTTGGTGGATACATGTCGAGCTTAGCAATTAGCAAAGGTGCCGATGTATTTAAAACTGCAATTGCGGTAGCACCAGTAACCAACTGGAGGTATTATGACAATATTTACACCGAACGTTTTATGCGCACACCGCAAGAAAATGGAACAAGTTATGATGACAATTCGCCCATTAATCATGTAGAAAAAATTAAAGGAAACTACTTAATTATACATGGAACTGCTGATGATAATGTACATTTTCAGAACGCAGTAGAAATGGTAAATGCCATGATTACTAAAAATGTAAAATTTGATAGTGAGTTTTATCCGAATAAAAACCACGGCATTAGCGGAGGTAAAACACGCTTACATTTATACGAACGCATGACCCGCTATATACTTGAAAACCTATAATGAAACTAAAAGCAATTTTTGATATACTTTTTGTAATAGCCACCATATTTGGTACTATTGTGTTGCTTTACTTTGTAATGTTAGGACTAACCTTACTTAACTAAGTTTGCATAAACCAACCATAATTTTATATTGCATCTTTTAAAACATAAAAAATGAGTCAAACTAATACAGGACATCCAAAAGGATTATACGTTCTATTTGTAACAGAAATGTGGGAACGTTTTAGCTATTACGGCATGAGGGCAATTTTTGTGCTCTTTATGGCCAAAGCTTTATTATTTGATAAAGCACTAGGTTCGCAAATTTACGGTAGCTACACCGGCTTAGTTTATTTAACACCACTACTTGGAGGCTACATGGCTGATAGGTATTGGGGAAATAGAAAGTCGATTATTATTGGTGGTATATTAATGGCCATTGGACAGTTTTTTATGTTTATAGCAGGTAGCTTTTTTCAAGAAGCATTTGCACCAATGGTAATGTTTGCAGGATTAGGTTTTTTAATATTTGGAAACGGATTTTTTAAACCAAATATCTCAACCATGGTTGGGCAATTGTACCCCGAAGGAGATAAAAGAGTAGACTCTGCGTTTACCATTTTTTACATGGGTATAAACTTGGGCGCATTTATAGCACCATTGCTTTGCGGTTACCTAGGCGATACTGGTAGTCCTGAAGATTTTAGATGGGGCTTTTTAGCAGCTTGTTTTGGTATGGTGGTGAGTGTTATTTTATTTGTAACACTTAAAAACAAATACATTGTAACACCCGAAGGAGAACAAATTGGCGTAAAGCCAAACGTTAGTAGACTTGATTTAAACGCAACAGGCGAAAAACTACCGTTTAACTTTAAGCAACTTATTATTTGGGTAAGTGTGTTTATAGCTTTATTTGTGTTGTTTTTCTTCATAATTAAGTTAGATTTAATAGGCACAATAATTTTTTCATTAACCATTGTAGCACCTGGATATATTATATCAGACGCTAGTTTAACCAAAGTAGAAAAAGATAAAATTTGGGTGATTTATATTGCTGCATTTTTTGTGATTTTCTTTTGGGCAGCATTCGAACAAGCTGGTGCATCATTAACTTATTTTGCCGAAGAACAAACAGATCGTAGCATTTTTGGAAGTGTAGTTCCTGCTTCTTATTTCCAAAGTGTAAATGCTGTTGCAATTGTAATATTTGCACCAATATTTGTTTGGATTTGGGGTGGATTAGGAAAAAGAAATCTTGAACCCGCTTCGCCATTTAAACAATCAATTGGATTATTTTTATTAGCGATTGGATACTTAGTAATTGCATTTGGTGTAAAAGGAATAGATCCAAGTACAAAAGTTTCGATGGGCTGGTTAGTGAGTTTATACACCATACACACTTTTGGTGAGTTATGCTTATCGCCAATTGGTTTATCAATGGTAAACAAATTATCTCCAGGTAGGTTGGCTTCATTGCTTATGGGAGTTTGGTTTTTAAGTACTGCTTCGGCAAATAAATTTGCAGGTACATTAAGCTCATTATATCCTGAAGAGGTTAAGATTGAAAAATCGTTTACCAACGATACTGATGTTAAAAACATTGAAGCTTTAAATGCATTTATGATAGACAGTTCAGTATGGAATGCTGATCCTAAAGCAAGTTCAAGATTGGTAGTTGCAAATGTGCAAACTGCAAAATCAACCACAAATGCAGATAGTATAGTAGCAATTGAAGGAACAGGAAGCATGGCAGAGATTAGTAACTTCCATTTAAAGTTAATTAGAATGTCGAATGATGACTTAGACCGTGCAGTATTATTTGATAACGGAAGTAAATTAATTACTCGCGAAATAACCGAAAAAGTAATTGATAGAGTTCCTATAAAAACTACCAAAATTCAAGTTTGGAATTTAACGCCTAAAAAACCTTCGTTATTAGGTTTCGAAGTTAAAAACCTTTACGATTTCTTTATGGTATTTGTAGTTATGGCAGGAGCCTCATCAATAATCTTATTCTTTTTAAGTAAAAAATTATTAAAAATGATGCATGGTGTTCAATAACCACCCACATCAATAAGTTATCACAAAAGGCTATCTGAAACTCTTCAGATAGCCTTTTGTTTTTTATCGCAATCAGTAACAAAATTTATCGTTGCTGATTTTCGTAATTAGAATTTCGAATTTTTACTATATTAGCTGCAATATGTCAACAACCACAACACGCAATCACCCAAAAGGATTACCATTTTTATTTTTTACCGAAATGTGGGAACGTTTTGGTTACTACCTCATGTTAGGAATTTTCTTTTTGTACATGACCGACATTGACAAAGGAGGACTTGCATTAGAAAATAAAGAAGCATCAGATATTTTTGGAACTTACATAGCCTTAGCTTACATCACTCCGTTTATTGGCGGTTTGTTAGCCGATAGGCTATTGGGTTATAGACTTTCTATAACTATTGGTGGCATATTAATGGGTATTGGTTACATGTGTTTGGCCATACCGGGCGACACTGCATTCTTTATATCATTAGCTTTAATGATAATTGGAAATGGCTTTTTTAAACCAAATATTTCTACCTTATTAGGTAACTTATACAACGAGCCACAATACAAAGCAAACAAAGACGCGGGTTACAATATTTTTTACATGGGTATTAATATTGGCGCATTTGTATGCAACTTTTTTGCGGCTTATTTGCGTAATCATTATGGTTGGGGATATGCATTTTTTGCAGCAGGTGTAGGTATGTTTATAGGTATTATTATATTTTGGTTTGGTAATAAACATTACAAACATGTAGATGTAATTAAACCTACACAACCAGAAGATATGAGTGTAAGGAAAATACTTGGTATAGTATTATTACCTGCTATTGTAGCTGGTATTTTGGGTTGGTTTATACCAGGAAATATTTTTGGAAGCGACAGTACTGATGCATTTCTTTTTGGTGCAATACCAATTGTATTGTTCTATATATCTTTATTGATACGAAGCAGCCAAGAAGACCGCAGACCCATTTCTGCTTTATTAGCAATTATGGGTGTGGTAATTATTTTTTGGGCTATTTTTAAACAAAATGGAACTGCACTTACCACTTGGGCTCAAAAATATACTGATCGCGAACTTCCCGCAAGCATTGTTCCTGTTGCAAAAACATTAGGTATGGTGCAAACTATTCCGTTTACAAAAGATACTATTGTGCAAGTTGATAATCAGTTTAGGCCAATAAAAGATGCAAATGGCAACCCGAATATGGTAGTTGATTATCCTAATTATTTCCTAAACCTTCAAGCAGAAAAATTTCCTAAAGAAGGAGAAAGTGTAGAGCTTGTTTCTACAGAAATATTCCAATCTATTAATCCATTTTTTGTAATTCTATTAACGCCTTTGGTAGTAGGATTTTTTGCCTACAGCCGAAGAAAAGGTTTTGAACCAAGTACGCCTGGTAAAATATTTTGGGGCTTAATAATTACTGCATTTTCTACCACTTTAATGATAGCTGCGGTAAGTGTAGGTATGAATGGAGCTGAGAAAGTTTCTGCATGGTGGCTTATTGGTACGTATGGTATAATTACCGCTGGGGAGTTATGTTTAAGCCCAATGGGGTTATCCTTAGTTTCAAAACTTGCACCTCCACGACTTACAGCCTTAATGATGGGTGGTTGGATGTTGAGCACATCAATTGGTAATAAACTTAGCGGTGTTTTAGCTTCGCTTTGGGATACTTACGAAGACAAGTCTTACTTTTTTGCAGTAAATTGTATTATTGTAATGGTTGCCGCTTTAGGTATTTTTATGATGCTTAAATGGCTTAGAAAAATTATTGAAGAACACGGTGCTTAAGTAGTTTTGTGATGTTGAAAATGATATGCAAAAAGCAAGAATACATACATAACATTAACCAAATAAACGATAATAAAATTAAGTTATGATACCAGACTACCAATCGCTAATGCTTCCGTTGCTTCGACTTGTTGCGGACAAACAAGAACATAAATACAGAGACCTTATTGAAAGTTTGGCGACTGAGTTTCAAATTACAGATGAGGAAAGAAAAGAACTTTTAGCTAGTGGCAATCAAGCTATTTTTGATAACAGAGTTGGTTGGGCTAAGACATATTTAAAAAAAGCAGGATTACTAGATTCTCCCAAACGGGCGACTTTTGTGATTACTCAAATTGGCCTTGACACATTAAAGGAAAATCTTGACCGAGTAGATGCAAAATATTTACGACAATTTCCTGCATTTTTAGAATTTCAAAATGCCTCACGTACCGATAATGAAACTCAAGAAGAAATTATAATCGTAGAGACTAACGAACAAACACCTGAAGAAAACCTTGATAAGGCTTATCAAAGAATTAGAAAATCTTTAGCATTAGAGCTTATTAACAGGGTGGTTGATTTATCACCTACATTTTTTGAAAGACTTGTTGTTGAACTTTTGGTAAAAATAGGTTATGGTGGTTCTATCAAGGACGCAGGAAAAGCAATCGGAAAAAGTGGTGACGAAGGAATTGACGGAACAATAAAAGAGGATAAACTCGGACTTGACATTATATACATTCAAGCAAAAAGATGGAAACCAGGAAATGTAGTTGGGCGACCTGAACTTCACAAATTCGTAGGTGCATTAGCTGGACAAGGTGCTAAAAAAGGTATATTCATCACTACATCAAATTTCACAAAAGATGCTTTAGAATATACCCCAAAAAACGAAACTAAAATTGTACTTATTGATGGAGAGCAATTGGCTCAACTAATGATAGATTATAATCTTGGGTGCACAACACAACAAATTTACGAACTCAAAAAAATTGACAGTGATTATTTTGGTGAAGAATAAATTTAGAAACTAAAGATGTTATCCTAATCGGAATCGGGCTACTTGGTTGAACCTAAAATATAGTTCAATTTATACTCACAAGAAGGAATCAATTAGTTTGCAAGATACTCCTTCCAAAAACTGAAAAGCATAAAATATAAGCAAATGATTTCGTGGACGAATTTTCAATCGTCATGAATAATTTATCCTCAAACAAAGACCTAAAATTACTGTCAAGAATTAGAGAATATTAGACACGGTAATAGGACTGTTCAAATGGCTGACCTATAGAAATAAATGGAAATCTTAATGAGAAATAAAATTGATTATTACAGACAGTAATAAAAGCTGAATGCATAACATCAACTACAAAAATGTCGATACTATGCAAACATTAAACTTTCTATTTCTCATCAGGTTCATTACTAAGTGAAGTTTTTGTACTGAAATCTCCACCGTCACAAATCCCCAAAATATTTACCACCCACCAATTCTCTCCCATAAAAAAAACCGCCTCAGCATAATTTCTGAGGCGGTTTTTTGTTTAGTTATACCCATTGTAATTATTTTTTAGTCCAAACTAAAAAATAATTTTACAATGGTAATGCCGATGCTACATGAAAATAGTTCAATGAGGCCTGAGCTGAAACTGGACTATATTGAATGTGCTTTCGGTAGTAATTATAAACCTAGTGTCTTACCACTTTATGGTTTGTAATGCTGCTATCAATTTTTACACTTACAAAATACACTCCCGAACTTAAGTAATCCAAGTTGTTTATTGCAATGGTGTTATCACCTTCTAAGCAGCTTACTTTCATTTCCTTAATAGTCTTTCCTGCTATATCTGTAATGGTAATTATTGCATCACTAGCACTCGGACTTGTTATGTTAACTTGTAAGTTATTTTGGAATGGATTTGGTTGAACAGATGTATTTACTTGTGCAATTACAACATTTTCAACCCTAATAATATGGGTATAAACACACGCTCCGTTTTCATCAATTTGCTTTAAACGGTAGAACAATTGTTTGGTTGAAGCATGATCAAATGCATTTAAGTCAGTGTAAACATAGTTGCTTACAATACTTACATTTCCATTGCCTTTTACATAATCCAACTTAGCCCATGTTTTTCCATCTACCGATTTTTCAACTTCAAAACCACTGTTGTTTCTTTCTGAAGCAGTGCTCCATTTTAACAAGGTATTGTTTTGTTGTTTGCTACCTGTAAACGTTAATAATTGAACTGGTAGTGCATTGTTACTTCCAACACCAAATGGAGAGAAGCTTGTAATGCCAGAACGTGTTTGTGTATACGGATTTGTACCTGATGCGGCAACTGCTGTATTGCTGCTCCAAGTGCTACCAGTGTAATGCGATAAGTATGATGCAGTACGTGTAAATCCACTTAACTCGTCAGTTGCATTCCACTGTAAAGTAATGTTTGCATTACTTCCACCTGCTACTGCTTCGTTAATAAACCAAGTGCGGTTAACTGCATTGCTTATTAATTTTAAACCTGTAGGTGTATTACCAGTATAGCTATTAGTTACACTATCAATTACCCAAACCGTAAAGTTATCGGCTGTTCCAGTATTTGCTAATACTACAGGATTATATGTTGTGTTTCCTATTGGAATAATTACACTTCCTGTTTTACCGCTTGTACCTACATTATTTACTATTACTTGGCCACTGCCATTGGTTTTTATGTATGATGTTGCTTTGCCTGAACTTGCCATTGATGCATTACCTAAAGTTAATGAATAGTTTGCCAAAGCAAGTGTTCCATCCACTAAAACCAACGAATCATTTAATACCACATTACCACCTAATACAACTCCCATTGCATTGTTAATTTGCAACACATTATAAGTGCCACCTATTAACGTTTGCTGCGTTGCTCCCGATAAATTTAATTTACCATTGGTATGGCTAAATGTACCGTTATTGGTAATGTTTCCATAAATACTAAATATTGCGTTTGCATTGTTTAATGTTAATGTAGCACCTGTGTTGATGGTAATATTATTGGCTTGTTGTGCATCAATAATAACTGGGCTATATGTTGTTCCAGTTGGTATTACCACATTAGTTGCCGATGTAGGCACTTGTGGGCAACTCCAATTGTTTACATTCGACCAAGCATTACTTACTGAACCTGCCCATACGCCAGAACTACCTACTGTAATTGCTAATGCACTTGTGGTATCTGTTGCACAAACACCTGAACTTACTACACGCTTGTACCAAGTATTTGCTGTTAATGCAGCTGGAGAATATCCTGATGCATTTGCACCAACTATTGCACTAAATCCTGCACTTGCACTGGTGGTTGATTTTAACCAAGCATAGCTATAAGTACTACCATCTCCACCTGTTGGGGTTGATGCTGTTAATGCTGCTGGGGTTGATCCAGAACAAATGGTTTGTGTTGATGAGGTAATGCTATTGTTAGCTACTGCATTGTTAACTGTTATAGCTAATGCAGCAGATGTATCGCTAGCAGCACCAGACACTACATATCTTCTATACCATGTGGTTTGTGTTAATGCTGATGGTGCATATCCTGATAATGTTGCTCCTGATATAACACTAAATCCTACACTTGCACTTGTAGTTGATTTTAACCAAGTGTACGTAAATGTTCCGGTTCCACCTGTTGGTGTTGCACCTGTTAATGCGGTAGGAGTATTTCCTGAACAAATAATTTGCGCTGCTGAAATAGTATTATTTGCAACATTTGCATTCACTGTTATTGCAACTGCTGCTGATGTATCTGAACAACTGCCCGAAACTACATATCTTCTAAACCATGTGTTTTGAGAAATTGTACCTGGAGCATATCCTTGTGTATTGTTTGTTCCTGATGCTGCTGCAAATCCTGCAGTTGCACTTGTGGTTGAACTTAACCAAGTATACGTTGGAGAACCAGATCCACCTGTTGGAACTGCACCTGTAAGTGCTGTTGGTGTTGTGTTGGTAATAATTGATTGATTACTTCCTATGGTATTACCTGCTATAACTGGATTAACAGTTATTGCCAATGCACTTGTGGTATCCATTGCACAAACTCCTGAACTCACTACTCGCTTGTACCAAGTATTTGCTGTTAATGCAGCTGGAGAATATCCTGATGATGTTGCTCCTGCTATTGCACTAAATCCTGCACTTGCACTTGTAGTTGATTTTAACCAAGCATAGCTATAAGTACTACCATCTCCACCTGTTGGGGTTGATGCTGTTAATGCTGCTGGGGTTGATCCAGAACAAATGGTTTGTGTTGATGAGGTAATGCTATTGTTAGCTACTGCATTGTTAACTGTTATAGCTAATGCAGCAGATGTATCGCTAGCAGCACCAGACACTACATATCTTCTATACCATGTGGTTTGTGTTAATGCTGATGGTGCATATCCTGATAATGTTGCTCCTGATATAACACTAAATCCTACACTTGCACTTGTAGTTGATTTTAACCAAGTGTACGTAAATGTTCCGGTTCCACCTGTTGGTGTTGCACCTGTTAATGCGGTAGGAGTATTTCCTGAACAAATAATTTGCGCTGCTGAAATAGTATTATTTGCAACATTTGCATTCACTGTTATTGCAACTGCTGCTGATGTATCTGAACAACTGCCCGAAACTACATATCTTCTAAACCATGTGTTTTGAGAAATTGTACCTGGAGCATATCCTTGTGTATTGTTTGTTCCTGATGCTGCTGCAAATCCTGCAGTTGCACTTGTGGTTGAACTTAACCAAGTATATGTTGGAGAACCAGATCCACCTGTTGGAACCGAACCAGTAAATGCTGATGGTGTTGTATTGGTAATGATTGATTGATCACTTCCAATAGTATTACCTGCTATTACCGGATTAACAGTTATTGCCAAAGCACTTGTGGTATCCATTGCACAAACGCCTGAAGTTACTACACGCTTGTACCAAGTATTTGCAGTTAATGCTGATGGAGAATATCCTGATGATGTTGCTCCTGCTATTGCACTAAATCCTGCACTTGCACTGGTGGTTGATTTTAACCAAGCATAACCATAAGTACTGCCATTTCCACCTGTTGGGGTTGATGCTGTTAATGCTGCTGGTGTATTGCCTGAACAAATGGTTTGGGTTGATGAGGTAATGCTATTGTTTGCTACTGCATTGTTAATAGTAATTGCTAATGCACTTGTGGTATCTGTTGCACAAACACCTGAAGTTACTACTCGCTTGTACCAAGTATTTGCTGTTAATGCAGCTGGAGAATATCCTGATG
>JAUCCO010000047.1:0-21192 GCA_034676125.1 Bacteroidia bacterium
CAATCAAATACGGTTAAAATTATTAAGCAATAGGTTTTTGAGAAATGCTGGTAAAAAAGTTAAAACCGAATAAAATATTATAACTACTTTAACATTTTAAGTATTTAACTTCATCAAGTTATTATACTTGTAATAATAATAAAATTGAACTTAAACCTCATGAAAGACCTTATCAAAACATTTACCCTATCATTATTGATATTAGCTTCTTATGCATCAAATGCCTCTCATTTTAATGGTGGTGATTTGGAATATGAATGTATAGGTCCGCGCACCTGGAAAGTTAAACTCACATTATTTCGTGAATGTACAGGCGCAGCAGCATTATGTGGTAGTATGAATTGCACACAATCGATGGTAGCCAGACCAAATACCACGTTAAATCCTGCAAATTGTACAGCCACACCAAGTCAAGTAAATTTTAGTTTAAATTTGGTTAAAGTAGAAGACGTAGGTAAGTCTAGCGTTGAAATATGCGGCAATACAGCTAAAAATACTTGTACCAATTTAGGCCAAGTTACTGCAGGACCATATAATCCTTCAGTTGAAAGGTATATTTTCGAAGGTACGTTAAATTTAAGTGCACCCAGCCTTGATAATACCAATTGTATTTACTGGGACATTTATTGGGACGTTTGTTGCAGGACCGTCAATATTTGGAATTTAGCAAACTCAAATGGACAAAGCTTACGTATTGGTGCTACCATCAATATCATGAATCGTTCTCAAAATCCTTGCAAAAACAACTCACCCATTTTAAAAAACGAGCCGGTATTTGCTATATGTAGTGGCCAGGAGTATAATATTAACATGGGGGCTATTGACCAGGATGGCGATTCGTTGAGTTATGAACTTGCACCGGCAATGCAACAATCAGGTAACCCGGTTAATTACCTAGCACCAGGCAGTGCAAACTATCCTTTTCCACTAAACTCAAATCGTGCGCCACATACCAATTATCCTCAACCAAATGGGCCTTATGTAATTATAGATTCTACCAACGGAGATATAAGTTTTAATGCCCATAATGGAACTGCCAGTACCATTTTAGGTAACTTGAATGTACGCATTAAACAATGGTCGAATGATGTGAGTGGTAATCCTCTTTTGGTGGGTATAACCAACAGAGATATGCAGATGTATGTAATAAACTGCCCTACTAACAATTCACCTCGTATTCACACTTCCGAGCGATTGCCCAACAACCAATCGAAGTATAATTATTTTGTAGAAGCAGGTAAGCAACTTTGTTTTACTATTACCGCTAAAGATACTGACTTCTTGTTTCAAACACCCAAAATTGACACTACACGTATTTCGTGGGATAGCACATTGGTTCGTCCGGGTAAATTAACCTTTGGACCAAACTACACAACAGGCCCGGGTATGCCAAGACCACGAGAGGACCAATGGCAATTTTGCTGGCAAACAGAAGAATCAGACATTAGAAATTTGCCATATTATTTTACGGTAACAGCCCTTGATAACAATTGTCCAAGCGTTGGTAGATCAACACGTGCATTTAGTATAAAAGTAATTCAAACACCTACTTTTATTCGTTCGGTTACAGACCAACGCTGTGGTGTATATAACTACAAAATTTACAAAGAAGCCAACTATACTTTTTTAGATTCTGCATCATTAGTTGTTACAACAACACCAAACGATAGAGCGTTTAACAACGGAGTTAGACAAGTATCTGCCAACGGCATTAACCCTGCGGCAAGTATTGGCGATACTTTAAATCAGCCCAGGTTAATGTTTAATGACACTTACAGATACATAACACCGGGTAAATATTACACACGCTTTAATTACTCAACACCAAGCAGCCAAAGCTTTGATCCTATTATTGATAGTTTTGAAATTTTCACCGATTCTATTGTGCAGCCCCTTATTGTGGCTAACGGAGCAAGTTCTTTTTGTATGGGTGGTAGTGCTATACTATCAACAACATTTACTTCACCTAAATACAAATACCAATGGCAAATAAATAACCAAGATACCGCAGGAGCAACTACACAATCTATTACGTTAAAATATGCCGGAGCTGTTAGGTTAAAAGTAACCGATACCTTGCTAAATTGTTACAACTACTCTAATGTAGTTAATATACAAATAAACCCAAGCCCAACTCCAATCCTTCAACTTTCTTCCGAAAATGTTTGTGTTTCGTCTGGCAATGTTGGTTATAATGATGCCTCTACCATTGCACAGGGCAATTCGATAACACGTTTGTGGAATTTTGGTGATGGTACTACAACAACCAATAAATCGGGGACTAAAAAATTTAATGGAGTTGGCATATATACCGTAAAACTAGTTGTTACCAGCAACAACGGTTGCAAAGATTCAACAACAAAACCAGTAAACATACTTGCACTACCTGATGCAACAATAACCGCAAGCGGTAACACTACTTTTTGTGAAGGAGACTCGGTTGTTCTTTCATGTATAGCATATCCAAAAGGAAGCTATTCGTGGAGAAGAAACAATTTGGGTATCCCCAACGAAAGAGGCAATACTCTTACAGCTAAAGATGGTGCATCATATCGGGTTTTTATTACTGATAGCTTTGGTTGTGTGAATAGTACTTCTAACAATTTTTATGCAATAGTAAACCCAAAACCTATAGTTAAATTTACATTAAACAATCCCATTCAGTGTTTAAATGGAAACCAATTTATTTTAAACGACTCGAGTACGATTACTTCAGGTAGTTTGAGCCGTATTTGGAGTTTTCATAATGATACCAGCAGTCAGAAAAATAATATTGTTTCTTTTTCAAATTCGGGAGTTTATCCAATAAAATTAAAAGTAACATCTAACAATGGTTGTAGCGACAGTGTTGTCAAATCAGCTGTTGTTATTGCTCAACCCAATATTGGTAATATAACAGGACCAACAACTGTATTAGATACCCAACAGGTTTATGATTACAGTGTAAGCCAACAGTCAAATCATACCTACAACTGGACAGTAACGAACGGAAACATTACAACCGGACAAGGTACTAATGCTATAAAAGTATCTTGGCCTAATCAAAGCGTTGGAATGGTAAAGGCATCAGTTACTAATAATGAGGGTTGCACAGATAATGTATCACTTACAGTTAGTGTCAGTATTTATGCACCAGTTATTAATTCTTTTACACCACAAACCGGAACTAATGGAACAGTAGTTACAATTAATGGTGGTAATTTTACCAATGCAAGTGCGGTTACTTTTGGAGGTGTTAATGCTAAAAGTTTTAATGTGGTTTCTAATACTGTGGTTTCGGCTATTGTTGATACAGGTGCTACAGGAAGTGTGAGTGTTGTTACGCCAAGTGGAACAGCTTTATTAAATACTTTTACTTATACAAGCAATACGGGAGTTACCGAAATTGGCACCCAATCATTTTCTGTTTTTCCTAACCCAGTTACTTCCGAAATTGTTATTGAATCAAACCAATTATTAAACCAAACTACTTTTGAAGTTATAGATGCCAATGGAAAAACAGTAATTTTAAAAACTTGCAATAATCCAATATCAAAATATACAATAGATGTAAAGGAACTTAACCCTGCTATTTATTTATTACGTATTACATCACAAGGGCAATCAAATACGGTTAAGATTGTTAAGCAATAGCTTGATAGACTAAGCTACCTAAATACCAATTTTAACAAATAATTATGACAGAGGTCTACCAGTAAAACTTACATTTGTTTGAGTTAAATATTACTTTATACCAATCTTTAACCAAGTGCAAAAACATTTACTCTATTTCTATTTTTTGTTGTTGATGTTTTCTTCACTACAAGTGCATGCTGATCATGTTGTTGGTGGTGAGGTGGAGTATGAGTGTATTGGACCAAGAATATGGAAAATTAGGCTTACAGTATACAGAGACTGCAATGGAGCACCAATTTGTTTTTCTGGCAACTGTAAACAAACCATGATTGCTAAACCAAATGTAGCTTTAAATCCTGCCAATTGTGTTGCAATACCAAACGAAGTTATCTTTAATTTACCACTTGTAAAAGTAGAGGATGTAGGCAAAGCAAGTGGTGAGTTGTGTGGTAACATCGCAAAAAATGGTTGTACAAATTTAGGACAAGTTACTGCTGGACCATTTAATCCGTCAACCGAAAAATATATCTTTGAAGGAACATTAGATTTAAGTTCACCATCATTAAACAACGCTACTTGCACCTACTGGGATGTATACTGGGATCTTTGTTGCCGAAGTCAAGGGATTTGGAACTTAGCAATATCTTATGGGCAAACATTTAGAATAGGTGCTACCATAAATATTTTTAACCGCTCGGCAAATCCATTAAAAAACAATTCGCCAATAATAAAAAATGAGCCAGCTTTAATTATATGCTCTGGACAAGAATATGTTTTTAACATGGGGGCAATAGACCCTGATGATGATTCATTGACCTATGAAATTACACCTAGTTTACAATCAAGTGGTAGTCCTGTTGTTTACCAACCACCGGGTAGTGCAAACTATCCCTTTCCGTTAAATGCTTTTAAAGCACCACATATTAGCCACCCACAACCAAATGGGCCCTATATTATTTTGGATTCATCAAGTGGCGACATTAGCTTTAATCCTTCAAATAATACATCAAGTTTTATAAATGGTAATATAAATATGCAGATAAAACAATGGAGTAAGGATAGTATTGGCAACCCTTTATTGGTTGGTATTACACAACGAGAATTACAATTTTCTGTATTTAACTGTCCAAGTAATAATCCTCCCCGTTTAGCCACTATTCCATTGGGACCAAATAATAAACCAATTTTTGAATATGAAATTTGTGCAGGAGACTCTTTAGGTTTTACCGTAATAGCAAAGGATACCGATGCATATCTTTCATTGCAAAGGTTTGATACTACTTATATAAGTTGGAATGAGGGAATCGTAAGACCTGGAAAGTTATCATTTAAACCAACCTACACCATTGACTCTGCCGTTACACGACCAAGAGAAGATTCGTGGCAATTTAACTGGAAAACTGAAATTAATGATGGTAGAACTTTACCTTATTTTTTTACCGTAACTGCTTTTGATAAGTTTTGTCCTAATGTGGGGCGTGTAACTCGTTCCTTTAAAATTACGGTTTTACCTAAACTATCATTTAATACAACAAAAACTAATTTAAGGTGCGGCAATACCCGAATAAATTTATACAAAAATGCCCCTTATGGTTCTTTACAAACAGCTTCATTGCAGGTATCAGTTGCACCAAATGATAAAAACTTTATTTATGGCACACGAATAGTTGCACCAATTAATATTAACCCGCAAGGTTCACAAATAGATAGTATTACCCAGCCTAGATTAATGTATTCGGATTCGTTCCGATACACCCAACCCGGTAAATATTATCTACGCTTTAATTATGTTGCTTCTGAAAAAAGTTGCTTAACCCCGGTTTTCGACAGCATAGAAATTTACCCAAATGCTATTGTTACTTCTCAAATTGTTTCATTGGGTGATACCACATTTTGCGATAAGGAGAGTGTATCACTTTTAACCAAGCTTACTAACCCAAATTATATATACCAATGGCTACGAAACGACAGTATAATTGCCAACAAAACAACAAGCAATTTAACTGCAAAACTATCTGGATTATACAAGTTATTGGTAACAGATACTGCATTAAATTGTAATACATTTTCAAACACAATTAGGGTTGATGCACATCCAAGAGTTATTCCTAAACCATCTATACTTGTGCATTATAATTGTGCCTTTTCATTAAATAATATTTCTTACTTTGATAGTTCTAAAGTTAGTTCAGGAACATTTACCCGTTTATGGGGTTTTGGTGATAGCACCACTTCTACTGCACAATCGGGCACTAAAATGTATACTACAGCCAAAACATATTCTGTAAAACTAACCTTAACAAGTAACTTTGGATGTATAGATTCTGCTGCTACAATTATTCCAATTATGGAACCCATAAACCTAGTAATAAGTAGTAATAAAAGCGCAAACATTTGCCAAGGAGAATCAGTTTTGCTTAGCTGTATTAACTATCCAAATGCCAACTATTATTGGTTTAAAAATAATGAGTTATTAAGCAATGCTAACTCCAATATATTAACAGTTAACCAGCAAGGTAATTACAAGCTTGTAATTGCTATGGGGCCAGATTGTATAGACACTTCTAATACCATTACAGTGCAAGTTAATCCTATACCTAATGTTGGTTTTACCATTAACAATACTTCCCAATGTTTAAATACAAACCGCTTTATTTTAATTGATACCACTACTATTGCCAGTGGTAATTATACCAAAATTTGGACATGGGCCAACAACACAAGTAGTTTACAAAATTTAAATTTATCATTTACAGATACTGGTTTATATTACCTACAATTAAAGGTTACATCAATACATGGTTGCAGTGATAGTTCTTCAAAAAAACTAACGGTTTTGGCCAATTCAACTATTGATAGTATTAATGGTTCAATTAATAATTTATCTAATCATCAAACCTATAATTACTTTGTTAACCAGCGGCCTAATAACACCTATTATTGGTTAGCAATAAATGGCAATATTATAAGCGGACAAGGAACAAATAGTGTTACCGTAAATTATTTACAGCCAGGCACTGGCCAATTAAAAGCTATTGCCACAAATACTAATGGGTGTAGTGATACAGCATCAATAACGGTTAATATATTAAGTAACCCGCCTTATATACTTAACTTTAATCCTAAAATAGGGCCTAACGGAACAGTGGTAACCATTAATGGTGGCAATTTTTATGGTACAAGTGCAGTAACTTTTGGTGGTATAAATGCACAAAAATTTACCGAAGTTTCGCCTAATGTTATTTTGGCTATTGTTGATTCTGGAGCAACCGGAGATGTGGTTGTGGTTACATCAAGTGGAACTGATTCGCTCAGTTTATTTACATACGTTGCACGAAACATTATAACCGAAATTGGTTCTCAATGGTTCTCTATTTTCCCTAATCCAGCATCGGTTGAAGTTAGTATTGAATCAAACCTATCATTGCAATATGTAACATTTGAGTTGTTTGATTTAAATGGAAAGGTTGTGCATCATTACAAATGTAACACAGTAGCTAAAAGAGTAATGTTAGATATTAGGGATTTAATTCCTTCGTCATACTTACTTCGAATTGTTTCTGATGGACAATCTTGTATCGTAAAAATTATTAAACAATAAATTCCAACATTATGGCCGGACCATGTATTAACAACGTACTTATTGATGATATTCCTTCAGTTTGTTATTATTTAATTATCAAACAAATATAATCAAATCTACTCATTTCCATTATCTCATCTTGAGTCCAGTTTTCAACCACTGAAATTCTACTACATTCAACCAATATCTTGTTGTTAACAATATACCTTTTGCAATCATCTATGCTACTTTGTAATACATGTTCTGCCCCATTCACTTTATCCACTAAAGTAACTTTATTCTCGCTAAGTTCATTGACTGAATAAAAACTTGAGGTTAATTCAACTTTTGCATAATCTTCAATATGTGTATTTTTCATTCACAACATTACTTATTTTTTATCAAAATTTTTGAATTGAAGATAACGTATACACCTATATTACATTTTAGAATCAACCCAAAACTTGTAAGCTTTATAAACGCAAACAGGCTACCAATTGGTAGCCTGTTTTGTATAGTTTATCTTATTAGATTATGCGTTGTTTTCTGAACCTTGAGTTCCGCCTTCTGGTTTGTTTTCTGGACGTGGTGGGCGAGGTAATAAAGCTTTGTGTGATAATTTAACTTTACCAGTTTTCTTATCAATTTCAATTAACTTTACTTTTATATCCTGACCAACTTGTAAAACACCTTCCATAGTAGGTAAGCGATTCCAGCTTATTTCACTAATGTGTAACAAACCGTCTTTGCCAGGTAAAAACTCTACAAATGCACCAAAATCAACAATAGTTTTTACTTTACCATTGTACTCATCACCAATAATTGGCACTGCAGTAATACCTTTAATAATATCAACGGCTCTGCGCATGCTATCACCATTGGTAGCGGCAACTTCAACTACACCAGTATTACCAACTTCTGTTATAGAAATAGTAGCACCAGTATCTTTTTGTATACCTTGAATTACTTTACCACCTGGGCCAATTACTGCACCAATAAAGTCTTTATCAATAATAATGGTTTCGATACGTGGAGCATGTGGTTTGTAATCAACATTTGGAGCGCTAATGGTTTTATTCATTTCGTTCATAATATGTAAACGGCCTGCGTTAGCTTGCAATAAAGCTTCTTCAACCATTTCCCATCTTAAACCATTTATTTTTATATCCATTTGGCAAGCAGTAATACCTTTTGCAGTACCTACTACTTTAAAATCCATATCACCAAGGTGATCTTCATCACCCAAAATATCTGTTAAAATTGCATACTTACCAGTACTTTCATCACTAATTAAACCCATTGCAACACCACTTACGGCACCTTTAAGTTTAATACCCGAATCCATTAATGCCAATGATGCAGCACAAACAGTTGCCATAGATGACGAACCATTTGACTCTAAAATATCACTAACAATACGAATGGTATAAGGACTTTCTGATAATGGTGGTAAAATACGTTTTAAACCACGTAATGCTAAGTTACCGTGTCCTATTTCTCTACGTCCAGGACCACGATTTGGTTTTACTTCGCCAGTAGAAAATGATGGGAAATTATAATGTAACAAGAATTTGGCATAACCAGCATTCATTGGTGCATCAAGTAATTGCTCATCAAGTTTAGTACCTAAAGTTACTGTAGTTAACGATTGTGTTTCGCCACGTGTAAATACTGCACTACCATGCGCACCCGGTAAGTAGTTTACTTCGCTCCAAATTGGGCGAACTTCATCTAACTTACGGCCATCTAAACGCGTTTTTTCGTTTAAAACCATTGCACGTACGGCATCATATTCCACATCATGAAAGTATTTATTCATTAAAAACTTATCAGGTTGTGTTTCGCTACCTTCTGGATAAAATTCAGCAACAAACTCCTTGCGCACTGCTTTAAATGCAGCGGTACGATCGTTTTTGCTTAAAGCACCTTTAGCAATAGCCATTATTTTATCGTAAGAATACTCACGAATTTTTGCAGCTAAAGTTTCGTCACTACGCTCGTGGTTATATTCACGTACTGGCTTTTTACCACCAAGCATTTCGCATAATTCCCATTGTGCTTTACACTGTAATTTAATGGCTTCGTGAGCAATTTTTAAAGCAGCTAACATATCTGTTTCGCTCACTTCACTACACTCGCCTTCAACCATGTTTAAATCCTTCTCGGTACCAGCTACTATTAAATCCATATCTGCATTAACCAATTGGTCGATGTTTGGATTTAAAACAAACTCGCCATTTATACGTGCAATACGAATTTCAGAAATTGGACCATTAAAAGGAATATCACTTACCATAAGTGCAGCCGAAGCGGCTAAACCTACAAGGCAATCAGGGTTTAAATTTTTGTCGGCAGAAATTAACTGTAACATTACCTGTGTATCTGCATGGTAATTTTCAGGAAAAAGTGGGCGTAATGCACGGTCAACTATACGGCTAACCAATACCTCGTAATCACTTAATTTTGCTTCGCGCTTGTGGAAACTACCAGGTATGCGGCCAACTGCTGCAAATTTTTCTTGGTAATCTACCGTTAGTGGCATAAAATCCACATCTTCTTTGGCTTCGCGTGCTGATACTGCCGTAGCTAATATCATCGTGTCGCCCATTCTTACTACTACTGCTCCATCAGCCTGACGGGCTAATCTTCCAGTTTCAATTGAAATGGTTTTACCACCAATTTCAAACGTTTTTGTTGTTGCTTTACTCATTTTTGTTGTTTTTTACAAGGCCTATTCCCTGCAATGTTTATTTTATAAAAGTTTCTTTTAAAAGAGGTTGGTTATAGTTTTATTTAAAAAATTAACCAGGTTTTTCATTTTACTACTTAAACTAAAAAATAAAAGCAGTGGCTAATATTGGCCCCTGCTTTTAAAAGTTTTACGAGATATAATCTAGCAAATTTGCTAAAATACACATCGTTAACCCGCAATAATTTAGCATTATTTACGAATTTCTAATTCTTTAATAATCGCCCTGTAACGGTAGATATCATTTTTAACAAGATAATCTAGTAGAGCGCGTCTTTTACCTACCAATTTCACAAGGCTTAACTCTGCAGAGTAATCTTTTCTATTACCCTTTAAGTGTCCTGAAATGTGATTAATACGGTGTGTAAATAATGCGATCTGACTCTCAGCTGAACCTGTGTCTGCTTTAGACTTGGCTTTACCGTACTTTTCGAAGATTGCTTGCTTCGATTCTGTGGTCAAATTCATAATTTATAGTTTTATTGTTTAATAAAATGAGCCGCAAAGTTATTAAAATAATTGATAATTGCAAGCCTAACTGAGTAGTGTAAAATAACTTGGGTTGATTTTAAAATGTAGCATTAAAATAAATATCAAACTAAAGGATTGAAGGTTATATATAAATTAAATGCTGTTTATAATTATATTAGCAGCTTGATAGTTAACCTAATGATAACTAGTATGCATTAATAAAACAAAAAATGAAACTACTTAAAACCATGTTGGTAATGTGCATTTGTATACTTGCTAACGAATCTCAAGGTATTAATTTTACTGGTAAAAAGCAACAACCAAGCATTACTAGTAAGAGCTTACACAATATATCCGTGTTTAATAAAGTGTATGGATACGTGCGGCACTTTAGTTCAACTTTAGCTGTTGATACGTTTTATGGTTGGGAAGACTTGTTGCTGCAATATTTGCCCCAAGTAGAAGCTGCAAATTCTGACCTTGAATTATGTAATATTATTGAAAATTGCTTTGCACCGCTAGAACCAAAACTAGTTATAAGGCCATTTGATAAGAAAAATCAATCCGTAAAAATTGCCTCAACTAATTGCAATGGTTTTTATGTTCATCGTTACAGTAAAGGCTGGGGCAATCGAGGTGAAAACACAACTACCATGAAGTTTCTTTACACTTCAGAAATTAAAAAATGCAGCACCGATTTTCAATTATTTAAAACAACTTACGAGAATATTTTAATCTCTTTACCACTTACAACTTGCATCAATGATAGTATTTATCGGTACTTCAATACAAAACGCGAGTTCGACCCTAAAACAAAAAGAGGAAAATACAGCATCAATAATAAATATGTACGAATAGGGATTGTTATGGAAGTGTGGAATGCACAAGAATATTTTTATCCGTACATGAAAGAAATGAAGATTGACAATGAAGCTATTTTAAAAAAGTATTTAAACATGGTTTCAGTCGAAATGAATGAACCTCAGTTTTTTGAAACACTTGGATATTTTGGTGCCGAATACAAAGATGGTCATGCGGGGTTTATGCCGTTTGCGCCAATGGCAGAGTGGCCAGATTTTGTGCCACCACTAAAAATTCAGTTAATTGAAAACAAATTGATTGTTACATACGTAGCTGATACCTTAAAACCTTTAATAAATATTGGAGATGAGGTAACAAGTATAGATGATGTTCCGGCTATGTATTTCTTTAAAAAGAAACAGCAAAAAATTTCTTCTGCCACACAAACATGGAACAAATACACTGCCGAAAGTGAATTGCTTATAGGATACAAAAACACTTTCGTGAAATTAGATTTATTGCAAAACGGCAAAAGAAAAACACTTTCATTAAACAGAAATATTAGTGCAAGGACAAATGATGCTAATGCAACTGCCCACCCTGATATTTATGAAATTAAGAAAGATTACTACTATGTAAATCTATTTAATTTGAGAGACTCGGCACTTAAATATATTTCCGAGAACTTTCTAACCAATGCTAAAGGAATTGTATTTGATTGTAGAGGTTATCCGAAAGGTAACGTAGCCAAAATTATTTTGTCTCATTTGACGAATGATACACTATTTCCCACCCTTTGGTCAATCCCCGTTCAGACATATCCAAATCATAATGATATTAAACAAGATACTGTCATAGCGTCAAACTGGATAACTCCTCCTCTGTTGCCAAAATATACCGATAATATTGTATGTGTAGTTAATGGAAGAAATATAAGTGCTGCGGAGAGCATATTGTCAATGGTAGAATATTATAAATTAGGAAAAATAGTTGGTGAACAAACAGCAGGAACAAATGGCAACATAAATTCATTTATTGTTTTTGGGCTTTATCAATTTTGGCATACACAAATGTATACACCCAGATATGATGGAAGTCAACATCACGGTGTTGGAATTATTCCCGAGTTACAAGTAAAATCATCAACCTTACAAGATGTAATAGATGGAAATGATCTATTTATACAAGAGGCCATAAAAGCCCTAAAATAAAGGTCGGAACCTTTTTTCCTCTAAACAAAAAAAGCAGCACAAATTAAATTGTACTGCTTTTTTAAATTGAACATATTTTACTAAGCTACTTCAGCTTTTACTATTGGCTTATTGGCCAATAATGAAAGTAGTTGACCTAATTGATTTCTTAAGTTGGTTCGGTTTACTATCATATCAACAAATCCATGTTCTAATAAAAACTCTGAGCTTTGAAATCCTTTAGGTAAATCTTTACCAATGGTTTCGCGAATTACACGTGGACCAGCAAAACCAATTAATGCTTCTGGTTCGGCAATATTAAAATCGCCTAACATTGCAAATGATGCGGTAACACCGCCCGTTGTGGGGTCGGTTAATAAACTAATATACGGAATGCCTTCTTTAGCTAATAAGGCTAATTTGGCTGATGTTTTGGCCATTTGCATTAAACTAAATGCAGCTTCCATCATACGTGCCCCGCCCGATTTTGATATAATCATAACTGGCATTTTATGTTCGCGACCATAATCTATAGCACGGGCAATTTTTTCACCCATTACACTTCCCATACTGCCACCAATAAAATTAAAATCCATACATGCAATAACCATCGGAAAGGTATGTATCGTACCAGTTCCAACACGCATTGCATCTGTCATGCCGCTTTTCTTTTGGCTATCTGCTAAGCGCGATTTGTAATCTTTTGTATCAACAAATGCTAAAGGGTCGGTAGGTTTAATGTTTGCAAATAATTCGGTGTATTTACTTTCATCAAACAAAAGCTCAAAATATTCTTTCGAACCAATTTTATCGTGGTAGCTACAGCTTGGGCAAACGTATTGGTTAGCCTCATGCTCGGCAGTGGTAACGGCTTTTTTACATCTTGGGCATTTATGCCACAAACCATCTGGTACCGATTTTTTTTCTTCGGTAGATGTGGTAATACCTTCTTTTACACGTTTAAACCAACTCATTTTGTTTAGATTTTAGGTTTTTATTACCATTTAAACAGCACTTAAAAACCATTTAAAAATGAAATTGGTTGATTGAAACGAACTTACTCGAACCAATCAACCAATAACTTATTTGCTTTATTAAGCTAATGTAATTGTTTTATCTAAGTAAACATCTTGGATAGCATTTAATAATGTTATGCCTTCGTTTACTGGTTTTTGAAATGCTTTACGACCAGAAATTAAACCTTGGCCACCAGCGCGTTTGTTAATTACTGCCGTTGTAACTGCTTCTGATAAATCGCTTGCACCTTTACTCTCGCCACCCGAATTAATTAAACCTTGACGGCCCATGTAGCAATTTGCAACTTGGTAACGCGCTAAGTCAATTGGGTTATTTGATGAAAGTTCGGTATAAACTTTACTATGTGTTTTACCAAAATTTAAAGCAGTGTAACCACCATTGTTTGTAGGTAATTTTTGCTTAATAATATCAGCTTGTATAGTTACACCTAAATGGTTTGCTTGGCCAGTTAAATCTGCCGCTGTATGGTAATCAACACCATCCTTTTTAAATGCGTTGTTACGCAAGTAGCACCATAAAATAGTAGCCATACCTAACTCGTGAGCACGCTCAAAAGCTGCTGCTACTTCTTGTATTTGGCGAGCACTTTCATCGCTTCCAAAATATATTGTAGCACCAACTGCTACTGCACCTAAGTTCCAAGCTTCTTCAACCGAACCAAACATAATTTGGTCAAATTTATTTGGGTAGCTTAAAAACTCGTTGTGGTTAATTTTTACAATAAATGGAATTTTGTGTGCATACTTACGTGAGCAAGATGCTAAAACACCGTAAGTTGAAGCTACAGCGTTACATCCACCATCAATAGCTAATTCAACTATGTTTTGTGGGTCGAAATAGCGTGGGTTTGGGGCAAAAGATGCTCCTCCACTATGCTCAATACCTTGGTCTACAGGTAAAATTGAAACATATCCAGTGTTTGCTAAACGGCCTGTACCATAAATTTGTTGTAGGCTACGTAATACTTGTGGGTTACGGTTTGTTTGTCCAAAAATATCGTTTACAAAAGTTGGACTAGGAGCATGAATTTGCTCTTTGCTAATTGTTTTACACTCGTGCTTTAATAAGCTGTCGGCATTTGCGCCTAATAATTCAACTATGTTGCTCATGTTACTTGATGTATTATGTTTGCAAACATAAACTTTTTTTGCAAACTCAAGGTATGATTACAGTAAAGTTGGTTGAAACAACAGAAGAGCTAAATGAAGCGCATAAAATACGTAAGGAAGTATTTGTTATTGAACAAAACTGTCCGGAAGATATTGAATGGGAATTTGAAGAAGAAAGTTACCATTACGTGGCCCTGATAAACAACCAAATAGTAGGCACAGCCCGCTGGCGTCAAACCGAAAAGGGCTATAAGTTAGAGCGTTTTGCCGTGAGTAAAGATTTTAGAAATCAACAAGTTGGGGCAGCGTTACTTAAACGTATTGTTGCTGATGTACCGCAAGACGAAAAACCGGTTTACCTACACGCACAATTGGCGGCCAAAAACTTTTACCTGCGCCATGGACTTAAACCCAAAGGCGAACACTTTTGGGAAGGTGGTATTGAGCATGTGAAGATGTGCATATAATGTATTTTATGTGAGTGTTTGCAACTTTTAAAAAGTTAACTATATTTGATATATCATCATCCCATGAAATTAGCCAAAACAACATTCACTCTGCTCAAAATTGTGATAATTGTTGTGATAAGTTTTTTGCTTGTTAATACAACAATTGCTCAAGAAAACAAGTCAAGTTACTCCTCCTCTCTGCTAATTGGTTCAGGCCTATTTTTCGCAGACAAAACTCCAATTTCAAATTCCTTCATATTAGGGATTGGACTAAATCAAAAAAAGGCAATATCAGTTAATTGGTATTCTCAGATATCAATACGCTACGCCTACAGTAATATTGGTGATTATAAGAATAAAATATCATTCATCACCAATTGGGATCAAGGACCGCAAACAACAGAAGTGCGATTAAGTACAAAGATTCAACAACACATGATTTCATTACCAATATACTTAACAAGACAATGGAACAAATTTGGTTTAGGGGTTGGAGCAGGGATAAGATGTGTGATAAAAGCGACCTACAGCCAGAAGCCAGTTGGCAAATATCATGTTGATGGATATGCAGACGGGGAAGAAGATGTATTCACTTCAAGAGTCAATCGCGTTTTTGCAGTGAACGAAAACACAGATGCTCTGCAAATCAACCTGTTAAATATCTTCACCTCTTTATCCCTTGAATACAAGTTATCTAACAACTTGGGGGCAGAGTTCTATGGCTGCTATTTTCCAATTCGGGAAAATCAGTTTAGCTCTAAATTTAGTTCATTCAATAGCTCAGAAATAATTTTTTTAATTAATTATAAATTCCACTAATATGAAAAACAAACAAAACCTATTACTCACAGTGTTACTAGTATTTTCAGTAACTACTCTGTTTTTATCTTGCTCTAAATCAATAAATGAAAATTCAATCAACGAGGAGCCGAAGAACGCTAAACTCAAAAAAATGCAAGGTGATTGCACCTTAAAATGCGTAGATTTATCAGAGGCGGCTGCTTGCAACACTGACTGTATAAAGCAATTCATGAATGATTACAGTACCGCAGAGATTAAATGGACATCTTGCAGTGACGATTTTGGTATTCCTATAGCTGGCTGTAACGGCTCTGTAAGTTTTACATCCAAGGTGAAATTCTGTTGGGGCCACTCTCTTAAAGGTGGTTTGTGTTATGTTTATATGGAAATTGATAAACTTCCATATGGTAAAGACGCCAACGGAAACCCGACATCATGCCTTTCTTGCTTAACTAAATCAGGTCTTGGACCAATTTGTGTCAAAATGAAAGTTAGCTGTGAAGTTAAAGATGGTGTTGGGACGATTACATTAACTGAAGATGATCCAGATCTGAATGGAGATACAGAAATAGGAAACTTCACGGTAACAATAACTAGTGACCCTAAAATCACATTTTGTTGTGTTGAGCGTATTGGAGGGGGTGGAATGATAAATAGATGTTGCACCGGAGACATATACTAGAATGAAATATAAAAGCGGACTCGTACTTTTTTACTTGACATTAAGCAATTCCTTGTTGGCAAATAATCCATTAAAAAGCTCGCTTTTTATTAAGAGTGGAATATCCTTAGCCCAACAATCTTATGTTAATAGCTTTTACACATTCAACAAAACCCATCAAGCGAAGCATAATCTTCCATCGTTTTATATAGGTGCTCAATACCAACCGCGATTCAAGCTATGGAAATTTAACCTACACACTGATGTCTCTTTGTTTGAGAAAGGTTTCAAATCAAACTTCACAAACTCTGCCTCTAACAACACCAGATACACTCAAAATTATTCCTACAATCTAAATTATTTGGATATTCAGATTAACTTGGGCCTCAAAGCTAGGCGATTTATGTTTAGTAGTGGGGTTAATATTTCCTATCTATTAAGTGCGAAACAGTTTTTCTACGAAAAAGATTTTAAAGTTTCATCTAACAGAATGTTCGAATCTAATTTCGTACAAGATTACACAGACAGATTTCTGAGATGGGATTGGGGCATTAATTATTCCTGTAGCTATGCTCTTAATAACACCTTTCATATTGAAGCTAATGTTTATAAATCATTTAATAGAATTGACAAACTCAAACAATTTGAAGTAATTTATAATCAATTTTTCACATTAGGGCTTAAATATAATTTGCTATAAACTGGAGCGTTTTGCCGTGAGTAAAGATATTAGAAATCAACAAGTTGTAGCAGCGTTGCTTAAACGTATTGTTGCTGATGTACCGCAAGACGAAAAACCGGTTTACCTATACGCACAATTGGCGGGCAAAAACTTTTACCTGCGTAATGGCCTTTTGCCCAAAGGCGAACATTTTTGGGAAGGTGGTATTGAGCATGTGAAGATGTATGTGAGGTAAAATTATCATCTTCATAAATATTAACCGGCAATTTATACTTTACTAAAGTATTTAGAATTACTTTTTTTTGATGGATATATTCTTTTTTCTAGCTGGCTTTTTTTGCAGATTTGTTAATGATGCAAACACGCACAGTTTGTCTTTTTTTATGTCTAAAATAATATTTAGCAATTTCTTTTATTAACTATACATACAACTTAGTTTAAGCATAAATCATCAAAAAAACACCTCCATGCTCTTATTAGTAAAGTATAGGCATTTACCACTTAAACCTCAA
Source organism: Bacteroidia bacterium (assembly GCA_034676125.1). GTDB lineage: Bacteria > Bacteroidota > Bacteroidia > UKL13-3 > UKL13-3 > UBA6183. The sequence goes on from JAUCCO010000047.1 coordinate 17,641, forward strand.
AAATACATCTTAGTAACCATTTCATTAATTGGTTAATTAAAGCTAATTATTAAAACTTGGGGAGGATATTGCCCATGGTACATATTCATGTATTTTCTTGTATTTCAAATTAATGTACTTGATATCTAAAAAACCACCCTTTGAAAAAAAACCAGTACACCATATTATTAGGCAGATAATCAATTGTGAGATTAGTTTATAAGTTTGATTAGTCAATTTTTAACATTTTAAATGCATTATGTATAGAAGTGCTAGGTTGATAAAATCCAAACTAATCAATTAATAATATGAAAAAAAAATTACCCCCTAACCACCAACTTACCAAGCTTTTTGGTGTGTTATTTAAGAGTAAACATTTACTCTTATTTATTTTAGGAATTGTGCTTTCAGCATCAAACCTATTAGCATCTCATTTTAGGTATGGAGCAGCCACAGCTGCCAGAGTATCTGAAACATCAACAACAGTTACCTACAGGCTTAGCGTTAGTGAAGCATGGCGACTAAATTCTGCATCTAATGTAGCTCGCTTTAATTTTTCTGGAGGCAATTCTGGCTTTGTTAATGTACCTATGACAATTGTTACTGACCCATCAGGACAATGGTCGAACGCAGCTGGATCTGCTTTAGTTACTTTAAACAAAACAGCAACTCCAACAATACTAACAAATACCAGCTGCTGTAAGATAAGTACAACCATTAACAATAGTAATGGAAGCTGGAATGAGTATATCATTTTGAATACTAATAATCCGGGAAGTACTCCTGTATCTACTTTACCTGCAATTATTAATATGCCAATAAATGCGCCAGCAGCCACTTATACTGTGCCTGCTAGTGACCCTGATGCAGGTTCGACTATAACGTTTGGCACACCTTCATTTACAGGTGCTTTAGCAGGACAGTCAGAGCCTTCAGGATTTTCAATTAATTCAACTACTGGTCAAATTACACTTAATACTGTTGGTAAACTTATTGGCCAACAATACAACGCTTTGGTAACTGTTACGGATAATGACGGTAATCAAATAATGTTAGACTTTTTAATCAATATGGTAGGAGCATCAACCCCGCCAGTTTTTGATTACGGAGTTACTCCTACTAATGGTACAGTGTTTAATGTAATGGCAGGACAAACGATTACATTTCCAATTAAAGCAACAGATGGCGATGCGGGAAGTTCGGTATCTATGTCGGTAGCTGGATTACCTAGCTATATTACTACTGCTAATTTTAGTAATGCAAATTTACCCGCTACGGGCAATCCGTCATCAACCAATTTTAGTTGGACTCCATTAGGAGCTCAAATTGGTACAACTAACGTATTAAGTTTTATTGCATCAGATAATGTAGGTGTACAAACTACTACGGCTGTTACTATTAGAGTAGTTGCAGAACCGGCACCAGTTTTTATTGCACCTACAGCATTGCAAAATTCTTTCCGCCAAATAGAAACTGGTCAATTATTCAAAGACACCATAGTTGCACAAAGCTCATTAGGTTCTAATGTATCAATTGCATTTGCCACAGGAATTCCTGCAACTGCTTCATTAAGCCCTACGGTTCCAACAACTGGTAGTAACCCAGGTCAAACCATTTTAAGTTGGACTCCAACACCTGCAAATTTTGGTGTTAAAAACTTTGCTTACCAAGCAACCATATCAGAATTTCCAACTATTTTTACTACACGTAATTTTACTATTATTGTAAATACTACACCATCAATTAGTTCAGCACCTGTTACTAGCGTAATAGCTGGGCAACTATACACTTATAAAGTTACGGTTAATGATGCAGATATTCCTTATGGTGATACCGTAGACGTTTTAGGATCTAACTTACCTTCATGGTTAACATTAGTAAGCACTGGTAATGGAACTGCTACTTTATCTGGTACACCTTTAATTGCTAATGTAGGCGAATATGAAATTGAACTTGAAGCCGAAGATGTTTATCATCATGGGGGACAACATGTTCATCAGCACTTTAGTTTAACAGTAAGTGCCCCAGCAAGTATTACCGCAGGTGGCAGCACTACATTTTGTGTAGGCTCTGCTGTTACCTTAACTGCAAATAGTGGAACTGGTTTAACTTACCAATGGCAAAAAGATTCAACCAATATAACTGGCGCAACAAGTATTAGTTATACAACTAATTCAACTGGCAACTACACTGCTATTGTAACAGGATCAGGCATCTCAACAAGATCGAATACAATCAATGTTCTTGTTAATCCTAGTGTTTCAATTACCAACTGCCCACAAACACAGTATCAACAAATTTATGCGGATTCAAATAGTTGTTCAGCAGTTTACTCATATAGTCCAACTATTACAGGAACATCACCAAGTGTAACCTATGCATTTACAGGAGCAACAACAGGAAGTGGGTCGGGAACCGGCAGTGGATCTCGATTTAATGTTGGTCAAACCACCGTTACCGTTTCAGTTAGCAGCATCTGTGGCAATACAAGTTGCAGCTTTGTAGTTACTGTTATTGATAATATTAAACCTAAAGCAATAACAAAAAACATAACTGTTTATTTAAATGCAGCAGGACAAGCAAGTATTACAGCAGCTCAAATTGATAATGGAAGTAACGATAATTGTGGAACAGTTTCCTATTCGCTAAGCCAAAATGGAATCATCTGCGGAGCAGGAACAGAAAATCAAAGCGTAACAATTACTGCACCAGCAGGAGCTTTAATAACTTCAATTGACTTTGCAAGTTATGGAACACCAAACGGAAGTTGTGGTAACTTTACTGCTGGCTGGTGTAATGCAAGCAATAGTGTTTCTGTTGTTCAGGGATTAGCACTAAATAAAAATAGTGCTACAATTCCAGCTTCTAATAATTTATTTGGAGACCCTTGTGGAGGCACAGTCAAAAGATTGTTTATTCAGGCAACATGGACTGGAACTGGATCTTCAAATACGTTTGATTGTACAAAAGTGGGTAACAATACCGTTACTTTAGTTGTAACCGATGCGAATGGAAATGTTTCAACAGCTAATGCAATCGTTACAGTTATTGATACTATAAAACCTATTGCTTTAGCACAAAATATTGCTGTAAACTTAAATTCAAGTGGTACAGCTATTGTTGCTCCAACACAAATCAATAATGGCTCGACAGATAATTGCAACATTGCAACTTTAGTGTTAAGCAAAACTACTTTTGATTGTACTAACGTAGGTAGCAATAATGTTGTTTTAACAGTTACTGATGCAAACGGAAACAGCTCTATTGCTAATGCAACAGTAACTGTTCACGATAATATCAACCCAACTGCTGTAGCACAAAATGTAGATATTTATCTTGATGCAAACGGTGCAGCTTCAACTTCTACAACTGCTGTTAATAATGGTTCAACAGATAATTGTTCAATTGCTTCGTACAGTTTAAGCAAAACAAATTTTGATTGCTCGAACGTGGGTGCTAATACTGATACTTTAACAGTAACGGATGTAAACGGAAACGTTTCAATTGCAATTGCAACGGTAACTGTTCACGATAATATCAACCCAACTGCTGTAGCACAAAATGTAGATATTT
>JAUCCO010000048.1:0-20986 GCA_034676125.1 Bacteroidia bacterium
CTGTAATGGTTAATAACCTTAATCAGCTTGATTTGGGGGTTGATGAAGCCACCGCATTATTTAGAAGAATTAGGCAACTTGCTGTTTATGCTCCTAATAATTTCGAGATTATTAAAAGTGATAATTTAGCGGAAGAATCGATGGGGGCATTAAACTATGTAACCATTGCGGCAAGCGCAATTGCATTTATTACTTTGCTTGGGGCAGCAGTTGGGTTGATGAATATTATGCTGGTATCAGTTACAGAAAGAACCCGCGAAATTGGTGTGCGAAAAGCCATTGGCGCTACTAGCAGTGCCATACGGAGACAGTTTTTATTCGAAGCTATTTTAATTTGCCAAATTGGTGGAATAGGAGGGGTTATTTTAGGATTAACCATTGGCAATATTGTTAGTTTACTTATGGGCGGTGGCTTTATAATTCCATGGTTATGGATAGTTTTAGGATTGGTAATTTGTGTAATTGTTGGGGTGGTTTCTGGTTATTATCCAGCAGTTAAAGCATCTAAACTCGACCCAATTGAAGCATTACGCTATGAGTAAATACCCAAAAGTTTGGCTTTTTAAGCTTGTAATTGCATCTTTGCCAATATTTATAACAAATGCTTAACAACAAAAAAATTGTAGTGGTATTGCCAGCATATAATGCATCGCAAACATTAGTTAAAACCTACAACGAAATTCCTTTTGATATTGTAGATGATGTAATTTTGGTGGATGATGCAAGTAAAGACAATACCAGTGAGTTGGGTAAAGACATTGGAATTAAGCATGTTATAAAGCATCAAAAAAACAAAGGTTACGGTGGAAACCAAAAAACTTGTTACAATAAAGCCAAAGAGTTAAATGCTGATATTGTGATTATGTTACACCCAGATTACCAATACACACCCATGCTTATTCATGGTATAGCAGGTATTATTGCTTATGATGTGTATCCAGCAGTATTTGGCTCACGCATTTTAGGAATGGGAGCTTTAAAAGGCGGAATGCCGATGTATAAATATGTTTTTAACCGGTGTTTAACCTTTTTTCAAAATATTATGATGGGGCAAAAACTATCTGAATACCACACTGGTTATAGGGCATTTAATAAAGCGGTATTAGATAAAGTTAACTACGAGTTATGTAGTGATGATTTTGTGTTTGATAACCAAATGATAGCCCAAATATTTAACGAAGGTTTTGAGATAGGTGAAGTAACTTGTCCTACAAAATATTTTCCAGAAGCATCAAGCATTAATTTTAAACGCAGTAGTATTTATGGCTTAGGCGTTTTGCATACTTCTATCATCTATCGCATGCATAAATGGGGACTAGGCTCATTTAAAATCTTCAAAAAAATATAATGTTTATACTTTTTAGCATAAATTGCGAAGGTTAAGATGAACAAAAAAACACTGTCTATTTTTTTATTTCTGTTGTTTTGTATTGTTATAGCCTTTCCAGGTTATGGTAAAAATGTTGCAGTTAATAACTCAGATAAACAAGCTCAAATTAAAGCCACCATTCCTGATTCTTTCTCATTAATTCTGCTTATCAAAAAATGTTTATCAAATGGCATTAGTGTAGTTGAAGAAGAGCGCGTAGTTGAAGAAACACATCCTGAAGATGATGATGGCAATACCAATGGTTGTGCCGAAGATGAAGTGTTTTACTTATTTCATTTTAATCTTGCTACCAATTTGGTAGAATTTAACCAAGTGTTAAAAAATAAACAAATTGATTTGTTAAACTTCGCATTTCAATTTGTACCTAAGCCACCTCCCGAAGAACACCAATTATAGCAAACTATAATTTAAAACCCTGTTAGGGGTTATTTTTAAAGGTGTTTTTAATATTTAAATTTATGATTAATAAAACAAGACCTGCCAAAGGTGGGCTTAGTTTTGCAACTATAAACCAAGATTTACCCGCTGGTTTAGTTGTGTTTTTGGTTGCTTTACCACTCTGTTTGGGGATAGCTTTAGCTTCTGGTGCCCCACTTTTTTCTGGGTTGATTGCTGGTATTGTAGGTGGAATTATAGTTTCAGCTTTTAGTGGAAGTCAGTTAGCGGTAAGTGGTCCTGCAGCTGGGCTTACTGTAATTGTACTAACTGCCATAACAGATATTGGTAGTTACCAGGGTTTTTTAGTTGCAGTAGTTTTAGCTGGTATATTACAAATTATACTTGGTTATGTAAAAGCGGGCACTATTGGTAAGTATTTTCCATCAAGTGTTATTAAAGGAATGTTGGCCGCAATTGGTATTATTTTAATTATAAAACAAATACCACATGCATTAGGTTACGATGCTGATTACGAAGGTGATTTTCAGTTTATTCAAAACGATACCGAAAACTCGTTTACTGCATTAATTTCAGCCGTTAATAAATTTAATATTGGGGCTGTAATTATTAGTGTTGTATCAATGGTTATTTTAATTGGTTGGGATAAAATTACTAACCCAAAACTTAAGTTAATTCCTGGGCCATTGTTTGTTGTAGTAATCGGCATTGTGTTAAATATGTTTTTTCAAACATCAAACCCCTTGTTAGCGTTAAATAGCAACCATTTAGTAAGTGTACCTATTACAAATTCTGTTTCAGAGTTTTTTACTTTTTTTACTTTGCCAGATTTTTCATTTTTAAAAAATCCGCTTGTATATAAAGTAGCAATAACATTAGCATTAATTGCCAGTATTGAAACCTTACTAAGCTTAGAAGCTATTGATAAAATAGATCCGCATAAACGCGATAGTCCATCAAATCAAGAGTTAAAAGCACAAGGAATTGGTAATATTATTTCTGGTTTTATTGGTGGCTTGCCAATAACAGCAGTTATTGTTAGGGGTTCTGTTAATGTTAATTCTGGTGCACAAAGTAAAATGTCTTCATTTATACACGGTATTTTGTTATTGCTATCTGCTATCTTTATTCCTAAAATTATTAATCTTATCCCTTATGCATCGCTTGCTGCTATTTTATTAGTAACTGGTTACAAATTAACCAAAATTAGCATTTATAAAAACATGTATAAAGTAGGATTTAATCAATTTATTCCATTTATTGTTACTATTGTTGCAATAGTATTTACCGATTTATTAGTAGGTATTGGTATTGGATTGAGTATTGGAATATTTTTTATATTAAAAAATAATATGATGATAACTTACACAAAACAAAGTGAAGCACATACACGTAAAGCAGGTGAGCCAATAAGATTGGTACTAACAGAAGAGGTTTCATTTCTAAACAAAGCAAGCATACTTGCTACGCTAGAAGAAATTCCTGTAGGCGAATACGTAGTTATTGATGGATCAAAATCTAGATATATTGATTATGATGTATTAGAAGTAATTAACGACTTTAAAGAAACTGCAAAGTTTAGAAACATTAAATTAGAATTGATTAAAATTAAAGACGTGTACCGTTTTGGTGCACATTAAAAAATATATATTAAATGGAAAACTCATATTTAAAATTAATTGAAGGTAATAAAAGATTTGTACTTGAAAAATTACAAGAGGATAAAGATTTTTTTGTAAATATAGCCAAAGGTCAAAAGCCAGATTATTTATGGATTGGTTGCAGTGATAGCCGTGTGCCAGCAAACGAAATCACAAATACAAGTAGCGGAGAAATTTTTGTACATAGAAATGTAGCCAATTTAGTAGTGCATACTGATATGAATTTTTTGAGTGTATTAGAGTATGCTGTAAATTATTTACATGTAAAACATGTAATAGTATGTGGACATTACGGCTGTGGTGGCGTAATTGCATCAATGAGTAATGATTTGCATGGTTTTGTAGATAATTGGTTGTGCCATATTAAAGATGTGTATACCAAACATCAAACAGAGCTTGATGCTATAGATAATATTACTGACCGAGCTAATAGATTAACAGAGCTAAACGTTATTGAGCAAATTAAAAATGTTGCTAAAACTACCATCATTCAGCAAGCATGGAAAAATGGTGAGATACAATTGCATGGCTGGGTTTATGGTATGGCCGATGGTTTTATTAAAGAACTATGTAATTTAAAAACGCCTGAAGATGCAATGGAGAACGTTTATAAGTACAAGTTGTAATGTAACTTGACACACGTAAACAAACCTGCAAAATATTGATGTTAAATAGTTAACGTAAATAAAAAGTATGCGGTTAGAGTTTGGATTTTATAAATTATAGCCCAAATTCTTTTTATGCAGGGACTTTATGCAGGTTTTAATACATTTGCAACCATAAAAATTAAATAATGAAATTTTACAATCTACTTATTAAATATCGATTATGGGCTGGTGTGGCTGCTTTAGTAATTGGTTTATTGCTACAGTTTGCCAACTTAGGTGATATTTGGGCTGCAATTATTTTTTACACACTTTCGTTTATAGCTATTTTTACCCATTTTTTTATTGGTCCGCTGCGTTTGGTGCAAGAGCCAATGGAAAATGGCGATATGGAAGAAGTAGAACGTATCATCAATATGGTATGGTTTCCGGCATTGTTGTTTAAGCCAATTCGTAGTACATTTTACACTTTAAAAGGCAACATAGCCATGATGAACAAAGACTTTGATAGTGCCGAAATGCATTTAAAAAAGAGTGCATCAATTGGCAGTAACATGGCTGATACCGAAGGTGCAAATAAAATGCAATTAGGTATGATGGCTTTGCAAAAAAGTAATTTTAGAGAAGCAGAGAAGTATTTAAAAGCTGCTTTGGCCAAAGGTATTTCTGATAAAGAAAGCGAAGCTATGGCACATTTAGGAATGGTGCAGGTGTATATGAACAAACGTGAGTTTAGAGCCGCAAAAGATTTTTTTAGAAGAGCAAAAAACTGTAAACCTAAAAATGATCAGGTGGTAAGCCAAATAAAAGATTTAGAAAAATACTTGGCCCGTATACCGGGTTAGTATTAAAAATTTAAAAGAGGTTGTATAATTTTACAACCTCTTTTTTTTATGCCAATTTTTTAAAATTTAATGGTGTGTTGAGGATTTGGTTTGGTGATGAAGTTCTTTAATTTAGTTAAACTTATTATTAAAGATAAACCCTGGCTTAGCGGGTGGCAGTGCTACCGAAGTAGCACAGAACACGCGACCCGCCCAAGAGCGGGAAAGCCCCAAAAACAAAAAGCCCCTTCGGGTTTGAAGAGGCTTTTTTTGTGTAATGTTACTACAATATTATACCGACTTAGGGCGGTAAGTATTGGTGCTTGAAGCAGTTTTGTTGCTAAGTTTTGTTGGTTTTGGAGTTACTGTTTTAGTAGTAGTAGTTTTTTTAGGTGCAGCTTTTTTTGCAGCAACTTTCTTTGGTTTTTCTACTTCAGTTTCTTCACCCGATTCGGTTTTTTTGCTAGTCTTTTTTGCTGTCTTTTTAGGAGCTGCTTCTACTTCTTCAGCAGCTATTGCTTCTGCTTCTTCAGCTTGTTGCTCGGCAAGTAAAGCTTTAAAATCAACAATATCTTTTAGTGCATTGTACCAAGTTATTAGTTTTTTAATATCGCTGTCGTATACACGCTCGCTATCTAGTTTTATTACATCAACTAAAAACTGGCGAAGTGTTTTAACATCATCTTTTGATGTAGGTACTTTACCGTTTTCGTTTAATTTAACAAACACCTCGGCCAAGCGCATGTCACCGTCTTCGGTGTACATTGATATGTCTTCTAAAACCGATACTTTATCTTGAATGCTTGTTGGGAAACGTTTTTTTGTTTCGTTTAAGCTTTCTAAAATTAAACCTGTTTTTGTACGGCCAATTATTTTGTGTAATCCGCCAACACCCGAAATTGCTACGATCTCTCTTAAATTCATTCTATTAAAATGTTTGTTGTTTTAAAATTGCAAAGGGCAAATGTAGTGTTTTTTAGATAATGCCAAACTGTTTCATTTTAACTAATAAAAACAACTGTATATATTTGCCAACATTAATGAGGTGGATAGCGGTTATTTTTTCTGTATTTGTTTTAAACAATGCCTATGCACAGCAAATTGTGAGCATGGAAGGCAGACGCTACGAAAATCCTAAAATGGGCTGGCAAGGTAATATAGAGTTTGGAGCCAACTACACGCAAATTACTACTACACTCTTACAGTTAAGCAACCGTTTTTCGCTTATACATGCAAATGCAAAGCGTAATATTTTAATGGTTAATGATGTAAGTTTTGTTAGTGTTGATAATAAAAATTTATTGAATAATGCTTTTCAACATTTTAGGTACATAAGACTTGGTGATTCGGTAGTTTTTCCGGAGGCTTTTGCACAAGTTCAATTTAATCAGCAATTAGATATTAGCTTGCGGGTGCTTACTGGTGGCGGACTTAGGTTTAGGGTTTATAAAGATAAAAAATCATTTTTTTATGTGGGTAATGTGTTGATGTATGAGCACGAACAAAACCCAAATCATGCTGCCCAAAATAATTTACGTTTAAGCTCTTACGCAAGTTTAGATATTAGCGAATGGGATTATTTGCCCATGACATTGGTGGCTTACTTGCAACCAAAAATTACAGATATAAATGATTACCGTGTTTCGGTTGAAGCGAGTTTGTTATTTAAATCTTCGGGTAAGTTTTCTTTTAGAACCCAAGCAAAATATGTTTTTGATGCCGACCCACCTCCAGGTATTAATAAAATGTTTAGCAGCTTTAATAATAGCTTGGTTTATAGTTTTTAGTGGGTTACGTATACCAAAGTCGGAGAAATTAACCACAGCGAACACGGAGTGAAAAGAAACCACCGCGAGCACTGTGTTTCTAAGCATTATATGCACCAATGTTAATCGCTGTGCCCGCAGTGAATTCGTTGTGTTCGCTGTGGTTAATGAAGAGCCCGCTGTGGTTCTACTATATTCGTTGTATTAAAAATCTTGTTTATTACCTATAAAAACGCTGTTAATACCAATAAAACCTATACATTTGTTCGATTTTTTTTATTTAAAACACATATATGGAAACTGTAGCAATATATCAACCTAAACACAAAATACGAATAGTAACAGCCGCTGCTTTATTTGATGGGCATGATGCTGCCATAAATATTATGCGTAGAATTATTCAGGCTAGTGGAGCAGAGGTAATTCATCTTGGGCATGATAGAAGTGCCGTAGAGGTGGTTGATTGTGCCATACAAGAAGATGCAAATGCAATTGCTATGACTAGCTATCAAGGTGGACACGTAGAGTATTTTAAATACATGTACGATTTGCTTAAAGAAAAAGGCTGTAGCCATATAAAAATATTTGGTGGTGGCGGTGGAACCATTTTACCTGAAGAGATGGAAGAACTGCACAATTATGGTATTTGCCGTATTTATGGTCCGGATGATGGGCGAGCAATGGGCTTGCAAGGAATGATTAACGATATGTTAGAAAAGTGCGATTATGCAACGGGTCAGGATATTGGCGATGAGGCAAAACACCTTTCAACAAAAAACGTTAAATCTATTGCTCGATTAATTTCGGCAGCCGAAAATAATCCTGAAAAGTTTCAACATGTTTTAGATAAAATTAACCAAGATAATAAACACACCACAAGCGCTCCTGTATTAGGAATTACAGGTACTGGTGGTGCCGGAAAATCTTCTTTGGTTGATGAGTTGGTGCGCAGGTTTTTATTAGATTTTACCGAAAAAACAATTGCAATTATTTCTGTAGATCCATCAAAAAAGAAAACCGGTGGTGCACTTTTGGGTGATAGAATTAGAATGAATGCTATTAAAAATCCTCGTGTGTATATGCGCTCGTTGGCTACAAGGCAAAGTAATTTAGCTTTATCAAAACATGTGCAAGAAGCTATTGATATTGTAAAAGCTGCAAATTTTGATTTAATTATTATTGAAACTTCGGGTATTGGCCAAAGTGATACTGAAATAATGGATCATAGTGATGTGGCTTTATATGTAATGACACCAGAATATGGTGCTGCAACACAACTAGAAAAAATTGATATGTTGGATTTTGCCGACATTATTGCTATAAATAAGTTTGATAAAAAAGGTGCTTTAGATGCATTGCGTGATGTTAAAAAACAATATCAACGCAACCATAAATTATTCGATAAAAAGCCAGACGATATGCCAGTTTATGGTACAATTGCCAGTCAGTTTAACGACCCTGGCATGAACCGTTTGTACAAGTCGATTATGGATAAAGTGGCTGATAAAACTGGTGCAAACTTGGTTTCATCATACACAATTTCTGAAGAGATGAGCGAGAAGATTTATATTATTCCTCCTTCGCGTATTCGTTACTTATCAGAGATTAGCGACAATAACCGTAACTATGATAAATGGGTAAAAAAACAATCAGAAATTGCTGATAAACTTTATGGTATGCAGCTTTCTATTCAAACCTTATCTGAGTTAAAAAATGTAGATGCAAATTTAATCGATGCACTTAAAGCTGCGTATAAAGAAATTGAATTAAACCTTGATCCACGCAACAAAATTATATTAGATACTTGGGAGCAGAAAAAAGATTTATTCCGAAACGAGTATTATGTTTTTAAGGTGCGTGATAAAGAAATAAAAATTAAAACACATTCAGAATCATTATCGCATTCGCAAATACCAAAAGTAGCCGTACCAAAATATAAGGCTTGGGGTGAAGTGTTACAATGGTCGTTACAAGAAAATTTCCCTGGCGATTTTCCTTACACTGCGGGTATTTATCCATTTAAACGTGAGGGCGAAGATCCAACAAGGATGTTTGCCGGAGAGGGTGGGCCAGAGCGTACCAACAAACGTTTTCATTATGTATCTAAAGGTATGCCTGCTAAACGTTTAAGTACAGCTTTCGATTCGGTTACTTTATACGGCCACGATCCTGATCATAGACCAGATATTTATGGTAAAATTGGCAATTCGGGTGTTAGTGTTTGGAGTTTAGATGCAGCAAAAAAATTGTATTCTGGTTTTAATTTGGCTGATCCTAAAACTTCGGTTTCCATGACTATTAATGGTCCGGCTGCAATTATTTGTGCATTTTTTATGAATGCCGCAATCGACCAACAATGCGAGCTATATATAAAAGCCAATGGATTGGAAGATGAAGTTAACAAAAAAGTTGATGCGATTTTTAAAGCAAAAGGCACATCACGCCCAACCTATAATGCAGCCGAATTACCTGAAGGAAACGATGGTTTAGGGCTGATGTTATTAGGCGTTACGGGTGATATGGTTTTACCTGCTGATGTGTATAATAAAATTAAAGTTGATACATTAAAGCAAGTGCGTGGTACAGTGCAAGCTGATATTTTAAAAGAAGATCAAGCACAAAACACTTGTATATTCTCTACAGAGTTTTCGCTTCGTGTAATGGGCGATGTGCAGCAATATTTTATTGATAATGCTGTACGTAATTTCTATTCAGTTTCAATTAGCGGATACCACATTGCCGAGGCAGGTGCAAACCCAATAACTCAGTTGGCTTTAACTTTATCAAACGGTTTTACGTTTGTTGAGTATTATTTAAGTAGGGGAATGAATATTGATGATTTTGCACCGAACTTATCATTTTTCTTCTCAAACGGAATAGACCCTGAGTATGCTGTAATTGGTCGTGTGGCACGTAGAATTTGGGCTAAAGCCATGAAGTTAAAATACAATGGCAACGAGCGCAGTCAAATGTTAAAATACCATATTCAAACTTCTGGCCGTTCATTACATGCCCAAGAAATTGATTTTAACGATATACGTACCACGCTTCAAGCATTATATGCCATTTATGATAATTGTAATTCGTTACACACCAATGCTTATGATGAGGCTATAACTACACCAACTGAAGAATCGGTTAGACGTGCAATGGCCATACAATTAATTATTAACCGTGAGTTAGGTTTGGCTAAAAACGAAAATCCATTACAAGGTTCGTTTATTATAGAAGAGTTAACAGAATTGGTAGAAGAAGCCGTGCTAACCGAGTTTGATAAAATTACCGAACGTGGTGGTGTGCTTGGTGCTATGGAAACCATGTATCAACGCAATAAAATACAAGAAGAAAGTATGTATTACGAAATGTTAAAACATACTGGTGAGTTTCCTATAATTGGTGTAAATACTTTTTTAAGCAGCAAAGGTTCGCCTACGGTTTTACCTAAAGAAGTAATACGATCTACCACCGAAGAAAAAGAATACCAAATTACAATGCTTGGAGAACTTAAGCATGGTAACGAAGCAAAGGGCGAAGAGGTATTAAAACGTTTGCAACAAGTAGCTATACATAACCAAAATATTTTTGCCGAAATGATGGAAGCAGTTAAATTTTGTTCGTTAGGACAAATTACTGAAGCCTTATTTGAGGTAGGAGGACAGTATAGGCGTAATATGTAAGGAGAATTAAGAGAATACTGTGTTCATAATTTTAAATGGGTGTGCTAATTGGTGCACCCTTTTTATTTTTATACATCAAACACTAAAAAAGGTTCCGAATTTTTTTCAAGATAATTTGAAACGATTTTATTAGCGTGAAGTTTATGAACAGGAAAAATGATATTCCAGCTTTTACCCCATACTAATTCGCCTTTGTCAACCTTGAAGGTTTTAAATTTGCTAATTTTCCTGTATTCGGGATAGGTATGTTCATAATTAAATAAGTAGTCTTCAAAATCCACAATGTTATCCGTTCCATCACTATAATAAATGTGGATTTTATATTCTGATACATAAATGGCTTTTAATACAGTAAGAGATTTCATTTCTTTTTTTACTAAATTTCATCCAACTGGTTTATTTGTTTAAGTTGCATTTTTGCTACAAAAACAAGCATGCTAATTGCCCCAATTGTGGCAATTAGCATGTCTGATTGGGTATCCCAAACATAGACAAGTTGTAATTATTGTTTGATAACAATTGTTAAATTAAAGCAATGGTATTATAGGTATAAAATGAATATTATTTTATAACCAAACGCTTATTTAATTTACCATGGTTAGTGTTTATTTCAACATGGTATAAACCTGGGGGTAGATATTGGATATCAATTTTTTTATTTGGATTTAATTTTTCTAAAACGTTTGTCCCACTTGAGTTATACAAAGTAACCTTATTAATTCTGACATTAGGTGCAACCTCAATTTTAATAGCAGTAATTGCGGGATTTGGATAAATGAGTAATAAATCATCTTGAATAGCAATATTATTTGAGCTTGCAGAGAAATAATCTGAGTATGTGATTTTTTTTACAAGCGTTCCATCTGTAAGCCGCTCTATTGATTCTAATAATTTATGTTGATCGTTATAAAAATAGGTTATTATATTATTTTGTTTATTACTAGAGGAAGACCAAATTAGTATCTCTTTAGGATTATTATTGATGTTGTATTGCACACTTATGCTATCGCTCAGAATATAGCTTCCAAATGGCGAAATATAATTTAACTTAGATGTTAGCCTGTTTATACTATCGTAGTTAAATTTTACATATCCTCCCATTCTCTTCTCAACAAAAAATGTATCACCTATTAGGTAATTGATGTTGTTAATTCGAGTTGGAGCATTCGAATGATGATAACCAACAACTTCAAAACTTCCTGAATAAGTGATGTTTCGCATACTTGAATCATATATTTCAATTCTAGTTGCAATATGTTGGTTTATACTGTCATAATCATAAATGAAAGATGTGCGCGGTGGTATGTTCAGTGCTGTTTGATGCTTAACAATCTTATCATTTTCATAATAAAATGTATCTCGGTTGTATAATGTTGTATCGAAAGAAGTAGATGACTTATAAAATGTACTTCGGCTATTTAGTAGTTCGTTTTTATATTTGTACATTGTTACAAGTACATTAGGTGGATTTTCTTCAGAATAATTTGTGGTAGTACTTTTAATTATGCGATTATTTACTCTTTCATTAAGTGTTTCGCTTATCATCCTCCACGTTTCAATTTGCGCATCGTAAACAGATGTAACAGTTTTGAAATTGCCAGCAGGCAATATTGAACTATCAATTATAAATCCTATCTGATTTGGATTTTGGTAAGGTGATCTTAAAATGTCAAATTGTGCTTTTAGCATAAATGGCAAACACAAAATGATTATAATAGGTAGAGTTGTTTTTTTCATAATAATCAATTAGTCATTACATCCAATATATTGGTTGCATGGGTCTTGCTTATTATTGATTACAATTACTGAATGTGAAAAAATAGTTTAGCATAAGCTACTTACATCTATTTTTTTAAATAATTATAGTTACAATACCTAGGGTAATATAAAGGACTTCTATTTGTGGTAAGAATTTTCCTGCACTGTAATTTATGAACTGAAAATATAATCTCCCAATTTTTATACTGAACAAATTCGTCATTTTAGTTGTTACCGCAGGTTTTCAACAACAAATTATCTATACAAGAATTTTCAATGGAAGTTTGAGTTTATTTGCCACGGGCTTCAGCCTGTGGATAATTAAACAAATTAAACAAATTGGCTTTAGCCAAATTAGTGATTTAAATAATCTAAAGCCCAACAGTTATTGATGTTTTACTAAATTTCGCCCAACTGGTTTATTTGTTTGAGTTGTAGTTTTCTTACAAAAATAAGCATGCTAATTGCCCCAATTGTTGCAAATAGCATGTCTGATTGGGTATCCCAAACATAACCTTGTGTACCCAAAAATGCCTCTGCAGATTCGCCCGAAAACACAGCCACAAACCATTCTAAAAATTCGTAAGCAGCGCTTATGGCCAAACAAATACACACCGTTATAAAGTTTAACCAACCTTTAATGGTTACTACTTTTTTTCGAATAAGAATTTCATGAATAATTGCAGCAGGAAAAAAGCCTTGTGCAAAATGGCCAACCTTATCATAATTATTTCTGGTTTGATTAAATGCTTCTTTTATCCAATTAAATAAAGGCACTTCGGCATAAGTATAATGCCCTCCAATAAATAAAATAAAGCAGTGTGCTAAAATCATCCAATAAGTAAAATTGGTAAATTTAAATTTTTGGTAAGTTGCTGCTAAAATAATTAAACCAATTATTGCCGGAAAAACCTCTAAAAACCAAGTGAAATAATCGTGTGGTTGTATGCCCGAAATAACTAAACCAATAACAAATAATGGTAAAATAATTTTAAATGGAGGTTTCATAAGCGAGTGCTTTATTTATCAAATAATTTACCCCAAACTTCAGCATCAAACCCAAGGGTATAAGTTCCATTAAATTCAACCAGTGGTCTTTTAATCATTGATGTGTTTGCTTGCATTAACTCCATTGCTTTATGCAAATCTGTAATTGATAATTGTTGCTCGGTAGTTAGTTTTTTAAAGGTAGTTCCTTTGGTATTTATAATTTTTTTAACATCAATATGCTTTAGCCATTCGTTTAATTTAGCTTCGGTAATTCCAACTTTTTTATAATCGTTAAAAGTATAATCTAAGCCATGTTCATCAAGCCAATTGAATGCTTTTTTCATGGTATCGCAGCTTTTTATTCCGTATATAATTAGGCTCATATTTTATTAAATGTTATGGTTATTTCGGTGCCAATATTTGGTGTGCTATCAATGCTCATCGTACCATTATTGTTTTCAATAAACTCTTTGGTAAGGCTTAATCCAAGGCCTGTTCCGTGCTCGCCATCTGTTCCCTTTTTGCTAACTACATTGTTGGCGTATATTTTTTCAATGGTCAACTTATCCATTCCAATTCCAGTATCTTTAATTTTAAGCTCCACTTTATCGTTTGTTTGATTAGCAATTATGCTAACAGTTCCTTTTTTATTGGTAAATTTTATAGCATTTGATAACAAGTTTCGTATGATTAAATCTAACTGGTCGGTATCAGCTATTAAATGAATTTCTTCGTTAATAACGGTTTCTACGGATACTTCTTTTTTATCGGCAATTTCGTTAAAAAGTTGTTTGTTTTGGGTAATTAATTTGTTTAGTGAGACACTGTTTTTATTGGTTTGTAGACCTGTTTTCATTTGGTTTTTTGCCCAAATAAGTAAGTTCTCAAGCAATAGGCTTAATGTATTAACTTGATTATTCATGTCCGTTTTCAAATTCAAAAATTCTTCAGTGGTTATTAGGCCACTGTTTAACAAGTTAAACATGCTTTGTAAAGATGCAACAGGCGATCTTAAATCGTGGGCTATAATTGAAAATATTTTATCTTTAAATTTACTGTGTTGCTCTAAAATATCATGCTGTTTAAAGGTAAGGTCGTTTATTTTTTTCTCTTTACGTCTGTTAGCATTAATACTGTATGTTAATAAACTTATTCCAATTAACAGCACCACTAATAATGCAAATGCAATTTTAAGCACATTGTTTTTTTCTTGTGCAATTTTTTGCGAAGTTTCAAGTTTTAAAATCTCTTGCTCTTTATTCTGGAGGTTATATTTATATTCAAAGTCCTTAAACTTAGTTAAGTTGTCTTCGTTATAAACACTATCAGAATATTGTTTTGATATTTTAAAATACTTTAATGCATTTATAGCGTTGCCACTATTTTCATATATTTTAGATAAGAGTTGAGCAGTTTCTGAAATTAGTGGTAATGCTTCAATTTTTAAGGAGGTATTATATGCAATGGTGCAATATTTTATAGCTTCTGGGTAATTTTTTATTGCAAAAAAGTAAGTTGATTTTCTTAAGTTAAATTCTACTTTACCTTCGTAATCAATATTAGTAGTGATGTATTTTTCTGATTCATTTATTGCTATTATAGCCTCATTATATTTGTGTTTTAACATAGCCATTTCTGCTATATTGCTGTATACCATTATTAAAGATTCCTTATCTCCATTTTTTTTAGCAAGTTTTAATGCTTTTGAAAAATAATAGTTGGCGGTATCGAAGTTGTTTAGTTCATACTGTAATGCACCTAAGTTTATATAAAGCATTGATAACCCAAATTCACTTTTTGTTTTTAGTTTAATTCTAAGGCTTTGCATATAAGAATTTTCAGCTTTTTTTAAATCGCGCATGAAATAATAGATATTACCTAAGTTGCCATACGTGATAGCCATACCTTCTTGGTTATTAATTTGTTTTTGAATGACTAAACCTTTGAGCATGTTTTGCAAAGCACCATTATAATCTCCGATAGAAACAAGGTTGTTACCAATATTAGCATAACAATCGCCTAACCCTTTCAAATTATTTGTTAAAATCCAGTATTCTATACTTTTACTGTAATAGATATTTGCCGAGTTAAATTCTCCGAATACATTAAATAGCACCGCCATATTATTGTAAACCGAACCGATACCTATTACATCATTTATTTTTTTAAAGTAATACAAGGCTATCGAATCATGGTAAAGCGCCTCATCATATTTCATTAAATTAATATATGCAATGCCTTTAATTTTATGGCCGTTTCCTAAACCATGAGTATATTTTAAGTCTTCAGATAATTTTAGTACCCTATTACCAATTAGTAACATACTATCCATGTTTCTGTGTTGGTAGTTCATTGCAATTGCACTTAATGTGTTAATGTAATTGGTATCAACTTTTGGGTATGAATTTAGCTGTATAAAAAGGCTATCAAACTTACTATCTTGGGCAAATAGTTGTTTGCTGGTTAAAATAAGTAGTCCTAATATAATTATATAAAGTTTTTTGTGGTTCACGTTTTTCAGGGTAATAACCTTCACAAGATTAATTCTATACCTCAATAATAACAATGAAAATTATACTTATGTATAAAAATGCATAAAGCTAATAGTTCAGTATTATTTATTTTACAAGCCATTAGCCAATTATATCAACAATTGATACTAATATGAGACGTGAGCTAAATGCTTGTTCTGCTAAAGTTATTTCCGACTGCTCAGGTTTTAAGCATCAATAGCTTATGCTAAGTTTTTATTAAAAGTTATGGTAATTTCTGTACCAATATTTGGTGTACTTTCCATTGTGCATGTACCATTGTTATTTTCTATAAATTCTTTAGTTAGGCTTAGTCCTAAACCTGTGCCTAGCTCGCCATTGGTTCCTTTTTGACTAGTTACATTATCAGCATATATTTTCTCTATAGTTTGCTTGTCCATGCCAATCCCGGTATCTTTAATTTTTAGTGTTACTGCATCTTCTGTTTGGTATGCACTTATAGTAACCAATCCATTTTTATTGGTAAATTTTATCGCATTTGATAAGAGGTTGCGAATTGCTAAATCTATTTGGTCTTTATCTGCAATTATATCTATTTCCTCGTTTGCGTTAGTTTCAATCTTTACCTCTTTTTTAGTAGCAATTTCGTTAAATAGTTGTTTGTTTTGAACTATTAATTTGTTTAATGATACACTGGTTTTATTAGTTTGAAGGCCAGATTTCATTTGGTTTTTAGCCCAAATTAAAATATTGTCTAGTAATAAATTTAATGAATCTACTTGGCTGCTTAGGTTGTTTTTAAGCACCATAAATTGTTCTTGAGTAATTAAGTTGTTATCTAGTAACTGAAACATGCTTTGAATAGATGCAACAGGCGACCTTAAATCGTGAGCAATTATCGAAAATAGTTTGTCTTTAAACTTACTATGTTGTTCTAAAATTTCATTCTGTTTAAACGTAAGGTCATTTATTTTTTTCTCTTTTCGTCTATTCGTGTTAATGCTATAAGTAATTAAACTAATGCCACCAATTACAGCAAGTAAAAAAGCAAATCCAAATTGTAATAGCCTATTTTTTTCTTCTTCTATTTTTTTTGATGCTTCAAGTTTTAAAATTTCTTGCTCTTTATTTTGAAGCTTATATCGGTATTCAAAGTCATTAAACTTAGTGATATTTTCTTCGTTGTAAATGCTGTCTTCGTATTGTTTTGCAAGTTTAAAGTAAGTTAGTGCACTAGCATATTTTTCATTCTTTTCTAAAATTCCTGCTAAAATCTCTGCATTAGAAACAATCATTCGCCTCGCACCAATTTTTAATGAAGTATTAAATGCAACTTCTCCATAATTAGTTGCATTTTTATAATCTTTAACTGCTTCATAATAAAGAGCCTTTCTGCTGTTAAACACTATTTTGTCTTCGTTGTCTATATTTTGGTCAACATACTTTTCTGCTTCGTTTATAGAATTAAGTGCTTCTTTATATTTATGCTGAGCCATAGCCATTTCAGAAATATTATTAAGCGCAATAATCACCACTTGATTATCATTGTTACTCTTGCCAATTTTAAGCGCTTGGCTAAAGTAATAATAGGCGGAGTCGAATTTGTTTTTTTCGTAGCATAATCCACCAATGTTTATATATAGGTTTGCTAATTCATAGTTACTGCTTATTTTTTGTCTTATTCTAAAACTTTTCCAGTAAGCGTCTTCCGATTTTTTAAAGTTACGCATGTAGTAATATAAATTACCCATGTTAGAGTAGCTATTCGCCATTCCATCCGAATCATTTATTTGCTTACGTATACTTAAACTCTTAAGCATACTTTTTAATGCGCCATTATAATCTCCTACAGCCATTAAGTTATTTCCCATGTTGGTGTAGCAATCTCCTACACCTTTTAAATCATTGGCTAGCTGGCGGTAAATAATACTTTTATTGTAAAAAACATTAGCAGAATGGTACTCGCCATAATCATTTAAAAGTACCGCCATGTTATTGTATACAGCTCCAATACCCTTAATATCATTAACTTTTTCAAAGTTGGTAATTGCTATAGAATCATGGTATAAGGCTAGGTCCTTTTTTTTAAGATTGATGTATGCAATACCTTTGATTTTGTGCCCATTGCCAATACCTTTAGTGTAATTTATTTGGGTTGATAAATCTATTATCCTATCCCCAATTAATAGTAAACTATCTATACTTCTATATTGGTAGTGGATACCAATTATGCTTAATGTATTGATATAATTGGTATCAAACGTGGTAAAAGAATATAATTTTTTAAATAAGCTATCAAACCTTTTTTCTTGTGCAAAAGATTGGCTGCTTGATAAGACAAGAATTCCTAAAATTAATATGTAAATTCTTTTTAAGTTCATTTATGGATGAGTATTTACTTTCACAAAGTAGACTTATCACATAACAATTGCAATGTTATTAAACTTAATCTTCAAAAAAACTTGAAACCACGGGTTCAAGCCAACTTTGTTTGCTATTAAGCATAAAGCCTACATGGCCTCCAATTGGTGCAAATATGGCGTGCAAAAATGGGTGGTCTACAACCTCATCAAACGGAAAACAACTTGGACTTAAAAATGGGTCGTTTTGTGCATTGATAAGTAAAGTTGGAACATTTATCGTATGCAAAAACTGCTTACTACTACTTTTACTCCAATAATCTTCAGCATCCTTAAAACCATTTAATGGTGCAGTAAAGGCATCGTCAAATTCTTTAAAGTTTTTAATTTTATGTATACCTTTTATATCTATTTGCCCAGGAAATTGTTTGCTTTTGGCCAATATTTTTTTAGTTAAACTGCCTAAAAAACGTTGCATGTACATGCGGTTTAAACCATTGTCTAATTGTAATGCCGAACCTTTTAAATCTACCGGTACAGATACTGCTGCTGCAGCCGAAACTTGTAATGGAACTTCGTTGCTGTTTGATAAATATTTTAATAATACATTTCCACCTAAACTAAATCCTAATAAATAAATAGAATCGTATTTTGATGCAATGCTGTTCAAATAAAAACTTAAATCGGTTGTAAAACCACTATGGTAGGCGTGTGGCAATAAGTTTAATTCTCCTCCGCAACTTCTAAAGTTCATGGCATGCACATCAAACCCAGTAGCACTAAACATGTTTGCAAAACCTTTTATGTATTGCGATTCGCTGCTTCCTTCTAATCCGTGTAACATTACAACAGCTTTTTTGTTGCTGCGTAACAAGCAATCAACATTAAAAAAATCAGCATCTGGCGTGGTTATTTTTTTTCGCGAATAGTTCGTGTTTGTCTTACGAAATAATGCGGGTAAAATAGTAGAAAGATGGCTGTTTTTATAGATTAGATTAGCGTTTAGGTTGGGGTAGTCTTTTACAATCATGCGTTGCAAAGGTAATCAACCCAATGTATATACAGCTTGAATATAAGAGCTTTAATTAAACTAGATATGAACCACTGTTTATGGTTAGTTGAGTATTGTATACACTGATTAGCGAGTTAATTTACTAAGCTTTTTGATAGCAGCTAAGTTGGATTTTGCCTACTTTATAATTACACTTTTATAACTTACACCATAGCCTGTAAACGAACCAATAGCCCCTGTAACGTTTGATTTTACTGATATTGGTGTAGCAAATGGTCCACCATTATTTGCTGCCTTGGTAAATGATTCCCAGAATAAATACTCGGGTCTGCCAATAGAAGAAAGGTATAAACTTAACGTATCGCCAACTTTAAACGGACGAAAAAAACTATATGGTCGTACTCCATTATTTAAAAACATATCATCAAATGTTCTAAATTGTGAAGCAGCTCCCCAGCCAACTAAAAAAGGATTAAATCCGTTTTTTATTCCTAAACGATAATTGTTTTGTTCAGGTCCATCCATAAACTCAAAAGTTACAAACAAATCGGTGTCGCTTTTGTCTTCTGATATTTCTGTGCGCCAAAATACAGTATCAATTTCTACCACTTTGGGTATAGTGGTGTAACCTAAAATAGTTTCGTTGCCCACATTAATTTCTAATTTATATGGAACGCCCACTTGTGGGTTTATTAATGGATTAAAGTATATGCCACTAAATCCTTGCAGCAATACATCAATTCCAGGTATGCTGTTTATATCTATCATTTGTAGTTTTGCGCTATCATTCCAAATGGTATCGCCACCAAAAATTACACCCGGAGTAATATAAACCAATGCACCTTTTACTCCATTAAGCGATAAATCTGGGTTAAAATAATCTATTGTACGGCTTAGGTACACATAGTTTAAATTAGGGAATTGTTGGTTAATACTGGCCTCAACCACTAACCTTGATTGGCTTGTAGGTAAGTCAACTGTTATTTCTTTTTCGCATGATGAAGTTAACATCAAACCAAAATAAATAAGTAAATAGTATATTAAGTTTTTCACTGTTTTAAAATTTAAAGTTCCAAGCTACTGATGGTAAAATAGGGAATAAATAAACCATGTATGCCCTTACTTTTTGGGCCTCTATATCGGGTACAAAATAAATAAAATAGGGGTTAGCCCTGTTGTATAAATTATATACGCTAAAATTCCACGATGATTCAAATTTTTCGGTTTTGCTTTGGTAATACGTAAACGAAATATCCATGCGGTGATAAGCAGGTAACCTAAAATCATTTATCTTATCATACACATCTACAAAACTAAATTTGGGTTGATTTTTTTCTACATTATATCCTGGTTGGTAGGTGTAGCGAGAGGTTGGTAAAGTTGCCGCATTACCCGTTCCATAAACAAATACCAAAGTGCCACTCCATTTTTTATTTATTTGATATGATGCAACTACGCTAAAATCATGTGTTCTATCATACCTAAAAAAGTAAGATTTGCCTTGGTTTAATTCGTCAAATTGCCTTGTGCTTCGGCTCCAAGTATATCCAAACCATCCGGTAAGTTTTCCAAATTTTTTCTTTGCAAAAAACTCAGCACCGTAAGATAATCCTTGTCCAAAAATCATTTCATTTTCTAGATTTTGATTAAAAAATAAATTTGCACCCGGCTTAAATTCTATTTGGTTGTACATCGGTTTGTAATAGGCTTCTATTGATGTTTCGTATGCATTTTCATTAAAGTTTTTAAATAACCCCACTGCATATTGATAGGCCAATTGTGGTTTAACTAATCGCGATGACGGAACCCATAAATCTGATGGAAACTGTGCTCCACTTGTGGTGGCCAAATGTAAAAATTGATAGGTTTGGGTAAATGATGCTTTTACTGATGTGTTTGAATTTAACAAAAAAGTACCTGCCAGTCGCGGCTCTAGGCCAGGATAGGTTACAATTGCTTCGCCATCTTTAAAGGTTTTTCCATCGCCAACTTGTATGCCTTCTTCATTAAAAACTTTTTCGGTAAACGGACCAACTTGAGTAAAAAACACGGCAC
>JAUCCO010000049.1:0-20836 GCA_034676125.1 Bacteroidia bacterium
CCAAAAGATTCCGAGGCCAAAGATATACACACCATTTTAGATGATGAACCTATTATTAGCGAGCATCAATTTAGGTTTTGGCATTGGATAAGTAGTTATTATTTATGCAGCTTGGGTGATGTAATGAAGGCCGCATTGCCAGCAGCATTTAAGCTTGAAAGTGAAACATTGGTTATGCTTAATCCCGATTGCGAATTGGATAGCATACAACTTACCGATAAAGAGTTTTTAATTACAGAGGCTTTAACACTTGCACCACACCTTAGCATAAGCGAAATTAACAGCATACTTGATGTAAAAAATGTATTTAACATACTAAAAGGTTTGTATACCAAGGGTGTAATTGTGTATACCGAAGACATTAAAGAAACCTACAAACCAAAAACGGTTACTTGCATTAATTTGGCCGATGAATACACCAACGATAAAGCATTAAGTGCTTTATTTGATTCGCTAGAAAAATCGCCAAAACAATTGGATATTTTAATGGCCTTGATGCATTTAAAACATCAAACCCCATTTGTAACTAAAAAACAATTGTTGGCACATGGTGGCTATAGCGAAAGCTCGCTAAACACGCTTATAAAAAACAATATTTTAGTAGCCTACAAACATGCTATTGATAGGCTTGTTATACAAACACAAGAAGTAGAAACTTTTACTTTAAACACTGAACAAGAAGGCGCTTATCAGCAAATTAAAAATCAGTTTTTAAGTAAGGATGTGGTGCTTTTACATGGCATAACATCAAGCGGAAAAACACATGTGTATGTTAAGCTAATTGAAGAGCAAATTACATTGGGCAAACAGGTGTTATTTTTATTACCTGAGATTGCCCTTACCTCGCAAATTGTGCAGCGCATACGCAAATATTTTGGTGATAAAGCATTATCGTTTCACTCAAAATTTAGTCAAAACGAGCGGGTTGAAATTTGGCAAAAAGTAAACAGCGGTAATCCATTGGTTATTATTGGAGCACGTTCATCTATATTTTTACCGTTTAAAAATTTGGGGTTGATTATTGTTGATGAAGAGCATGAAACATCATACAAACAACAAGACCCTTCGCCAAGATACCATGCACGTGATGCGGCTATTTTTTTAGCATACACTTGGCAAGCAAAAACCTTATTAGGTTCGGCCACGCCAAGTTTTGAAAGTTACCACAATGCTAAAACTGATAAGTATGGTTTGGTAGAACTTAAAAACCGATTTGGCACTGCCCCACTCCCACTAATGTTAATTGGTGATGTGAGCGAAGATACCCGAACCAAAAGCATGCATGGTTATTTAACCAAGTTATTGTACAATGCCATTGAAGAAACTTTGCAGGCAAACCAGCAAGTTATTTTGTTTCAAAATCGAAGGGGTTATGCACCAATTTTAGAGTGCCAAACGTGCAACTGGATGCCGCGTTGTATTAACTGTGATATTAACCTAACCTACCACAAATATAACGATAGCATGAAGTGCCATTACTGTGGTTACACCAGTAAAACACCTAGTAATTGTGTGGCTTGTGGTTCGCATAATGTGGTGTTAAAAGGTTTTGGAACTGAGAAAATTGAAGATGAAATAAAAATACAGTTTCCTAAGGCACGTGTGTTAAGGCTTGATTTAGAAGCCAGCAAAAGCAAACATGGCCACGAACAAATAATTACAAGTTTTGAAAACCATGAAGCCGATATTTTAATTGGCACACAAATGTTAAGCAAAGGCTTAGATTTTGGAAATGTAAGTTTGGTGGGTGTAATTAATGCCGACCAGTTATTGTATTTTCCAGACTTTAGGGCACACGAAAGGGCTTATCAATTGCTAACCCAAGTGGGAGGCCGAGCAGGTAGAAAATCAATTCAAGGAAAAGTAATTATACAAAGTAGCACACCAAACCACCATGTGTTAAAAGAAGTTTTGGAGCAGCGCTATCAAATATTATATGCCAATGAAGTTTTAGACCGCGAAAAATTTAAATATCCACCTCATACCAGGTTAATAAAACTAACCATAAAACACCGCGAATACAATGTATGCGAACTGGCTGCATTTAGTTTGCAAAAGCTATTATACAAACGTTTGGGCGAAAATGTAATTGGCCCTGAAAGCCCTTATGTAGGCCGAGCTAGAAACATGTACATCAAAGAAATTTTAATTAAAATAGATAAAGCCTCACCCTATCTTGGCCAAATAAAGC
Source organism: Bacteroidia bacterium (assembly GCA_034676125.1). Classification (GTDB taxonomy): domain Bacteria; phylum Bacteroidota; class Bacteroidia; order UKL13-3; family UKL13-3; genus UBA6183. The sequence continues at coordinate 2,192 of JAUCCO010000049.1, forward strand.
AGTATATTTTAAAGTGTATGGAAGCCACCATTACCGATAAAAATTACAAATCGACCATTGTATATGCTGATGTAGATCCGTTTTAAATATTGCTGTAAAACAACAAGCATATCTAAATAGCAATAAACCATTTAAACAATCCACTAATCATATTCTTAAGGTTAAAATCGCATCATTTTATATGCAGTGATTTGTTTTTATCATTATTTTTTACAAGATTTACCCCATAGCTTTCGGATTTATTTATCATAGCCATAAAGCTATCAAGCCAATAGCATTTTAACTACTGTTATGTATGATGTATAACATTAATAAAATTGGTTGTAAAAATTGAAATACTTGTTATTAATACGTTAAAATTTTTCAATAATCTTTAGTTACTTTTTTAAATTTAAGCACCATAAAATTATAGAAATCACCAAACATAAATAAATGAATTTAACCATTGAAAACATACTATTAGTAGGCTCGTTATTGCTTTTTGTAAGTATAGTTGCTGGTAAAACTTCCTATAGGTTTGGTGTACCCACATTAATACTCTTTTTAGCTGTTGGCATGTTGGCTGGTTCAGATGGCATTGGTGGAATTCATTTTGATAACCCTGCAACTGCACAATTTATTGGTGTTGTGGCCTTAAATTTCATACTTTTTTCGGGCGGTTTAGATACCAGTTGGACAGCAGTAAAACCAATACTTAAACAAGGAATAGTACTTTCTACACTTGGTGTATTATTAACCGCTGTTACATTGGGTACGTTTGTTTGGTATGTTACTGATTTTACAATTTACGAAAGCATGTTGTTGGGTTCTATTGTTTCTTCAACCGATGCAGCTGCAGTGTTTTCAATTTTGCGTTCAAAAAGCCTAGCATTAAAAACAAACCTTAGGCCAACTTTAGAGTTAGAAAGCGGAAGTAACGACCCAATGGCTTATGTACTTACCATTGCATTTTTAACCCTTGTAATTCATCAAGACCAAGGGATATTATCCATTATTCCATTGTTTTTGCAACAGATGATTTTAGGTGGCGTGGCAGGTTTTGCTTTTGGTAAATTAAGCAAACTTATCATCAATAAAATAAAACTCGGTTTTGAAGGACTTTATCCTGTTTTGGTTATTTCGCTTATGTTTATCACCTTCTCGGCAACCGATTTTGTTGGAGGAAACGGATTTTTAGCAATTTATATTTGTGCGGTTTATTTAGGCAATCAAGATTTAATACATAAAAAAACCATCATGAAAATGTATGATGGTTTGGCTTGGCTCATGCAAATTGTATTGTTTCTTACTTTGGGTTTATTGGTTTTTCCTTCGCAGGTATATCCTGTGGTTGGTATAGGTTTATTAATATCTATATTTTTAATTTTAGTAGCTAGGCCAGTTAGCGTTTTTATAAGCCTTATTTTCTTTAAAATGAAGTTGAGAAGACGGTTTTACATCTCGTGGGTTGGCTTGCGTGGAGCAGTACCAATTGTGTTTGCTACGTATCCTTTATTAGCAGGAATCGAGAAGGCAAATATGATTTTTAATATTGTGTTTTTTATCTCTGTAACGTCTGTTTTAATTCAAGGCACCACCTTATCAATTGTAGCAAAGTGGCTTCATGTTGCACTTCCCGAAAAGCTAAAACCTGTTTCAGAAATTGAACAATTTATTGCTGATATTAGAAAGTCAAACATGAAGGAGTTTCAAATCTTAACGGACAGCTTTGCGGTAAACAAAATGATTGTAGAATTAGGCTTTCCTAAGTCGGCTTTTATTGTAATGATTAAAAGAAATAATGAATATATAAGACCAGGCGGTTCGAGCATAATAGAAGCTAACGATACCTTAATGGTGCTGGCTGATAAAGAAGCAGATTTTGAAAAAGTAAATAATTGTTTAAACAAAAAACCTATTTTAAACTAAGTTTGATACTTGCATGATGTGTAATACCGAAAGCTCATTCAATATAGCCCAATTTCAGCTATGGCCTCATTGAACTATTGTAATATAGCATTGGCATTACCATTGTAATTATTAATTAATAAGTTTTAACAAGAATTATAAATACGATACAAAGAATGGAAAATTTTGATCGCAAAAAACATTGGGAAAATATTTATCAAACCAAGCAATTAAATGAAGTAAGCTGGTTTGAACCAACACCACAAACCTCACTTAATTTTTTAAAGGAATTTAATGTGGCCAAAACTGCTAAGATTATTGATATTGGCGGTGGCGATAGCTTTTTAGTTGATAGCTTATTGGACATGAGTTACCTTGATATTACGGTACTCGACATCTCATCTGCTGAACTTGAAAGAGCCAAAAAACGTATTGGTGAAAAAGCCAACTTAGTAAAATGGATTGTGGCTGATGTAGCAAAGTTTGAACCTACCGAACAGTATGATTTTTGGCACGATAGGGCTGCGTTTCATTTCTTAACACAAGATAAAGAGATAGAAACATACCTTAAAACAGCTCAAAAAAATATAACCCTAAATGGTATTTTAATTTTAGGAACATTTTCGGAGCATGGACCTAAAAAATGTAGTGGCATTGAAATCAAACAATATTCTGAATTATCGATGACAACCTTGCTAACTAAGTTTTTTGACAAAGTGAAATGCATAACCATCAATCATAAAACCCCTTTTGATACCATACAAAATTTTGTGTTTTGTAGTTTTAAAAAAGCATAAAAACTATTTCAAAATAAGCAGTTTAAATTGGCATTATTTTCTAATCAAAATAATCCAATAACAGCGTGGTTATTTTTTTGCTTTTTTAGTTAAAAATATTTCAGCAATCATGCACCTTACTCCACCTCCACCAATGTTTTCGATGGTATTTATGGGTGTATGTAAAATGCGTGCATACTTTTCTAGTTGCGTTATTTGGGTTGCTGTAAAACTGCCATAAGCCTTGGTGCTCATTACCAATAAATGCTCACCTTTATTGTTTACCAACTCCAATATATTTCCGGCAAAATTATTTAATTGTTCTAATGTAATTTCAATAATTTTTTTTGAGGTAGATTGAACCAATAAATCACGTTCGGTTTTATTAGGAATACAATCTAAACAAGCCACCATAAAGTTTTCGCCAACACTCATCATTACGTTTGTATGATAAATTGGCAATTTATGTTCATCAACTGCATTAAAGGCAATCAGCTCATACCCCATTTTATTGCAAAACTCAACCAATAATAATTTATGTGTACGAGGCGAAATACAGGCATAACAAATGCGCAAATCCCTATCTAAAACCATACTTCCTGTGCCTTCTAAAAAGCGGTCTTGACCTTCGTTAGCAGTTAAATCTAAAATATCCTGCATCACAAAAACATCACTAATCATTTGTGCTATATCTGCTCGCCTTTCAGCCCTGCGGTTTTGTGCAAACAAAGGATAAACCACCATAGTTCCATCATCGTGTGTGCTAAACCAATTGTTTGGAAAAATACTATCGGGTGTATATGGCTCTTTAGTATCATCAACCACCAAAACATTTACGCCATTGTTTTTCAATAAATCTACCAAAGCCTTAAACTCTGTTAATGCCAAATGCTGACTTGATTGTGGGTCGAAATCTGTTTTTTGAAATGCATTTGTGCTACTCGTTTCATTATTAAAAGTAAAGCTAACGGGTTTAATCATTAACACATGTTGGGTGTTTTGCGCCATTTTTTTTTGATAGTTAAGCTTCAAATCAACATAAAAATAATTAATAAACTTGCTTATTTATATGATTAACGGTAATAATAAATTTACCTTAATTTATGTATACTTGCGGCATACCCTTTAAAGTTTTTTATGCGTGATGATCGATTTAAATTAATAACTGTTGAAAGTGATTTTGGAGCAGGCAAACAAGGCGCTGCATTAGGTCCGCAAGCTTTAATTGATGAATTAAAGCAATTAAATTTTGAAAAAGCAGATATTTACAATTACACACGTTTAGTACCTAAGCCGTTTAAAGACGCTGAAAGCACACCACATGGAAAAAACATTGAGGTAATTAGCAGTTTTCAGCAAAAGGTTTGCGATAACATTGTAGAAACTTTACAAATACATAAAGTTCCGTTTATATTCAGTGGCGACCATAGCAATGCAAATGCATTAATATCTGGAGTTAAAGATTTTTATGCAAACCAACGCATTGGTGTAATTTGGATTGATGCACATGCTGATTTACACAGCCCTTACACAACCCCATCTGGCAACATACATGGTATGCCATTGGCTGCATTAATGGGCGATGACCATAAAGAAATGGGTCGCAATAACCCAACTATGGTTACCAAACAACTTTGGACTAACTTGAAGCGTTTAGGACGAAGAAACATTACACCTAAACTACATGGAGAGGATATTGTTTTTATAGGATTGCGCAGTACCGAAGTAGAAGAAGAAGGTATTATTACCAAAGAAAATATTAGGGCATTTAGGCCAAATGAAATAAAAGAAATTGGCATTGATAAAGTTGCACAAGAAACCATTGCACACTTAAGTAAGTGTGATTATATTTATGTAAGTTTTGATGTAGATAGCCTCGATAGCAGCATTAGCATGGGAACTGGCACGCCTGTAACAGATGGTTTAAGCATTAATGAGGCAGTAGTTTTACTAACCGAGTTTAAAAAACTACCAAACCTTGTTGGTTACGAGTTTACCGAAATAAACCCAATACTTGATTTGGAAAAACCTATGCAAAAAGTAATTGCCGATTTAATTATTCGAATTTTTGGTAGTTAATCTGTTATCAAATAAACACCCAAAACCCTTTACCCCATTTCCTTTTTAAACCAATTTTAAACAGCTGTTTTTTAAGTAATAAAGTTTTATATATTTGATTTAAAGAGAGTGAGTTAGTTGAAGGTTTGGATTGAATGAATCGCACATAAATGAGTTGGCGGTATTTTTAAATCCAGACAAAAATGACAGAAATTGTAAATTGAAAGATGAGCAAATTGCTTCTTTTATTAACAACTTTTTTATTAAGCATTTCCAGAATGGCACAGAATAAGACAAACGATTAAATAATCAAAAAAATTGAGTTAGATAGTTTTTCAACAAAATTGCCCTCGAAATGGGATTGACAATTATTGACTTAGCAAAAAGTCATAATCAACATATTGCTATAGAAATATGTAGACTAAATCACACTGTATTTATATATATTGATGACAACCTTCCAACTGACAAACACAATTGGCTTAGACGAAAAGCAAATGTTGCAAAACAATTTGAAGAAAGCTCTTTAAGTGTAAAAAATGATTTGAAAGATGGTAATATGACTTTAGACAAAACATTTGCCCTTGACGAAATGGATTTTCTAGCGGAAGGTGGTTCAATACCAATATTTGTGAAAAACGCAGGAATGAAAATTTAAAATACTGATACCTTTTGAGTGAATTTATAGTTTATCCTCTACAAATCTTCAAAACCATTATCCGCTTTATTTAACACAAAATATAGTACAAGAATTTAACGTACAAAATACATTTCTTTACGGATTATTTACGTACATTCGCAGAAATATTTCAATTATGAATACAATAAAAGAACATGCACGATTTGATGCAAGACTTTCTAAAGAGCAAAAACAGTTCTTTGAAAAAGCTGCATACTTAGGCGGTTTTAGAAGCTTGACAGATTTTGTAATATTGACTGTTCAAGAAAAAGCAAAAGAAATCATTCAAGAAAAAGAACAAACAATAGCTTCGGAAAGAGACAGCCAAATATTTTTTGATGCAATTACAAATCCAAAGAAACCTTCTGAAACCCTAAAAAATGCTTTAGATGATTATAATGCTTTTGTTACAAACGCAAAGTAATGATTGAACTTTTAGACAAAAAACATAATCGAGAAGATTTTGATTGTGGAAAAGAGCTCTTAACCAATTACCTTAAAACACAAGCAGGACAAGATATCAAAAGAAAATTATCTGCTTGTTTTGTACTATCCGAAAATGAAACAGGTATTCAAGGATATTATACGCTTTCAAATAATAGTATTCCTTTAAGCCATTTTCCAAAACACATTCAAAAAAAACTACCAAAATCATACAATGCTATTCCAACCACTTTACTTGGAAGATTAGCAATTGACCAAAAATATCAAGGTAAAGGAATAGGAAAAATATTATTAATTGATGCATTAAAAAGATGCTATGAAATGTCACAAAAAATAGGCTCATTTGCTGTTGTAGTAGACCCGATAGATGAAGAAGCCGAAATGTTTTATAAAAAATATGATTTCATAAAACTTCCTGACAGCGGAAAAATGTTTTTAGCAACGAATACTTTAAAAGAACTTTTTGGATAACAGAAAAACTGCAAACCGTTAACAACTAAACACATCTATATTCAGCACGCTGCAAATGTACAAGGTTGCGATACGTTCCATTGCCACTGGCTTTAGCCGAAGGAAAATGAATTGGAAGTAAACAGCGGCTTTAGCCAAAATAATAAACAACCAAATAAACATTTCAAACCAACTTCAAAAATCTTCTCCCCCCTTTCTCCATTTAAACCAATTTTAAACAACAGCTTTTTAAGTAACAAAATTTAATATATTTGATTTAAAATATGCGTGATTGGGTTGGATGTTTGGAGGGGATTATAGCGCGTATAAATAAGTTACAAGCAAGCCTAACAGACGACACAACAACGACCAAGCGGACGACTTTAAACATAAAATGAAACGCTAATTTTGACAGGTGACCAACATACAGACCATATTTCAACTGGACAGCAACTGAGCCGACACTCATTGCCGACCCTTCTGTATTTTTTATTTCCCCCACCGCACATTTTCTTTAATTCAATTTTAGCCAGCCGCACATTTTGCACATTTGGTTTTGCCCGACACACAAGCCGAACCTTCGCAAAACCAAAAGAGCAAAATTTCCCCACCGCACGGTGACAGTTTCAATTTAATTATTTACATTTGACAAATATTGACAAGTCAAACTTAATACCAATATGGTGAATTATTTAGGACAGAAAATACGAGAACTAAGAGAAAGCCAAAACCTACTTTTACGACAGGTTGCAGCAGAACTTGAAGTGGACACTGCTTTAATGAGCAAGATTGAGCGTGGCGACAGAAATGCTTCTAAACAACAGGTTATTGAGATTGCTAAATATTTAAAAGCAAATGAAGAGGAGCTATTAACACTTTGGCTTGCAGACAAAATAGAATCAACTATTGTTGAAGAACCAACAATTGCATATCAGGCAATGAAAATCGCAAACAAGAAATTAAAGAAATGAAGAAAGGCATAAAACTAATAGACAATTCATCAAACGAATATCAACTTGGAAGTGTATTAAAAGAGTTGATAAAGGACGATGCCTATTCTCAAATTTCAATTGCAACTGGATATTGGGATTTGCCAGGAATGGTTGAAATATTTGAAGAACTTAGTATATTTTTAGAAAAGGGAAACACTACTTTTCGTTTGCTACTTGGTGAAGAACCATCTGTGAGAGCTTATCAAGTAAAGAAGCCTGCAAAGCAAGACCCCGATTTTCCTGAGAAATATTTAAAGAGAGATTTAGAAGACTTACAACTTAAAGCGGAATTTCAAAAAGTTGCAGACTTACTTGGTAAATACCTAACAAAGGAAAATGATGGTAAACTTCAAATCAAAGTTTACCGCAAAAATTTCCTGCATGCAAAATGTTACATTTTTGGAACTGACGAAGAAAATGCCGTTGGCATTATCGGTAGTTCAAATTTCACTCGACAAGGTTTGTTTGGCAATCTTGAATTGAACCAGTTCGAGGACAATAATGCAACTGTAAATTTTCTACGAAAGAATTTAACGCAACATCCTTCGCACAGAACTTGGTTTGAAGAACTTTGGAATGAAAGCGAAGCATGGTCGCAAACTTTTAAAGAAGAAATTCTTCAATTAAGTAAACATGGAAATTTAGCATTTAGCCCTTACGAAATGTATATCCATGCTTTATATCGTATTTACGGTCAAGACTTGTTGGATGAAAAGGAAAACAAAATTGATGTTGATGACCCTGCTTCAGGAAAACCGCAAATGCTAAAGTTTCAAGTTCAAAACGCAAACAGCCTTATAAAAAAACTGGAGCGACAAGGTGTTGCAATGCTTTCTGATTCGGTTGGTTTGGGAAAGACCTATACTGCAATTAAAGTAATTGAATATTATAAACACAATCTCAATCAACGAGTAGTTGTAATTGCACCAGCAGGTTTAATACAACAGTGGCGGAAAGCGTTTGATGATTTCAGAATGATTCACATTCCTGAAATTTACAGTTTACAAGACACCGAAAGAATAAAAGACATTCGTGAAAACCTACAATCCATTCCCGTTGGTTTATTTGTATTTGATGAAAGCCACAATCTAAGAGCAGCAGGTGGACAACGCTTTGATGTGTTTATTAAGTGGCGACAAGAGAATGAAAATGCAAAAACATTATTGCTTACAGCAACTCCTATCAACAATCAATTAGCAGATTTGACCAATCAAATTATGCTTGGTTCAGGTGGAGACATTTTTAAATTGGGTAGGTTTTACGACCGTAGCAGACAAAAATATTTTACTTTAAAAGAACGCTTAGAACTATTACAAACCGATATGCGAAAGCAAATTCGTGAAAGCGGATTTATCAATTATCAGCAAATTAAAGAACAGCTTACTCCGCTGCTTAACCGTTTTATCGTAAGGCGAACAAGACAGGGAATAGAAAAGGAATATCCAGACGGATTAGAGATAAACGGAAAACTTCAAAAGTTTCCGAAATCCTATCCTGACAATTTGGAATATGAAGTACCGAATCAGTTTAAATCGCAATTACTCAAATTTGCCGAGCAAGATGCCTCACTTACTCAGGCTTTCAAATATGAAATAACAAGTTTGGCTGAACTTGAATATTTGGCCCATCCACTTGACCTTTTTGAGCATTATACTGAGAGAGCAAAACCAATTGACTCATCACTTGAAATTATTTATACGGCTTTACTTGGCTTAGGCTTTCCTTGTTACCGTTACAATATTTATCGCCATGCTTACTATGGTAGAAAAAGAGGCGAGTTAGAACTGAATGCAGATGAAAACCGAGAGTTGAGCAGACAGATTGGTATTTATGGGATTTTTAGAACGGTATTCTTAAAACGTTTGGAATCTTCCATGTATTCCATCAACAAGTCAATTGACAGCTATGAAAGGAAGTTAAAGGACTTTCAAACCAAACTGGAAAAATTCAATAAAATTATTTCAGTAAAAAATCTATCTGCACTCAACAAAGCTATTGATGCTTACAACGAACAAAATGCAGAAGAAGATGAACTGGATTTTGATATTGAAACCTTTGAAGAAACTGAACAAGAGTTTGTAACCATTGTAGCTGATGAAGGCATTTTTAATGTGGCACAACTTAAAGCTGATATTATAAAAGACCTTGCCGTTGTTGCCATTCTAAAACAACAAATTGCACTTTTAATCAAGAAGGACGACAAGATACAGGAATTGGCAAAGCACTTGAACCAGAATGAGGACAGAAAGGTTTTGGTTTTTACATACTTTGCTGACACCTTAAAATATTTAGAAGAAAAACTTCCTGAATATTTGGTAAAAGGAAAAAACATTGAATTTGCGTTAGGAACAAAAGGTGAAATTGAAGATTATGCCAAACGTTTTGCTCCCATATCTAAACGTTACCAACTAAAGCAAGGAGAAAAAGAAATCGACTTTCTGATGGCAACCGATAAACTTTCGGAAGGTCAAAACTTGCAAGATTGCGGCATGATAGTGAATTATGATTTGCATTGGAACCCTGTAAGAATGATACAAAGAAATGGTAGAATAAATCGTTTAGGCAGTTTACACGAAGAAATATTTATTTACAATTTTAGACCAACGGAACAATTAGAAAGCTACTTAAAACTGGTTAGCAAACTCCAAGACAAGATTAATTTGATACGATACACCATTGGAAGTGACCAAAGTGTTTTGGATGAAGAACCCATTCCACAAGATTTTACAGAAGACTTATATAGCCGTGATGAAAAGAAAAGAATGGCTGCTTTCCAAAAAATATTTGAAACTTCTGAATTGCTTGCAGCAGAGGATTTATTCATGGACGACCTGAGAGCATTTGACCGTGACGAAATTTTTGAAGCCTCTTACAAAGAAAAAATAAAGAACTTACCCAAAGGCAAGTGGGGCAAAGTACAAATGCAAAAAGAAGATGATGACTATGTGCATTTGGCTCACTTGGCAGCAGGCGAAGATGAAACTTTTGAAGCGGGGTATTTTGTGGCTTTCACTAAAGATAAAATAGGCGAATTACTAACCACCACCGAGGGTTTACTTTCAATAAAAGCTACCAGTGAACAAAATGAACGCTTTACCGACAAGTTTAAAAACAAGCCCGAAACAGAAGCTTACATTTTAGATTTTATTCAACGATACCAGTTTTCGGAAGAAGAACATCAGGTGAGATACAACCAACCACAACAAACAGCAATTGCATTTTTAATTAATAAAATGATGGAATACGGTTATGCTGTTTCAGAAATTGACAAAGTGACCAATTCTGTTTTGCATTCACAAAACGCATACATCAATAAAGAAAATTTGAAACTGGTTCGTTTGGTTAACCGCATGAACCGCAGAGGGGAACACATAGGCGATGATGTGATTAAACAATTTATTTCATTGGCAAACCAATACAAACCCGAAGAAAAAACAGAGAAAGCACCACTAAACGAAATCATACAAATATTTGCATGACATTAACTGATATAAATAAAGCACTTTCAAATCTTGCGGAGCAGCCCACAAGAGAAAACATCCTTGCGTTTTCTTTTGAGCTGTTGCACTGGATGAATATTACACCCAATGCTGATAATAAGCCGCAACTGCTTTCGCCACAAACGCAAAAGCTAAAAGACTATTTGGCAAATGCACCACAAACAGTTCAACCTCAATTGTATCGTCTTAGTGCAGATAACCAACAAGTAAGGGTTCGGTTTGCGGTATTGAAAAAATTGAAAAAGGAATACATCTCTCAGTTGGTAGACAATGACCCGGGTTTAGGCAGTTATCAGGCAATGGCTAAAGGCTTAACTGCGCCTGCAAAAGGAACTGCATTTATTCCTGCACAACCTTACTTCATTCATTTTGTAACTACTCCCGATTACGACAAACTGGTATTGATATTTAACCAAGGCGAACAAAAAAGAATTGTATCGTTTCGCAACCGATTAACCAATACCCAATACCACAAAATCATTCAGGCATGGCAAGGCATTGGCACCAAAGCCAAACCAGAAATAGCCGACCTGCTTTGGAAATCGCTTGATATAAAAGAAGTAAACAAAGAGTTTTACAAGCAAATAAAAGAACGCTTCGATGCACTGTTAGGTATTGTGCGTACTTCTCTCCCCCTTTCGGGGGGAGTTGGAGGGGGGCTTTCCGCTTCTGAAAATCAAGTAAAGCAATTTACAGTGCGAATGATTGGTCGCTATATTTTCTGTTGGTTCTTAAAAGAGAAAGGGATTATTCCGCATTCACTTATTAGTAAACAAACTATTGAAGGCACCGATAAATATTATCAGACCGTATTGCTTAAATTATTTTTTGAAACACTCAATACCAAAGTGCAAGACCGTGACCCACTAAAGCACAATAAACTATTTGAAAAAATTCCTTACCTCAATGGTGGCTTATTTGACGAAAGCGAAGAAGATAAACTTTTTACCAAATTAGATTTAGACTCATGGCTTTTACCTTTTGTAGAAATATTGGAAAGCTATGATTTTACCGTAGATGAAAGTAGTAGCCAATACCAACAAGTAGCAGTTGACCCCGAAATGTTGGGTAGAATATTTGAAAACCTACTGGCAAGCCAAAATGAAGAAACTGAAAAGTTAGCCAACCAGCGCAAAGCATTTGGTGCCTTTTATACGCCTAGGGAAATTGTAGACTATATGGTTAATGAAAGCATCAAAGCTTTTTTACAAACACAATGGGAACAACACATTATTGAAGAAAGAACCAAACACATTAACAATCCAGAACCTGTTGGCGATATTTTCGGAAACAAAAAGCCACAGCAATTAGCTATTGAAACAAAACGCTATGAGTTAAAGCCAGATGATAAAAACAAAATTGAAAAGGCGTTAGAGAATTTATTTGCCGCCAACCCCGATGCAGGACATTTAAAAAAAGATGAAAAAACGCTGCTACTTGGCTTCTTAGAACAAATAAAAATTCTTGACCCTGCATGTGGCAGCGGTGCTTTCCCTATGGGTATTTTACATAAGTTGGTTGAACTGCATGAAGCATTAGGAACAGTAAAGAGCAGCTACGAATTAAAGAAAGACATATTAAGCCAAAATATTTACGGAGTGGACATTATGCCAATGGCAATTGAGATAGCACGGTTAAGAGCATGGCTTAGTTTGGTGTTGGAAGAAGATTACAAACCAAACGACCCAAAACATAATTTTGGAGTGAAGCCATTACCCAACCTCGATTTTAAATTTGTGTGCGCAAACAGTTTGATTGATTTGGGGCTTGATGCTTTTATTGCAGATACAAGCAAACCCTTATTACTCGGCTTTAATCAAAAATTGATAAGCAGACTAAAAGAGTTGGAAAATTTACGAAAATCATTTTTTACCCCTGCATTGGCAAGCACCGAAAAGGAAAAATTGAAAGCAGATTATTTGCTACAACGAAATGAAGTTGTTGCAGAGATTGAAGAACAAAGTGAACCTTTGTTAAGAGCCATTGCCCAAAAAATAAAATACTGGAATCCTTTTGACGATAGCCAGCCAAGCCAATTCTTTTCTCCCACTTGGATGTTTGGAATTGATAAAGGTTTTGATGTAGTGATTGGAAATCCGCCTTATGGTGTGAGCATAAAGAAAACTGACAATCCTGTTTACGCTGAACAGTATAAAGAAATTTTAAAAGGCGAAGTTGAATCTTACATTTTATTTTACTACAAGGGATTAAAAGTTCTTTCTAAAAATGGATTTCTAAGTTTCATAACTCCCGATAGTTGGTTCACAAATAAAGGTGCTGCGCCTTTTAGAAAATATTTAACCCAAAACCATTCAATAAAAGATGTGTATGACATTTACAAACCTTTTGAAGCAGCAAAGGATACAAGAGTTCATACAGTATTAATTGGTGTTTCTCAAACAAAAGATGAGATAACAGTAAAGCAAGTTCATCCGCAAAACACAGAGTTTGTTTATCGGAATTATTCAATCCCTTCAGAAGTGATTACTGATTTCTTAGATGATGAATGGAGATTTTACATTAATGAACAAGAGAGAAATATATTTTCCAAAATGAAAAGTAAATCTCAATCACTTGAAAGTTTGTTCAATATTAAATACGGTTTAAGAACTGGAGATAACGATAAATATGTGACTGGTAAAGAAACAGAATATCCACTTATAGCAGGTGCTGATATTGCTGCTTTATATCAAGTAAAATGGAAACCCAAATATTTAAAACATAAAGTAGGTTTGCCTGAAAGTTATTTCAATGAATCTTTCAGCACCAAGAAAATAATAATTCAATATGTGAGAACAAACAGCCTAAACTTAAATGCCAGATGGATTGAAGCTGCCTATATAGAAGGAAATTTCATACCATTAAACTCATTGAATTATGTTTATGACAAAACTGAAAATTATTCTTTAATGTATTTGTTAAGCATTCTAAATTCATTTTTGATGAATAAGTATTACAGAGCTTATTACACCGATGTGAATGTTAAGCCAACATATTTGGCGCAATTACCAATTCCAAATATTACAAGCAAACAACAGCAACCTTTCATTTCAAGAGTTGAAAAAATAAATTCACTCAAAAAGAAAAACCACGACACCACTTCCTTAGAAAAAGAAATTGATGTATTGGTTTACCACTTGTATGAGCTCACATACGATGAAGTAAAAATAATTGACAAAGAATTTTGGCAGAGTGAGGAAGAATACAATAACTATAAAATGCAATAAAAAATAAGATGCCTGAATTGTTTGATAATAAATACCGCTTTATAAAAGACCTTGGCAGTGGAGGCTTTGGCAAAGTATTTTTGGCCAAAGAAGAACGGTCGGAAAATTTGGTTGCCATCAAACAATTAAAAAACGAAGACAAGGCAAAGCAGGATGATATCATTTACGAAATGCAAATGGTAACAAAGTTTAATCATCCTAATATTGTTTTGTATAAGCACCATTTTGTACAGGAAGATTTATTGTATATCGTAATGGAGTATTGCCCTTTGGGCAGTTTGCGGGATTTAATGCGAAAGGAAAAAATCACTTCAACCTTTGTTTGGAAGTGGATGAGTGAACTCACCGAAACATTGCAATTGGTGCATGATAAAGAAATCATTCATCACGACATTAAACCTGATAACATACTTTTTACCGAAAACAGAACCATAAAAATAACAGACTTTGGTGTTGCCAACACAGGTGCAGGCACAAGACCATACATGAGCCCAGAGGCATTGGGTTGGGAAACAGCAGCAGTTAAAGATGCACGGGTAGATATTTATGCATTAGGTGTTACTCTATTGGAATTGCTTACTAAACGCAATCCGTTTATTGGCAAGACGGCAGAAGAGATTATAGAACTACACGACTTAAAAGATTTTGGTATAACTGGTTTACCCAACTGGCAACAAGAAATAATATTGAAAGCAATTGCCAAAATTCCCGAGCAACGCTTTCAAAGAATGAAAGATTTTAATGAAGCCATACAAGCTCAATCGGTTCCTATTATTTTTGACAAAGAAGTAATTCAGGCAGGTGATTTGGCAGAAAAAGCAGAACGCCTTTTACAAAAGAAAAAATGGCAAAGTGCTTATTCCGTTCTCGAATATGCCGAAAGAACATTAAAACCGAATGTGAATATATTGCTTCAAAAAGGGAAGTATCATTTAATGGCACAGCAAATAGAGTTATCAAAAACCTATTATGAAAAGGCGTTAAAATGGAATCCGAGATTAGATGTTCAAAAAGAACTTGGATGGATAAACTTAGAACTAAAAAATTATCCTACAGCCATTTCATTGCTTTCCGACCATTTACATCGTAACCCATCAGATTATGAAGCATACAACTTATTGCTTCAATGTTATTACGAGACCAATCGCTATGAACCTGCAATGGACTTGGCAAGAATATTATTGGATGTAGAACCCACGAATAAATGTTTTGCCAATAATTACTATGTCTGTTCAGCAATGCATCATATTGGACAAACTGTTTTTCCGAACACAGTATTAAAAGCCGACAAATCCGAAAACCATTTTTTGAATTACAATTATGGTGTAATACTCGAAACTGATTTAAGCCATAATTATAAAAAAGAGCCTACCTTAAAATCCAAATTGCTTTTTATGGATTATCGGTTTAATAAGTATAGCCCATCAACACTCTATTGCACCGCTGGCAACTCAGAAGCATTTAAAGAAGCGGAAACACAAAAAGCAATTATAAAATTTGGTAGAGAAAGTTATGATGTGAATGATGTTAAAGTTCCGAATGGAACAGCCATTAGCCGCAGACATTGTGTAATAGTAAATTTTAAAGATGATGTTTGGTTGTATGACCTTGACAGCACAGGAACTTATGTGAATGGAAATAAAGTTGTCTATAAAACACCGCTTATTGGTCGTAACACTATCAGAATAAGTAAAACTGAATATGAATTTACCAACGATAAAAGTAAATTGTTTTAATGGCAAGAGTTTTTATCATAGGTGATATTCATGGTTGCTGCAAAACCTTCAAGAAACTTGTTCTTGAAAAAATCAACATCAAAAAAAGCGACAAAATCTATTGCCTTGGTGACTATATAGACAGAGGCCCAGACAGTAAAGGAGTTATTGATTTTATTTTAAAGATGCGGAAGAAAGGATACAACATTCATACACTGAGAGGCAACCATGAGGAGATTATGCTAAACTCAGTTAATGACGAAAAATCATTTTTGCATTGGACAAAAAATGGTGGTGACAAAGCATTGACAAGTTTCAAAATTTATTCAATAAATAAATTAAAACCAGTATACCGCAATTACATTAAGCGTACAAAGTTTTATATTGAAACCAAAGACTTTATGCTTGTTCATGCAGGACTTAACTTTACAATAGAAAATCCACTTGCAGACAAAGATGCCATGCTTTGGGTAAGAAATTTTACAGTTGACAAGGATTACTTAAAAGGTAAAATATTAATTCATGGACATACACCAATGACAAAAGAGCAAATCATTTCTCAAAAATTTGAGAGTCCAATAAACCTTGACGGTGGTTGTGTTTATAAAGACAGAAACGGCTATGGAAGTTTATTTGCCTTGAACTTTCACTGCCGAAAATTAATTGAAGTAAAAAACATCGACTAAAAAATGAAAAGCCAGCCCACAGTTACAAGCACATTTGCAAGCCGCACAAGCCCAAGCAGAGACCAAAGCTTGCAAAAGAGCTTGCAACTCTCCAGCCCAGACAAAATTGAATTAAAAAAAATCTCCTCCCCTTTTGAAAATAAAAAATACCCAACCGCACAACCCAACGACAGACAAAAATCAGTTGCTTTACAGACACCAAAACTGTTGACAGCTCAGCGTTTCAACTACTCGGTGGACAGAAGGCCAGCTTGTAACAGCGGTTTTGCAAAAAAGCGGGTTCAGTGGTTAATTGAGCATTCTACCTCGCATCAAATTTTGCGGTATATTGACAGTTTAGTGCTCCGAAATCCGCTTCTTCGCAAAGCCGCAAAACGTTTTATCTCACCCTAACTAACGACACAGCCGATAATAATCGAATTGAAAACATTACTTTTGAAATCTAGAATTAACAGAATATAAAATGACAGTAGATCTAGCTGAATACCTTATAGGACTTGATAAGTATATTATTGAGAATGGCGAAATACTCGACACATATTTGTTGGATATTCAATTTCCCATGAGTTTTCGGCTGACACTTTCTACTATTGATGACTTAGACGAAAATTTATTGATTAACATTAAAGAAAGTGAAAAAAGTCTTTGAAAATAAGTTTACACCATCTAGACAATAGTACTCAAAACGGAATTTTAAGAATTGACTATAACGGACGACATTTAAATCCTGTTGAAGTAATTCCAACGCTACCAGAAATTTTTAGACCATTTGCAGGACAATGGTTAGATGACTATCCAAGCCATATTCATTATGTAGTAAATGGTTATAAGCCCTTAGCTTGGGCAATACCTCTGGAGTTTGATGAGTTTCCAGTTAAAGAATTAAATGGTAGGGAAGATTATTCTCGCACATTAAATGCATTCTTTAAGAAAATCAATCTTAAAACAACAATTACCTACAACCACCAAATGAGAATAATATGAATTGGATAAATACATTAATGGACAACTATTACACTTTTCTAAAGAAAAAAACTTTAGTTACAGCAAGCAGTTCAACGGGTTGGGTAGAGATAAGTACGCCATTTGTTGGACTTTTTAACGATACGGTAGATATCTATGGCAAAAAAGAAGGTGACAAAATAATTTTATCAGATGATGGAAATACTCTGAGAGACTTGGAGCTAAGCGGACTTGAAATAAGTCGTTCACCAAAAAGAAAAGAAATTCTTGACAGAATACTTATAAATTATGGAGTACGAATAAATAATGAAGAACTTACTACCGAAGCAACTGAAAGAGATTTTCCACAGAAAAAGCTAAATCTTATTTCCGCTATTTCCGAAACTGCGGATATGTATTATCTAGCCAAGCATACAGTCGCTTCCGTTTTTAGAGAAGATGTAAAATCATATTTGGACGAACAAGGACTAATTTATACTCCATATTTTATTTCCAAAGGTAGCACTGGACTTGAGTTTACATTTGATTTTCAGATAGCATACAGAAATACAGAAATAGTCATTAAGTCTTTTAATTCTGTCAACAAAATGAATTTACCGCATTTCCTTTTCACTTGGGACGATATTAAAAAGATACGTGAACAGCAGACCCAAAAAGAAATTATAGGTTTAGCAGTTATTAACGACATTGATCGTGAAGTAAGTGATGAATATTTATCAGCACTTGACAATAAAGGAGCACAATTTATACTTTGGAGCAAAAGATATTCTCCTGAAAATATCAAAAAACTTAAACTTGTAGCTTAGAATTAGAATGATATTTAAAACGGCTGAAAAAGAAAGACGAAGCATTCAACAGCACCTATAAAAATCAGTCGGCTTAGTGGCTAAATGAAGCTATGTGTTCGCCTCGGGTGAGTTCAGAATTGGCAAACATTCTTGTGCCCTCAAATCGTCAAGTTCTTAAACCCGTAACACTTTTGTGTGAACTTTTAAGTGGCCTCGTCAGGAATCGAACCTGAATCAAAAGCTTCGGAAACTTCTATACTATCCGTTGTACTACGAGGCCAATTAAGTAGGTGCGAAAATACATAAACCACTCAATTTTTATAAAGGTTTAATTTTTATTTGCTAATGCATTAGGTAACATCCTAAAAAGTACAAATTAGTTAAGTATTTTATTTCTTAAATAGGCAATAGCAGTCTTTTTATTTATATCCCGCAGGCCACTCTACAACCCTAATTTTTACTTTTAATAACCCCGCTCCT
>JAUCCO010000050.1:0-20696 GCA_034676125.1 Bacteroidia bacterium
TGTGAAGAAGGTGCGATGTGTGATGCTGGAATAATTTCTGCCGGACAAAAAATAGAACATTATGAGATTGCCTCTTATGGAACATTGCGTCAGTTTGCAGAAACATTGGGATTAAACGATGCCGCAGAACTATTGCAAACAACTCTTGATGAAGAGAAAGCTGCCGATGAAACTCTTACAGAGGTAGCGGTATCTGCAGTTAACATTGAAGCAAGTGAAGAGCCAAGTAAAAAATCAAAAAAATAAATGATATTAAATAATTAGGCCTGCTTTAACAATTTTAAAGCAGGCTTTTTAAGTTTTAATGATGCAAAAACTAGAACAACATTTGTTTTATTCTGGATTAAGCGGTCTTCAATTGCCAATTCCGAAACTACAATTTCCTACACCTTATCAAGATGGAAGTAGGCTATCTTATTATGCATCATTATTTAATAGCATTGAGTTTAATAGTACATTTTATAAAATACCCAAGCCTGAAACAATTTTAAAGTGGGCGAATCAAGTACCGGATAATTTTAAATTTACAATTAAATTATTTAAAGGTATAACACATTGCAAGTACCTTAATTTTAATGAAGACGATTTGAACCAAGTATTCAAATCAATTAATAAAGTACAAGATAAAAAAGGTTGTTTATTGCTTCAATTTCCGCCTAGTATTGATGTAAAAAGTATAGCCAAACTAGAAAACTTACTTCAAAGCATAAAAAACATTAATTACACACAAGAATGGAAAATTGCGGTAGAATTTCGTAATAAATCATGGTATCAAGAACAGATTTATGAGATGCTAGATAATTTTAATGCTGCAATGGTTGTACACGACATTCCTAAATCTGCCACGCCATATATGCAACATACATCTAACTTCATTTACCTTAGGTTTCATGGACCAACGGGTAATTACAGAGACAGCTATACGGATAGTTTTTTAACAGAATATAGTATCTATATTAAAAAATGGCTAGCCGAGGATAAAGCAGTTTACGTATATTTTAACAATACAATGGGTGATGCTTTTAAAAACCTACAAACATTAAACTGTTTAATTCAAGAAAATATTATGCAATAATAACTTCAGTTTAAAATTATGGCACTTACAAAATACAGAGCAAAAAGGAACTTTAATGAATCTCCAGAACCTGAAGGTGGAAAACCAAATGATGATAAACTAAGATTTGTTGTGCAAAAGCATCATGCATCACATTTGCATTACGATTGGAGTGCTGATGTAATGAATGATGAATGGGATAAAAAAAGTGCTAAAAAGAAATTGAAGCAAATACCTGATAAACTTATTTGTGATGCACTTTTAGAGCAGGAAATTTTTGCAGGAGTTGGCAACATTATAAAAAACGAGATTCTATATCGTGTAAAAATTCATCCAGAATCTTTAGTAGGAAAAATTCCTACAACCAAGATTAACAAATTGATAGATGAAGCTCGTAAATATAGTTTTCAGTTTTTAGATTGGAAACGAGATTATGAGCTAAAAAAACATTGGCTTGTTTACACAAAAAAAACTTGTTTAAGGTGCGATTTTCCTATAATTAGAAAACAAACTGGGGTTAAAAAACGCAGGAGTTTTATATGTGCAAATTGCCAAATTTTATATCAATAACACTTCGTATTTAGATAACTTTTGTTTTATCCCATTTAAGTTGCAAATTTACATAACAGTTTGCATGAAATTAGTAAAGCTGGTGTTGTAGTAGATTATAATCAGGTTTCTCCATAAATATTAACGAATATTAATAATAAACACAATGGCAAAAAACGAAAAAACATCAAAATCTGTAGCGAGTACTGCCGGAAAACTTTTGGCAGATCCGAAGTCATCAAAAGCAGTAAAATCTGTTGCAGCATCGGCATTAACACAAGCAGCCGATAAGAAAAAAGCAACCAAAAAGAAAAAATAATTACTGCCAAATTATTTCATTGAAATCAGTTTTTGGAGTTGTAATAATTCCGATTGCTAGGATAATATTGTGTTAATTTTTAAGTTGTACATTAAAAATAAAGCGAACAACATGGAGTATATAGTTACAAAAGCAAAGCACTATACTGGTGTAAATATTGCAATTAAAACCTGAAATAGTGTAACACGAATGAAAGGTAACATTACGACCTTTGACTTTCATTTAAATAAAAACAATAACGCAAACTTTAATTATAAAGTTTCTTAACGCAGCATTTACAGTTTATTTATTAACCCAATAAAAAATTAAATTATGAATTCATTATCAAAAATATCAATTGCAATTATTTTGCTATTTCCATTCTTATCTTGTAATGCTAAGATCAATAATGCTAGTATTGTAAGTGTGAAAATTTATGGCAACTGCGAAATATGTGAAAAGACAATTGAAACAGCCGGAAATGTAAAGAACATTGCTATGGTAGATTGGAATAAAGACAGCAAAATGGCAATGATAACTTACGACAATACTAAAACAAATCAAAATGAAATATTGAAACGTATTGCATTGGCTGGCTATGATAGCGATAAATTTCTTGCTCCAGATGATGTGTATAACAAACTTGCTGATTGTTGCCATTACGAAAGGGTAAATAAAACACCAATTGCTTCAACTGAAGTTGCTAAAGACCAAGCAATGCACCATCAAGAAAATATAGTTGAAGAGAAGCAAGAAGTAAATCAACTGAAAACTATTTTCGAAAACTATTTTACGCTAAAAGATGCTTTGGTAAAATCAGATGGAAAACTAGCCTCAACAAATGCTAAAGAATTACTTGTAAATATCAATGCAGTAAAAATGCCTAAACTTTCAACAAAAGAACATACAGTTTGGATGAAAGTATTAAGCAGTCTAAAATCAAATACAAACAAAATTGCATCCACTACAAATATGGAAAAACAGCGCAATGCGTTTATGGATTTGTCGAAAAATTATTATGATTTACTTAAAGTAAGCAAACAAGAAAATACCGTTTATTACCAACATTGCCCAATGTATATTGATGGTAAAGGAGCAAATTGGTTGAGCAAAGAGAATGCTGTTAAAAACCCTTATTATGGTTCGCAAATGCTGACTTGCGGAAAAACCGTAGAAACCTTTAAATAAACTCCAATTTGGTGTAATCGAAAACAGTCAATCCATTTTTTTCTCAATAACTAAAATCTAAAAATGGTTCTACAACAAATTCTTTCTAAAAAATTGCTGCCGATAGTTTTATTGCTATTGGTAAGTAATCATGTTTTTGCTCAAAAAACAGTTTGCTACCATCTTTATGTTAAAGATACATTGGTGAACTTTACAGGAAAAACTAAAAGAGCAATTGCTGTAAACGGGCAAATACCTATGCCTACACTCACTTTTACCGAAGGAGACACGGCAGAAATTCACGTACACAATCAGCTAAATGAAAGCACATCGCTACATTGGCACGGATTATTTTTACCAAACAAAGAAGATGGTGTACCATATCTTACACAAATGCCCATTGAGCCAACATTTATCGTTTCCCAATCATTCAAAACGGCACTTACTGGTATCATAGTCACTCCAGTTTGCAAGAGCAAATTGGCATGTATGGAAGTTTTGTGATTTTTAAAAAATCAGGTGATCCCACCTTTAGAAAAGGCATTGATGATTTGCCCACTATTCCCATCGTATTAAGTGAATGGACAGATTACAAACCTGAAAATGTACACCGCATGCTACACAACGCGAGCGACTGGTTTGCTATCAAAAAAAATGCAACACAAAGCTATGCAGAAGCCATAAAAGCTAGGCATTTTAAAACCAAACTAAAAAATGAGTGGAAACGAATGTTGGCAATGGATGTGAGTGATGTGTATTATGATAAAGTTTTAATGAATGGAAATCCAATCTCAGAAATAAAAACCATAGATGGAAAACAATTAAAGGTAGGTGATAAAGTTCGTCTTAGAATTTCAAATGGAGGAGCTTCATCCTACTTTTGGCTGACCTACGCAGGTGGTAAAATAACCGTTGTTGCCAATGATGGGAATGATGTGGAACCAGTTGAAGTAGATAGATTAATTATTGCAGTATCTGAAACTTATGATGTTGTTATAACCATACCTGCAGAAAATACTGCATATGAATTTTTGGCTACTACCGAGGACCGCACAAAATCTGCATCCTTTTATTTTGGAAATGGTATCAAACAACTCAAATCACCCCAACCAAGATTAAAATATTTTGAGGGGATGAAAATGATGAACGGTATGATGAAAATGAATGGTGATTTAAACGATATGGGAATGGCAATGAGTTTAAATCAAATGGATATGAATGTGGTAATGTATCCCGAAATTACAGGTGAAACTAAACCTAAAGTAGATAAAAAAATGGGTGAAATGAAAATGACCGAAGACGATTACAACAGTAATAAATTGTCGGACATTGTAACATTAAATTACGCCATGCTTAAATCACCTACAAAAACTGTTCTTCCCAAAAATGCTCCTATAAAAGAATTGCGTTTTGAGCTTACGGGTAATATGAATCGTTATGTTTGGAGCTTAGATAACAAAGTAGTTTCTGAGGCAGACAAAATTTTAATTAAAAAAGACGAGAACGTTAGAATTATTTTGTACAACGGCTCTATGATGCGACATCCAATGCATTTGCACGGACATGATTTTAGATTGCTTAACGGGCAAGATGAATATGCACCCTTAAAAAATGTGTTGGACATTATGCCAATGGAAACCGACACCATAGAATTTAATGCTAATACAGAAGGCAACTGGTTTTTCCATTGCCACATTCTTTACCACATGATGAGCGGAATGGGCAGGGTATTTACTTATGAAAATCAAGCACCAAATCCTTTAATACCAAACCCAAAATTGGCACAACGAAAACTTTTTGCTGATGATAGAAAACCACATTTTATGGCAGAAAACGACTTTGCTACCAATGGAAACGATGGCTTCGCAATGTTACAAAATACACGTTGGAGCTTGGGCACAGAATGGCGATTAGGATACAACGATATGCACGGTTATGAGACAGAAACACATCTAGGAAGATACATTGGAAAAATGCAATGGTTTATGCCTTTTATTGGTTTTGATTGGCGCTATAGAAAGATGGGTATAGATGCCCAAAAAGAAAGTTTATTTGGGCAAGCAGATAAAAAAGATAATAGAACTGCCGTAAGTTTAGGGTTTATGTACACGCTACCAATGTTGGTTAATTTTCAGGCAGAAATGTATCATGATGGAATTGTTCGACTATCATTAATGCGAGAAGATATACCCATTACAAAAAGAATGCGAGCAGGTTTTATGGTTAATACAGATAAAGAATATATGGTTGACTTGCGTTACATCATAAATAAAAACACAAAAATTAGAACACACTACGATAGTGATATGGGTCTTGGTATTGGACTAAGTTTAAATTATTAAATACCGCACAGCTTTCATGCAAATTAAAAACAGCATATATTAGATTTTTAAAAAATAGAGGTTGTGAAAATTTAATAGTTAACGGTTTTGTTTTGTGATTTTTATGTAGCAAATTTACATTACGGTTTGTGGGCGTTTTTTGTTCATATTAAATAAACAGCAATTTTAAAAAAAAAATACATTGTTAGTATTACTAGTGACATTGCTGACGGGAGCGACATTCCGTAATGTCGCAATAGTCCCTAAGGTCATAAAAAACATGAAAGAAGTGCAACAAAATAAAAAAGGGTTTATACCTACGCATGGTGGTTATGAGAATTTGATAACTTATCAGAAATCTGAAATTGTTTATGATGGTACTATTTATTTTACTAAAAGATTTTTTCATAAGTATGACCGCACCATAGATCAAATGGTGCAAGCTGCCAGAAGTGGCAAACAAAACATTGTAGAAGCAAGCATGGCTTCAGCTACTTCAAAAGAAATGGAAATAAAACTTACTAATGTGGCTAGGGCATCATTAGAAGAACTTAAAATAGACTATAAGGATTTTTTAAGAACCAACAAACTACCTATTTGGGATAAAGAACATAAACTAACCACAAGGTTTAGGGAAATAAATAAAACACCTAAAGCTACTTACCAAACCTACCAAAAAGCCATAGAGCATGACCAACCAGAAATATGCGCAAACTCCATGATTTGCTTGATTAATATTGTAAGCTATTTATTAGCTCAACAAATTAAATCGTTGGAAAAAGCCTTTATCAATGAAGGTGGCCTAAAAGAAAGAATGTTTAAAGCAAGAGTTGACGAAAGAAACAAGGGGAAATAACAACAATAAATGACAAATACTTGAGGTAATTTGTGTGGTTTAAGCCGTTTGAATAATGCAAATAGCACATATGCAAAAGACGCTGTTTAATAATCCGTAAACGGTTTAATTCTTTAAGATACTCTAGTTCATTAAATAATCAAACCTCATTCATCCTTCTCACCCCTTAACCCAACTCAATCTCCCAATTTAAATTTGTGTTGTAACTTAGTTTGCCATTTTTAACCAGTAAGGGCGAATTAATATTGTTGGAGTAAAGGCTTCCAGTGCCTAGGCCTTGTGGGGTTTGTAGTTGTTGGGTGCTTGTCCATTGGGCTATGGCGTTTAAGCCAATATTACTTTCAAGGGCACTTGTGGCCCACCAACCTATATTGTTTTTATGTGCTAATTTAACCCAATGTTCACTGTTTTTTAGTCCGCCAAGTAAGGTGGGTTTTAAAATAATATGTTGTGGTTTGATGTGTTGTAACAATTGGTTTCCGTTGGTGTAAACATCAACCCCAATTAACTCTTCATCTAAAGCAATTGATATTGGAGATTTTGCACAAACTTCTTGCATAATATCCCATTGTTTTGCTTTTATGGGTTGCTCAATACTATCAATTTCAAACCTTGATAATGTTTTAAGTTGTTCAATGGCTTCATCATTTTTAAAAGCACCATTTGCATCAAGCCTAATGGTAATTTTAAATGCATTAAATTGTTTTCTAAACTGCTCTAACAATCTACATTCTTCATCAAAATCTAAGGCACCCACTTTAAACTTAATGGTGGTAAAACCTGCTTGGGCTTTGCTGATGGCCTCGTTTAGCATGGTTGATGGCTCATTCATCCAAACCAAACCATTGATATCAATTAACTGATTACCGTGATAAAATGGCGTATCATAAACCATAAAATCTTGGTGATGTTGGCTACTTAAAAAGGCAGTTTCAAATGCAAATTTAACACTGGGAAAACCATCAAAATCTAACATTTCATAGTTGTAACCCTCAGTAAATTGCTGACACAAATCTGTTAGTTTTTGTTCAATTAAACTAAGATTATCAATACTTAAACCTGGTAATGGAGCAGCTTCACCCCAATGTGTTTTTTGCGTTAATTTGTTCACTAACTTCACATAATAAACGGCATGTGTTTGCATGGTATTACGCGAAGTTTTAGCAGGCTTTAAAAACTTTAATTGGTGTTTTATAAAAGAGGCAACAAACATTATCTGATAAAATTATTGATGGAATCGCTTACATAAATACCTAATGCGATGGTTTGAAGAATTACAAAAATTACCACCAATAATAATGTAGCAATACTAAGTTGTTTTAGCAAAGCATTAAACTTGGGTGATGGCTGTGTGGTTTGAACTTTTACCCCTTGAATAATAATAGGAATAAATGCCAATAAACCCACAAACTGTATCCAATGCAATGATTTAAACAGCATAAAAACAGTTAAACAAATTATAGCGCCTATCAACAAAAACCAATGGTAAATGCGGGCTTTTTGTAAGCCGATATTAACAACAATAGTATATTTATTTGAAGCTCTATCATTATCAATATCACGAATATTATTGGTGTTTAAAACAGCAGTACTTAATAAACCAATGGTAGTTGCAGGTAATATCATCCAATTATCAAGGTGGGCTGTCCAAATAAAATTATTGTGCAATACATAAACACCAAGTACCGCTACAGGGCCAAAAAATATAAATACAAAAACATCACCCCAACCACTGTAACCATAAGCACTTTTACCAACGGTATATTTTATAGCCGCAGCAATGCACGCAATGCCTATTATAAAAAACAATATAAATGCATAATTAATTTGTCCTTTTGCAGCTATATAAAGTAAAGTAATTCCACTTGCTAAACAGAACACCACAAACACCACGATACCACGCAGCATAGCCTTAGGCGTAATGTGGCCACTTTGCAAAGCACGGGTATTCCCTACCCTATTATGGTTATCGGTACCTTTTGTAAAATCGCCATAATCGTTGGCTAGGTTACTTAATATTTGCAACAAAACAGCCGTAACCAAAGCTAAAATTGTAATTGATAAGGGAGAATGAATTCCATTTAAATCAGCCAAAGCACTTCCCATTAATATACCCGACATTGCCAATGGCAACGTGCGTAAACGCATTGCACTAATCCAAGTTTTAAATTTAGACATGTATTAAAATTTACTTTTACTTTTATAATTAAACTAGCACCAATTGGTTAAACAATTGGTGCAATTTGATTTCGGCATTATCGCAAAAACCTGGGTGTGTTTTTGATGTTTGAATAACAGTGCTTCGTTTTGCGGTAAGCCATTTAAATCGCGATTGCACATCGAGTGAAGCGATAGTGCCTGCTTGATTATTGCCAACACAAATTTTTTCAAAAGCATTTAAATGTTGTTTAATTTCATCCAAATCAGCCCAAGGAAATGCATGTAGAATTCTGGCTTCATCAAACCAAAACATTGCCTGCAAAAATTTACTTTTTTTACAAAATAATACCACACCCACGTTTAAACATTCACCACGTTCAACCTTGGGTACAATTTTAACAATGGCATATTCAAATAAGTTTTTCTCTTGCATCAATAGCCTGATTTAAAAAGTGAATATGATTTGCCAAACGGTTATTTAAAAATTGCTCGTACACATTGCCAACCTCATTGGCACTTAAGCCTACGTTGGTTTCTGTTAACCAAACAGCCGGAATTGCACTTACAATTTGGCGAATAACTTGCGGAGTAATAACTGATAGCATAAACTCATTTACCGCTCCTAACTGCGAGGCCATTGGTAACAACACATGGTTATTAATTAATGTAAAAGGCGATACAGCTTGTTGTTGCCAATTATCCCAAGTGTGATGAAAATACAGTGCTGCACCATGATCTATCAACCATAAATTTTTATTCCATGATAACATGTTGGTATTTTTTACGGTTCTATCTACATTGGTTAAAAATGCATCAAGCCAAACAATTTTTGAAGCCAACAAAGCATCTGGTTGATTAACCAAAGCATCAAAAGTAATAGAGCCAGTTAAAAAATGTACCCCCAAATTTAAACCAACACTGGCTTTAAGTAAATCCTGAATTTCTTCATCAGGTTCGGTTCGTCCAAAAGCTTCATCAAGTGTTGCAAAAACCAATTCGGGCGTATTTAAACCCGCAGCACGAGCCAATTCACCACCAATAAAATCGGCAATAAGCGCTTTTACGCCTTGGCCTGCGCCTTTAAATTTAATTACATATAAAAAGCCATCATCGGCCTCAACCAACCCAGGCATAGAGCCACCTTCACGCAAGGGCGTAACGTATCGGGTTATGTTTACATTTCTAATATCCAAAGCCATATTTTAATAATTGTCAAAAGTAGGTAAACCCGTAAATAGGTTAACAAAAAACTTCGTGTATTTTTGCAACACTAAATACATGGCAAAAAATACATTACACGATACACACAAAAAACAGGAAACGGCTGTTTTGGTAGGTGTGGTAACCCAACAACAAAAAATAGAACAAGCCGAAGAATACTTAGATGAATTGGCTTTTTTAACCTTAACTGCTGGCGCAAGGGTGGTAAAACGCTTTTTACAGCGTTTAACAAAACCACACTCGGGCACATTTGTGGGCGAAGGTAAATTGCAAGAGATTGCAGCGTTTGTGGTAGCAAACGAAATTGATATGGTAATTTTTGATGATGAACTTAGTCCATCGCAAATCCGTAATTTAGAGCAAACTTTAAACTGCAAAATTTTAGATCGAAGCAATTTAATACTTGATATTTTTGCTACCAATGCACGCACTGCTCAAGCAAAAATGCAGGTTGAATTGGCTCAAGCACAATACTTACTTCCACGATTAACCCGCATGTGGACCCATTTAACCAAACATGCCGGAGGTATTGGTACACGCGGGCCCGGAGAAAGTGAAATTGAAACAGATAGACGTGTAATTAGAGATACCATTGGTAAATACAAAGCACGATTAAAAGAGATAGAACAACAGGCCGAAACACGTAGAAAAAACCGTGATGATAAAGTTAGGTTAACCTTAGTGGGTTATACCAATGTGGGCAAATCGAGCATTTTAAATATGCTAAGTAAAAGTGATGTGCTTGCTGAAGATAAATTATTTGCAACTTTAGACAGTACGGTGCGTAAAGTTGTGCTGGATGACATTCCGTTTTTATTAACTGATACCGTTGGGTTTATTCGTAAGCTTCCACATCAATTAATAGAGTGTTTTAAAAGTACTTTAGATGAAATTACCGAAGCTGATGCATTGATACATGTAGTGGATGTTTCGCACCAAAACTTTGAAGAACAAATTGCCGTAGTAAATAATACTTTAGAAGAAATTAATGCGCATAAAAAGCCTATTTTATTGGTATTTAACAAGATTGATAAATTAGTTGAGCCATTAAGATTGCCAGATGAAATGGAAGAAGGCGAAGAGGATATTCCTTATCTTGACAGGTTAAAAAACACTTGGATGGCTAAAGAAAATGCACCAGCAATATTTATATCGGCTACTAATAAAACCAATGTACAAGAGCTTAAAGATGCAGTGGTAGAATTGGTAAAACAACACAGTAAGGTAACTTACTTTAAATAAAATTTAAACATAAAAAATGCCTACTTTATTCATTTAAAGCAGGCATTTTTGTGTAATAAAGTAGTTGCAAATACTGTATTAGTATTCAGGCAAAACGTACCTTAGTGGATTGTATTTTACAAAAACATGTTAAAATATATAATCAAACAGTAAAATCATACGCTTTATTTACATGGCTTTATGCACTTATTCATTCTAAAATTATTACATAAACACTTGTGGCATTGGCTATAAAGAATATATGTTTTAAAATAATACATACCTAATAATCAGCCCAAAACTAAAACCCTTTTAAACATTAGCTAAAGCCACATTTTTTTTTATTTTTGCAACTCCTTAAATTTAACTAGTAGGAAAATAAAATAATCAAAACAAATGAATAAGCACGCAGTAACACTAAGTGTATTAACCTTAATTACTTCCATTACATTTGCCCAAAAGCCTGCGAAAAAGCAGTCTACTCCTTCAAAAACAAATGCGCAAAGCACTTTAGTAAAAAAATCAGACCCAGTTGTATTTACTTTTGGGAACGATACCGTTTACAAATCGGAGTTTGAGCGTTTATTATCAAAAAATAGAAACCAAAAAGAAACGCCAACTGAAGAAAATGTTAGGGAGTATTTGGAATTATACCAAAACTTTAAAATGAAAGTGAAAGAAGCTAAATTAATGCAACTGGATACTTTTAGTAACTTTAAAACAGAACTTGCTGGTTACCGCAAGCAATTGGCAAACCCTTATTTAACAGATAAAAAAGCAACCGAAGGCTTAGTTAAAGAGGCTTACGAGCACATGATTAAGGAGGTTAATGCTAGCCACATTTTAATAAACTGTAGCGAAAATGCTAAACCTGCCGACACTTTAGCTGCTTACAATAAAGCTTTAGAGTTACGCAAACGTTATGTAAAAGGCGAAAACTTTGATAGCCTTGCTGCTAAAAATTCTGAAGACCCTTCAGCAGTTAGTAACTATGGTAACTTAGGTTGGTTTGCTGCTTTTGATATGATTTATCCATTCGAAAAAATGGCTTACAACACACCAAAAGGTCAAGTATCAATGCCGTTCCGTACCCGTTATGGATACCACATTTTAAAAGTAAACAATACCCGTGATGCACGTGGCGAAGTTAAAGTACAACACATTATGCGCAATACTGGTGCTAATGCAAGTGCCGAAACGGTGGCTGAACAAAAACTAATTATGGATAGTGTTGAACAAGCTTTAAAAGCTGGTACTGCTACTTTTGATGAATTGGTTATTAAGTATTCTACAGATGAAGGTAGCAAACCAAATAAGGGTGTGATGAACTGGATTTCGAGCAGTAGCCGTTTCCCTGAAGAATTTAAAGACATCGCTTTTAAACTTAATAAAGATGAGGTTTCGAAAGTATTTACTACTTCGTATGGTTTTCATATTATTAAATTAATTGAAACAAAACCTGTGGCTCCATTTAAAGAGTTAGAAGAAAACATCAAAACTAAAGTAGCTCGTGATGTGCGTGCAGAAAGCAGCAAAACATCGGTTGCACAACGTATTAAGCGTGAAAATAACTTTAAAGAAAATGCAGCTAACTATAAATCGTTTGTAAGTGCGTGTGATAGCACAATATTTATGGATGGATATGTTGTTGATGAGAAAAAATTTGGCAACAATGTATTGTTTACCATAGGTACTGCTAAATATACAGCTAGTGAATTTGCTAACTACATTGCAAGTACACACGATAATTTTCAACCAGGTCAATCGGTATTTATGATGGTAAATAACATCTACAAAAGATATGTAGATGAAATGGCTTTAGCATATGAAGAAAACCAATTAGAAGTTAAATACGAAGATTTTAGAAACTTAATGCAAGAGTATCATGATGGTATTTTATTGTTTGATTTAACTGATAAAAAAGTTTGGAACAAAGCTGTTATTGATACTGCTGGTTTAGAAAAATACCATGAAGCAAATAAAAACAACTACATGTGGAAAGATCGTGTAAGTGTTTTAACATACAATTGCTTAGATGAAAAAACTAAAAAGGCAGCTATGAAAATGGTTAATGCCGGCAAAACTCCTGATGAAGTAAAAGCTAAGCTTGGTAAAAAAATTACTGGTGCAGTAGTGGTAACTGAGCAAAAAGCTGAACGTGGTGAAAGTGCTGCAATGGATAAACTATACGACCAAAAAGGTATTGTAGATATTGCTAACGAAAACAACCAATACAAGTTTTATTTTGTAAATGGTATTGTAGGACCAGAGCCTAAAACACTAAGAGAAGCAAAAGGTTTAATTACTAGCGACTACCAAAATTACTTAGAAAAAGAATGGATTAGCAGCTTAAAAGCTAAATACCCTGTTGTGGTAAACGAAGAAACGGTAAAGACTTTGTTTAAATAATTATAACACTAAACAAAAAAAACGGCTGCAATATTTGCAGCCGTTTTTTTTTGTTTAAACTTGTTGTAAATTAGTATTGAATTTAAAAACCGAACGTTGCAAATATGCCCAATTCAAACAAAGAGGTAAGTGAACATTTAAACAGTCTAAACCATCCATTTAATAACGAAATACATGCAATAAGGAATCTGATTTTAACTAAGGAACCTGCTTTAGAAGAAAATATAAAATGGCGTGGACCCAACTACACTTTTAGAAACACTGATATTATTACGTTAAAGATTTATCCAACCAATAATATTGTAATCGTATTTCATGGTGGTGCAAAAAAAGAAAATTTAACACAGCCGAGAATTGCTTATAACACTAACGGATTGTTGATTTTTAAAGACTTTAGCCGAGCTATAATCACAATTAATAACAAACAAACCTTAGACCAAAATAAGGAAGAAATAAGTAATATTATTGGGCTTTGGGTTGATGCATTTAAAAAACAAAAAACCTAACTATTTTCCAAATTATTTACAACTCAACCCAAAACTAATTAACCAATAATTTAGTAAAGGCTGTTTTATTATTTTGTGTTACTTTAACAATATAAATACCAGTTTGTAATTGGTGTG
The DNA here is from genome assembly GCA_034676125.1 of Bacteroidia bacterium. Classification (GTDB taxonomy): domain Bacteria; phylum Bacteroidota; class Bacteroidia; order UKL13-3; family UKL13-3; genus UBA6183. The sequence goes on from JAUCCO010000050.1 coordinate 13,880, forward strand.
TGATGGGTTGATGGCTATTTATACTGTTGTTTTCTAAAACTAATTTCCCTGTTACGTCAAACACTTGCATGCTTGCATTAGAAAAATCGCCAGCTATACTAAACCAATTTTTAGTTGGATTTGGATAAAGAGTTAGGTCAATTTTAGGGGTTGATTTTTCCATCAAACCAACTGCTTTTACTCCTCCATATATTTCAATGTATTCGCCTAATGATAGTTGATTATAAGCTCCAGAAGCTGATGTTTCGATAAATTGTGCCCTAACATAAATATGATTTACACCCGGAAATAAATTGGTTATAGTTACCGATGGATTTGTTGTGGTATAAATGGCATCGCCACCATACATTGGGTTTAGCGACCTGAAAACTTGATAACCAATTGCACCAGAAACAGCACTCCAGCTTAAGTTATAAGAGGTAGAATCTGGATTTGGTGTAGCTACTAAATTTTGCGGAATAGGGTTATAAAACAACCTTAAACTTGGGTCGCCCATTAAAGCTACATGCACATAACTTGGAAAAAAATTACTAAAATATCCACTTACAGAAACAGGTGTTAACAATCTTCCATCAACATTATTTTGTGCCAATCTAGCTGCGTGTCCTATGGTGTAACCCAAACTCATGTGGTGTAAATTCCAATGTGGTCTTCCACTCCACATGGTTGCTAAACTCATGGGTTTTGAACAAAGTGGTGCACGTAAAAAATTGTTGTTATTATCCCAATCGCCAAAGTAACTTCCAAACAGCATCATGTACACTGCATTAATACTATCCGAAACAAAATCACTACTATTACCAATGCCAGAAGCGCTGGTATAAGTTCCGCCACCGCAGCCATAAGCCAATAAGTGCGACCCTTGTTTTATGGAAGTAAGTAAATCACCATCTGCAATATTTTCACTGCCAATCATCGTACTAAAACTTCTATAACCACTACTTGCAAATGCTTCTCCATCCATCACCCCAAAATTATTATCAACCACTGCTTTTCTGTTTGGCACAAATCCCATTGTTTTAAATTGATGTGCACGGTTTAAATAATTACGTGTTAAAATGGTATCATTTTGGCCAAACAAAGGCATAGATGTTAAATCAACGCGGCCAATTTCTAAACTGTTGGTATCAGGAAAAATAAAATCCACATCAAACTTTCCATCACTAGGAATATTTTTATTACGCACCAAAGTTGCCGAATCAAAATTAGCATTGTTATCTGTCCAAATATCTTCATTCATAACACCATAATATACATCAGCAGGCCATGCACCTTCATGGTCGGGCGTGTGTCCATCAGGAAAAATAACACCAGAATATGGTACCGGAATTCTTCCTAATAAATACAATTGTTGCGGTTTGTGATCATCGTTTTTATAGGTATTAAACCAATTGCTTATACGTTGCTTTACCGCTGTAACGTTGGCATTTCTTTGCACATGCATGGTATCTACAAACCATCCATCAGCGGCTAAATCTTTAATTAATTGTTTAATTTCAGTAGCTAAAGGTGCTACATAATTTGCATCAATGGCCAACATTAACCTATTGGCTTTTACAAGTGGAGCATTATTGGCCGAAGTAAATATATATCCATGTCCGCGTTTGCCGTTTATTAAGTTACGCTGCACATAATACTCATAAGTTCCTGTGGTACTATTATCCGTATAAAAAGTGTCGGTTGGTATATTTGTGGCAATGGCACTACCCCATTGTTGCTGGCCAGGTACTTTACGATAAATACTGTATGAAGTTGTGGTATTATCAAAATCCCAAACTAACTTAATAGGGGCAGTTGTACCTTCCCTTTTTATCATCACCCCATAACTTTTAACCGTTTGTGAAAATGCAGTTGCCGATAAAAATATTATTAGACCTAAGGCCGATAAAAATTTGTAAAATTGTTGCATACTTTGTGTTGTAAAATTTAATTCAAGTTATAAAAATTAATGAGTTTCCAAATAAATTTATCTGAAAGCTGGAAGAAGCAATTAAAAACAGCATTAACCCAGCCGAATTTTATTGCATTAACGGAGTTTATAAACCAACAAATTAGTGAAGGCAAAACTATTTATCCACCGCAAAAACAAGTATTTGCTGCATTTAATAACACCACATTTAAGCAAGTAAAAGTTGTTATAGTTGGGCAAGACCCATACCATGGAGAAGGCCAAGCAAACGGATTGAGTTTTAGTGTTACCAAAGGACAAAAAATACCTCCATCGTTGCGCAATATTTTTAAAGAACTTAAAAAAGATATACCTGAATTTGAAATACCACAACATGGTGATTTAATCCATTGGGCAAAGCAAGGTGTGTTATTATTAAATGCTGCATTAACAGTTGAAAAAAACAAAGCCGGTTCACACCAAAAAAAAGGTTGGATAAATTTTACTGATGATGTGATTAAACACCTATCAACCCAAAAAAGTAATTTAGTTTTTATATTGTGGGGTAAGTTTTCGCAAAGTAAAGCGGCACTTATAGATGAATCTAAACACTTGATTTTAACAGCAGCACATCCTTCGCCATTATCGGCACACAATGGCTTTTGGGGATGTAACCATTTTAGTAAAACAAATGATTATTTGACTTTACATAACCTACCAATTATTAAGTGGTAAATAATACCTTTGCAACCCATTGAAAGAACTACGCATTATATTTAATCAAATAATAGAAAGCACCCTATTTGCTTTTGAAGCTTTAAAAGGCAATAAAGTGCGCACCCTTCTTTCTACACTTGGCATAACCATAGGTATATTTAGTATTATAATGGTATTGGCTTTGGTTGATTCGCTAGAGAACAACGTAAAAAAAAGCATAGAAACTTTAGGAAAAGATGCCATTATAGTTGACAAGTGGCCTTGGGATTTTAGTGGTGATTACAAGTGGTGGAAATTTATGAACCGCCCCAATCCTACTTTAAATGAGCTTAAACAAATTGAACTAAATAGCCAGTTATCAGAAGCAAGTTGTTTGGTAGCAACTGTAGGTAACAATACCGTAGAATATGGTAGCAATAGTGCCACAGGGGTAAGTTTATCGGGGGTTACGCATGATTATTACAAAGTAAAAAACTTTAATATTACCGAAGGAAGGTACTTTACCGAAACCGAAAGTAACAATGCTATACCCGTAGCTATTTTAGGTTATAAATTAGCCGATAATTTATTTGCAAATGGCAATGCAATTGGAAAAACAATTGTGGTAAAAAAACAAAAATACCGAGTAGTTGGTGTTATAGAAAAACAAGGCGAAAGTTTATTTGGAAACCAATTTGACAACTTAGTAATTGCACCAATTAAATGTTTGGCAAACCAAATTAGGTTAAACTCAAACCGAAACCAAACCACCATAGAAGTAAAAGCAAAAGCAGGTGTTTCGCCCGATTTATTAGAAGAAGAATTAAGGGGAATTATGCGTGCACAACGTAAATTACGCCCAGGCCAAGAAGAAAATTTTGCACTTAACAAAACCAGTTTATTTGATGCACCACTTAAAGCAACATTTAAGGCAGTAACCATTGCCGGCTGGATAATTGGTGGCTTTGCCATGTTGGTTGGTGGCTTTGGAATTGCCAATATTATGTTTGTATCTGTTAAAGAACGTACCAACCAAATTGGCATAAAAAAGAGTCTTGGTGCCCGCAGTTATTTTATATTAATTGAATTTTTGGTTGAAGCCGTTGTATTGTGTTTAGCAGGCGGTGCAATTGGTGTTGCAGTAGTTGGGTTATGTGTATTTTTAGTACAATATTTCTTTGATTTTGAAGTAGTATTAAGCATTCCAAATATTATTACAGGCTTTGGCACATCAGCATTGGTGGGTGTTTTAGCAGGATTAATTCCAGCGGTATCAGCTTCTAAATTAGATCCAGTAGTGGCTATGAGGGCTAAGTAAGTTTAGAGTGAAGTAATTATCAGAATTTTAGGTTCATTATTGTCAATTGTCAACCATTTATTTTAATTGTTACCAAACAAAAAGTGGGATTGATATAAATAATAGGTTTAATTATATAATACTTTGTGAGAATATTAATGCGACCTTTGCAAGGTGAAACTTATCACACCAACTCATCTCAAAAATTAAACATCAAACTTTATGAAATCACCTAAAAAAGTATTATCAATATTAGCAACAATTGCATTGTTAGCAGTTACCCCAAACTTATTAATGGCTGCTACAAGCCCAACACCAATGGTTAACAAGCCATCACAAACCATAGTAATGCAAACTAGGTTAATTGAGATTAATGCGATGGATAAATCGACTTTAACCCGTGCAGAAAAGAAAGCATTAAGAGCCGAAGTAAAAGACATTAAGAAAGTAGCAGATGGTGGAGTTTATATCTCTGTAGGTGCAATAATTATTATTTTATTATTGCTAATTATATTGTTGTAATTAACATACCACCCCGATAAAATAAAGTCCCTATAAAGAATCTATTATTAGATTTAGTGGTTGAATTGTGCAATATTTATAATGTTACAACACGTTTATTACATCAAATAAATTCGCTTATAATTAAGCAGGCTGAACTTCAAACCAAAATTTTAAATTAAATAAAATCAACATGAAAAAATTGAATTACACATATATATTAGTTATGGTACTTTCATTGGCTACAATAACAAGTTGTAGCTCTTCAGCAGAAAAAGTAAATGAATCAAAAAACAATGTTGAGCAAGCCCAGCAAGATTTAGAAAAAGCTAAGGCAGATTACGAAAATCAGTACAACACATTTAAAGCAGAATCGGATGTAAAAATAACTGCTAATGAAAAGCTGATTATTGATTTAAAAAAGTACACCAAAAACAAGCAGAAAGAAACCAAAATAGCTTACGAAAAATCAATAGCTGATTTAGAAGCAAAAAACCAAGTGATGAAAGACAAAATGAGCAATTATAAAGATGAAGGTAATGATAAATGGGAGGCGTTTAAGCTTGAGTTTAACCACGACATGGATAATTTAGGTGATGCAATAAAAGACTTATCAAAAAACAATACAAAATAATTTCAACTAAATAAAAACACATGAAAAACTCAATTTTATTAACAGGAATATTTATAGGATTAACAAGCATAGCCAATGCACAAACAGGTTCTGATAACCGCGAAAAACTTCAATTAGGAGCAAAAGCTGGCTTAAGTTATGCTAATGTATACGACACAGAAGGAGAAGACTTTGATGCGGAAGGAAAATACGGATTTTCGGGAGGTGTATTTTTAACCATTCCACTTGTAACATATATGGGCATTCAACCCGAAATAATATTTACACAAAAAGGATTTAGAGGAACGGGTAAACTTATGGGTGGCAAATACGACTTTGAAAGAACAACCAGTTTTTTGGAAATTCCTATTCTGTTTGCATTAAAGCCAAGCGAATTTGTAACGGTACTTATTGGCCCGCAGTTTTCTTATTTACTTAACCAAAAGGATGTATTTACAAGTTCGGCTATTAGTTATGTGCAAGAGCAACAATTTAAAAACGACAACATACGTAAAAACATTTTAGGAGTTGTGGCTGGTTTAGATATTAACATTAATAACGTAGTGATAAGCGGCCGCATTGGATGGGATATTCAGAACAACAAAGGAGACGGAACTTCATCTACCCCACGCTATAAAAATGTAAGCTCACAATTTACTATAGGTTATAAATTTTCGAGCTAAAAAAATAACCTTATCAAGTTTGTTAACTAACTATAAAGTTATAAAATCGCTTAAACAAAATAACCAAGTTTGTTTAAGCGATTTTTTTGTGGGTGAATGGACTAGTTACTTTGGCATTTATACCGAAAGCACATTCAATATAGTCCAATTTCGGTTCGGGCTTCATTAAACTTTTTTCATGTATCGTAGGTATTAGCATAGTAAAATTATTTTTTAGCTTGGATTAAAAAATAATTACAATTGGTATAAAATGTGTGCTATAAAAAGTTGTAAAATACAAAATAATGTTATTACTTTGTAATTACATTAAACATAAAAAAATGGAACTTTCAGTTATCACAATCGGCAATTCAAAAGGCATACGTCTATCTAAAACCATACTCGAAAAATACAATATAGGCAGTACAATCGAAGTAGTATTAGAGAAAGGATATATGATACTTAAGCCCAAAACAGAACCGCGCAAAGGTTGGGAAAAAGCATTTAAAAAAATGCATGAAAACGGAGACGATCAATTGCTAATAGATGATATTTTTGAAGACGAAAACCTTGAAGAATGGAACAAATAAATCAATATGACATTGTATTGGTCAATCTAGACCCAACAATTGGAGTTGAAATGAAAAAAACTCGACCTTGTTTGGTTATCTCTCCAAACGAAATGAACAAGTACCTACAAACAATAGTAGTAGCACCAATTACAAGTAGTTCCAAAAATTATCCAACAAGAGTAGAAATTAAAGAAAAACGCATTAAAGGCTGGGTTGCAATTGATCAGATTAGGACAATAGATAGAGTCCGAATTATTAAACATTTAATCACCTTAAGTTATAATGAAATATCGTCTATTAAAAATGTAATTAAAACAACGTACGTAGATTAATTAAGTGTAATTTTTTTTCAGGACGAGTCAATAAAACAAAGCGGACAATTACGCTATCTGATTGGATTAATTATAGAGAGTTGCTCCTCAGCAGTGCTCTTTTCCGCTTCATCCAGTTCAACAAATGTAAACGGTATTTAGGATTTAAATTTATTGTGTAAACTTGTAACAGGATTATCAACCATTTTGTGTAAACTTTTTTCAGGACGAGTCATACAAGCAACCCTAAGACGACAGACTAACAATTAACAACGAC
>JAUCCO010000051.1:0-20631 GCA_034676125.1 Bacteroidia bacterium
TCACCACTTCCTCTACTGTCTAAGGTTTTCTTTAACTCATAATTGGTAATGTTATTGGCCAGTAATTCGTCTTCGGTGTAATACTTGCCATTTATTAAGGCCAAATCTTTAAAAGTAGCAATACCTATTGAAGGACCTATGGCTATTTCCCAGCCGCTTTTGTTGTTTCTAAACCCGTTTAAAATGGTTAAACTAGGACTAAACATTTGTTGATCTACACCAGTTACCATCGGTATAAACTCAAACAGTGCTTGGTAATTTCCTTCGTTTAGGTATTGCTTTTCAAATTGGTAACCAAACTGAAACATAGCAGGGTAAGCCTCATAGCCACCAGTATTTTTTTTATCGCCCAAACGTGTTGCCTGATTACCAAAAATAAACGTGTAACCAAAGCGTGGACCTTGTAAATTTAAGCGCGCTTTATCGGGGTTGTTGATTGCATTTTCGTAGTCGAATTTTTTAGTTAACCTATTCATTAATTCATTATCTATACTTTGGTTAAACAATTTTCTAATAGATAAACTAATCATGTTTTGCACCTCAAGCTGTAGGTTTAAATATTCGGTAACATTGGTTCTTTCAATTGCGGCAGTTTTAACGTTTATCAACCTAAAAGTGGTAATAATGGTTTGGCCATAAAGCTCAACACTACCAGTAAACATGTAATCACTTTGAATGGTATTACCTACTTCAAGCAAACATGCTTTACCATAACAGTTTGCAATGTTTAATTTATTTTTTTCTACTAAATAAATTACATCATACCTATCAGTAACATCAAACGTATCTAATTTTTCAAGTTCAATACGAGCTAAATTACCCATTTGTGTTGGGTCTAATTGAATACCTTTGGTATCTATATTTAATACCGTAATAGAAGTGCGTTTTGCATTTTGTGCTGTAGCTATTTTTGTAGATAGAAATAAAACAAAAATTAAAGCCAATTTAAATGTAGAGTTAAGCGTTTTCATAATATTTTTATTAGTTGTTTAGTGGGTACAAATTTGGGGTTGATACACACCCAAACCGAATTGTATTACACTACATCTAACATTACTTTTGGCATTAATTGCAAGCAAATCAACCCGACTTTATGAAATTTGCATTTTTTGCAAATACTTTACAATTATTGGTATCTTGCCGCAAAGCTTTAACCCTATATGAACAAAGCCAAACAAATACAACAAGCATTTTTAGCCCGTGTAAAATCTACTTTACCGCAGCATGTTTCGTTTGTAAACGAATTATCAGAACTGTTAAACACCAGTAACGATAGTGCTTACCGCAGATTACGTGGAGAAACATTATTAGGTATTGATGAAATTGCCATAATCTGCCAACATTTTAAAGTGCCTTTTGAAACACAAACTCAAAGCGAAACAGCAACTGTATCCTTCAACTATTTTAAGCTTGATGGTAAGGAAATAAACTTTAAACATTGGTTAAACACCATGTCGCTAAATGTTAAACAAATTGCAGCAACACCTCAAAGCAACGTATTATATGCAGCAGATGATATTCCTATTTGGCACCATTTTAATGATGAAGAGCTTGCTGCATTTAAAATATTTTATTGGTTAAAAAATATTGTTAACGACCCACAATATGCTGGTAAAAAATACAACAGCAATTTAGTTGACCCAGAATTATTGCAAATGGCCAAAGAAATGTTAATTGCATACAACCAATGCCAATCAACAGAAATTTGGAGTGAAGACACCATTAACAGTACACTTAAACAAGTAGAATATTTTTGGGAATCGGGATATTTTGAAAGCAAAGAACAAGCCTTAATGATATGTGATAGTTTATTAACCGAAATTGAGCAATTAAAACTTAAGGCCGAAACGGGTAGTAAACTGTTAAACGAAACGCAAAACTTTAGGCTATTTATGAGCGAAATAATGATAGGTAACAACAGCATTATAGTAGATTTAAATGGTAATAAAGCAGCCTATTTAAGTAACAATACTTTTAATATGATGAGTACCACAACACCCGATTTTGTAGCTGAAAACGAAAAATGGGTGGATAATTTATTGCGTAAATCAATACAAATTAGTGCGGTATCAGAAAAGCAACGAAACCGCTTTTTTAATGTAATGTTTGATAAAGTTAAACAACTTAAATCCACCATACAATAATTAGTATATTCGCACCTTAAAAATTACGACATGAATTTAGCGCATCGCGTTGATTATATAAACGAACCACAAACTATTGCCATGGCTAAACTTGGTAGAGAGTTAATGGCACAAGGTTTAGATATAATAAGCCTTAGTTTAGGCGAGCCCGATTTTAATACACCACAGCATATAAAAGATGCCGCCAAGCAGGCCATTGATGATAACTTTACTTACTACACTGCCGTAGCCGGAATAATAGAATTACGTGAAGCCATTGTAAATAAATTTAAACGTGATAATAATTTAGATTTTACACCCGATCAAATATTGGTTTCAACTGGTGCAAAACATTGTATTATGAATGCAATGATGGCATTGGTAAACAGTGGTGACGAAGTAATTATACCCACTCCTTATTGGGTTAGCTACTCAGAAATGGCCCGTTTAATTGAAGGTGTGCCTGTATTTATTGATGCAACAGTGCAGCAAGAGTACAAAATAAATGCACAACAATTAGAAGCTGCCATTACACCAAAAAGCAAGTTATTTATTTTCTCATCACCATGTAATCCTACAGGTAGTGTTTATAGTTATAATGAGCTAGAAGCCTTGGTAAAAGTATTCGAAAAAAATCCAAATATTTTTATCATTTCTGATGAGATTTATGAGTTTATAAACTTTGTGGGCAAACACCAAAGTATAGCACAATTTGATAGCATTAAAGATAGGGTAATTACCATTAATGGTTTATCAAAAGGATATGCAATGACGGGTTGGAGATTGGGTTATTTAGCGGCTCATGCAAGCATAACAAAAGCTTGCGAAAAAATCCAAAGTCAATATACATCTGCTACAAGTAGCATTTCGCAAAAAGCTGCTGTAGCTGCATTAAATGGTGATATCAACCCAAGTTTGGAGATGATAAAAGCATTTAAACGCAGGCGCGAATTAATTTTAAATGAGGTAAAACAAATACCAAATTGGAAGTGCAATAATCCCGAAGGTGCTTTTTATTTATTTCCGGATGTGAGTTATTATTTTGGCAAATCGCATGAAGGGAAAACTATTAATACTGCAACAGATTTATGCATGTATTTATTGTATCAAGCACATGTAAGCATGGTAACTGGCGAAGCTTTTGGTGCACCACAATGTATTAGAATTAGCTACGCAACTAGTGATGAAAAAATTATTGAAGCCATGCGAAGGGTTAAAATTGCATTGGATAAATTGGTTTGATAAGTTGATGAAGTAAACATGAAAAATATTTTAAAACAGTTTGCAGGATTAAAAGTATTGGTAGTGGGTGATGTGATGATTGATGCCTATTATTTTGGCAAGGTAGAGCGTATTTCGCCAGAAGCACCAGTGCCTGTTGTAGCCGTTCAGCAAAAAGAAAACCGACTTGGTGGTGCTGCAAATGTGGCGATGAATTTAGTGGCTTTAGGCGCAAAACCAATTGTATGTTCGGTAGTGGGCAGTGATAAAGAAGCAGAAGATTTAATTAATCTATTTCATAAATATGGTGTAGGCACTACGGGTATTATAAAATCAACTAACCGTGCTACTACTGTTAAGCTAAGGGTTATAGCACAAGCTACCCAAATGCTGCGCATTGATACAGAAAATACCGAACCAATAACTGCTGTTGAAAGTTACGAGTTAGTAGAACGTATTGAGCAATTATTAATGGATGCTGATGTGCTAATTTTTGAAGATTATGATAAAGGTGTATTAACCGCTGATAACATTGCTAAGATTACTGAAGCAGCCCATAAAAAAGGTATTCCGGTAGTGGTAGATCCTAAAAAACGTAATTTTAGTGCCTATAAAAATGCCGATTTATTTAAACCTAATTTAAAAGAATTGCGCGAGGGTTTGCATATTGATATTGATGTAGAAGATAAAGCAAGTTTTGAACAAACGGTAAAAGACCTCATCAAAAATATGCAACTTAAATATGCCATGATTACCATGAGTGAAAAAGGTGTAATGATTTCTGATGGAAAAACATTTGAATATATTCCCGCGCATCTACGAAAAATTGCTGATGTAAGTGGTGCTGGTGATACCGTGATAAGCGTGGCCGCTTTATGTTTGGCTTTAAAGCTAGATATTAAACAAACTGCTGCAATGGCTAATTTGGCTGGCGGATTGGTTTGCGAAGATGTGGGTGTTGTACCTATAACTTTACAAAAACTAGAACAAGAAATAATAGCTCTAAATTTATAACGATATATCCTATGTTAATTACCACAACAAACAATATTGAAGGCCGAAAAGTAAAACAATATATAGGCATTGTAACCGGAGAAGTAATATTGGGTGCAAACCTTTTTAAAGATTTCTTGGCATCAATTAGAGATATTGTTGGTGGCCGCTCTGGCTCTTACGAAAAAGTTTTAAAAGAAGCCAAAGACAATGCCTTAAAAGAACTTACTGAAAAAGCCCAAGCGGTTGGTGCAAATGCCATTATTGGGGTTGATTTAGATTATGAAACACTTGGCGCAAATGGTAGTATGCTAATGGTTGCTGCTAGTGGAACTGCCGTAATACTGGAAGATTAAATTATAAGTAATTAATGATTCGTTTATTAATATTTGCAATAGTATGTTTAATGTGCAGCAACAACATTTTTGCCCAAAGGCAGGTTGTAGCGCCACAAAAAATGCGCGAAGCAGATGCCATGTATACCAAACGAACTTGGCGAATAATTGACTTACAAGAACGACAAAATAAAGTAGCCGTTTGGCCGCGTAATCCTTTACCAAAATTATTGTATGATGCCGCATTAACTGGCCAACTTAGGCCATATAAAAACGATTCGTTAACGAGTTTTTATGATGTGGAGCAATTTGTAAAGCTTGGTGTTGATACGTTTTTTTCTAAAAAATTAGTTGACCCAAATGGTGATGAGGATAACTACACCATGGATACCATTGTGGATGAGTTTAGACCTAATGAACGCATTAAGCAATTTATGATTTTAGAAGAGTGGTATTTTGATAAGCGCACAAGTCAACAACGTGCACAAATAATTGCTATTGCGCCACTTTACAGGCGAACAATTTCGGGTATTGATTTAGGTTTTATGCCACTATGTTGGTTTAAATACTACGATAGGTTTGATAAGGAAAAAGATTGCAGGGGTGTGATGGTAAATTCACTCATGTACAATGCAGGTAATCCTTATCAAAAGTTTAGTTATGATGATTGGTTTGAACAACGTAACTTTAGTAGTTTTATCATTAAAGAAAGTAATCCTTATGATATTTTTATAATGGATGATCCTGAAGTAAAACGCAACGGACTTGATGCACTAATTAAAGCAGGAAAACTTAAACAACAAACCCTAGAGCAAGAACACGATATGTATGAGTATTAATTATACTGATAAACTGATAATCGTTTCAAATTTAAGTTCATATTTAATGGTAGATTTATTGACAATAAAATATACCTGGTTCTAGGTTTTGGGATTTAATAATTATTATCAAATCGATATCATTAAACCTGTAAACTTAACCTACCTTTTACCACAAACCCGCGTTAGGGTTCCGAAGCTGCGGAAGCATTGCAAAGCCCCGAAGGGAGTTCGGGATTATAAACCCACAATGAAAAGCTGCGGAATGATGACTTACAGTGGATAGCCCGCAAAACGCCTTAATTTATTTACCTATGCAAAATTTGCTAAATATGTTTGCTAAAATGTCATCAGTTGTTACATCACCAGTTATCTCACCTAAGTGGAATAATGCTTTGCGAATATCAAATGCAAGTTTGAATCGGAATGATTTATTGAGCCGATACTTCTAAAAAGGTTTTTGCTTTTGTCTGCTCTACTTTTTCGACAATAGTGTTTACTTCCCCTGAATTTACCACTTCGAATAAAGGGTTGTTTATGATGTTTTCCCAGGTGTTATGTTCTGGTGAACTAATTACTGCTGGTTCATCAGCAATTAAAAAGAAATTGTTGTTTTTAACATCCTTGTTATACTTGGTAGAAAGCAAAGAAATCAAGGCAATGTAATGACTTATATCTTTATCTAGGGTTGGTACTGACTTATTGAATGGAAGTGATTTTGCACCGACAAATGCACCATTTAAACCTATACAGTCCATCTCAAATTGAAAGTACATTGATGGAAGTGTAGTAGAGTTAATATTAACCTTTGTATGTATTTTTTTCTCTACTTTTTTGATAAGGTTTTTATTAATTGCTGCATAAAACTTTTCATTTGCAGTGTCTTTTACTTTTGGCTCTCTTTCAATGTTCTTATCTATTAATAAAGCAAAGAGTTTTAAAAAATTTTCTTCGTTGATAATATCATTCAAAAAAGATGGTTTTGAAAATCTCAACAAGCCATTTGAATAGTTATTGAGGTAACTAAAATATTCTGAATTTAAGATAGAATTAAGCGGAAAAAGCTCTGTATTTGATTTGATGATTTCCTTATTCAGTTTCTGAATATGTAATGAAATTTGCTTTACAATGAAATCAACTGCTTCAGCATTTTCATCCATCAAACGCTTTGAAGCATTCCTTCTTTCCTCCGAAAATTGCAACCAATATTTACTACCATCGCATACCAATAAACCTATAGACAAACAGTCGTCTGTCATAGTATTTGGTGCTATTTTTATTATGGTATAGAAGGTTTGCATTATCTTAATTTATATTCAAATTCATTGTAAACTAATTTGTTACGTTCATCATCAAACAGAAAATCGTACAGTTTTGTTTGATGTTCTGCTGTAAAACCCCAACTGGGAGGGATATTTGCGACAATGTTAGCGTATTCTTGCTTACAATTTTGTACGCAAAGGTAAAAATAATCCCTGGTAATTGGTTGCCAATTTTTGTTTTTCTTCTTATACCGCTTCAAACTTGCTCCTAAACTGGACACAAAAATGTTCTCATTTTCAATGGGGCTGAATGTTGCAGTGTCTAAATCGCTGTATTTCATTGTACTAAAAATGAAAGAATGGTCTATTGGAATGATATTCTGTTTGCCATTTATGGTTTGAAAAAGAAGGTTATGGTTGGTCGGCTTCCTATCGTCATTTTCTACCCAAATATCAAACAAGCCTATTTGAAACAAAATTTCGGGGTTGTTGTATTTATCGTAGTCCTTTTTCTTATTGATTTCAAACATTTTTGAACTGTCCACCGAATGGTTTATCCATTGAGAAGCAAATATTTCATTGTTGTAATAATGTGGTCGGTGGTTGATAGAATACTCAGGTAAAAGATGTGCAGGGTCTATTGTAATTAAAGCAATATTGGGAGTAGGAATTTCCCAAAGTGTTAAAAAGTAATGAGCCAACACCTCATTAATAATATCAGTAGCTGGGTTTTTATTCTTACTATTTTTGGCAACGTACATATTGTAATCACTACCAATAACCTTTATTGGGCTATTGCCAGTTGTGTGCAATTCTTCTTTTAATGAAGTGGCTGTAATATGTATTAGTGGTGCTATTGCCAAAATATTATGCGCTGTTTATTTTTTTACAAATGTATTTATTTTAGCTCTGTTTCATTTAATGAACACTGTTGTTTTTCGGTCGTTACTTGATTTACAAAAACCACAAATTACTTTTCCCAAAATCTGGTAAATTTTCGTTTTCAAAGTGAGGGTAAATTTCTGCTACCATTTCGTGGTATTTGGTTGTTACTGGTAAATTTTGTTGGCTTACGCTTTTCCAATACATACGGCTGAACTGATAGACTTGGTCAATAATTAAGTTTTTCAATGCTGATTTATTTTGGTTAACTATCCCTTCAATTGCTTCTTTTAAATCGTCTTTGTGTATTGGGCAATAGCCATCCTGCTTTGCTGTGTAAAAAGCAAATTCAGCTTCCTTACGGGAGCTTTAAAAGGGATGATATTTAATTGAATCTCTTGCATCAAAAAGTTTTATGTCATTATTGTATTGTATTAAATTAATAGTGTTTACTCCAACCCCATTGCCTTAAATGCAGCATCCACAGGATCTGAATAAACTACTAAACTGAATTTTGAAATTAAATCAACTGGGACTTTGCCTAATTGAGCCATATCAACTGCTGGTATCAATACTTTCTTTGCTCCGCTGTCTGCTGCTACTTGCAGGAACTCACCTAAATTATCAGAACCAATAATTGCACCGCCAATACTCATTGAACCAATGATGACTAATTGAGGCAATAAAGGTCTTTCTGCTATGCTTGATACTATGGATAGGAAAATAGCTAACTCTAAGCCTCTGATGTTGCCTATGCCGTTTAAATCGGTTGATTTTAAGTGAAATTCAAAATCATTATACTTCGCTGATTGAGTTATCCTGCTTAGGTTTGAACGAACATAGTTAACAGCTTCTTTCATTTCCTCTTTAATAGCTGTGCCACCACCAAAGCCTGTATCGCTTATTTTACCATTACCTGGCATTTTTTGAATGTCTAAACGGAATAATCCTTTGTGGCCAGAATCTACATTACTTGCAATTGCATAAACTGTTCCCGCAGGCAAATCTCCTTCGGGGATTAATGATTTGCCACCGCTTTCAGGAACACCTACAAAATGTTCTTCATTATCTTCTAAATCTATGTAACTGAAATGAACATCATAAAACTCCATTCCACCAATTTTCTTTAGTTGCTCCTTCACTCTTCTTCTGCCTACCAATGCATATTCAAGGCATTTACGAATATCCTCTTTTGTAAATTTGCCATCGGGGAATAATAGCTTTACCAAACCACTTACTGTACGTTTTACCGCAATGGAATCTCTTTGGTTTAAATCTTTACCTAATCGAAAGTACTTGACTATAACATCAGAAAAATTGTGTTTCCGTAACTCTCTTAAACATTCAGCATAGTAATCTGAAATGAAGCCATAGGCATTGGTGAAAAACTCAGGTCTCATTTTTGGTATTTCCCAACCTGGCAGGTAATGATGAAAACGGTCGAAGAAAGCTGAATCAATCATATCTTTTGGAAATGGAGAAAGCAAATGACTAGTCTTTACCAAGTTTTCTATTGAACCATTGATGTTGCCCACAAATACCATAGAAGCATCTGCATTTACACTTTCTTTACCTCTGCTAAAAGAACCATTGGCCATAAAGCCTTTCATGATTTGAATACCGTCTTTGTCCTTCATGTTTATTCCTGACACTTCATCAAATGCAACAACATCCCACATTCCAACTAAACCCACTGTTCTTGTGCTCATATTGTAAAATAAATTGGCTACTGTGGTTTGTCCTCCAGAAATAAGAATTGAGTAAGGTGAAATTTCATCATATACATAGGATTTTCCTGTACCTCTTGGACCTAATTCGCAGATATTAAAGTTCTTCTCTACAAACGGAATCATCCTTGCCACTAAATGCCATTTGGTTTTTTCATCAAGGTTTACCGATTCCATCCCTACACTTCTACAAATAATATCAATCCATTCATCAAGGGTAAAATCTTGTCTGTGGTTTAAAAAATCTGTAATGTCAGTTTCAGGCATTTGAATTGGTTTCAATTCAACCACTTTGAATGGTGAATCTTTTGAGTTTTCATCAAACCAATATTCTAATGTGAGAATACACCAAATACCACCTGCTAAAAGTTTTTCATATTTGCGAACATAACTATCGTCAATGATTACATTTTTTAAATTGATGCTGGATAGCAAACCTTCATAACGGTCTGCTTTTTCATTGAGCTTTGCAGTTACTCTGTCAATAATTTTAAAGCGGCCTTTTTCCTTAATCTTTGCTTTAATTTTCTCAGCTTCATCAGGTCTTACATAATTTTCTGCAAGTATCTTTTTTACTTTAATAATTCCTTCTGCAATAGTGGCTTCATCATCAGTAGCACAATGCATTCCGAGTAAATATTCCAATACATATACAGGCACATTTGCACCTTCTTTTATTTGCTTGGTTAAGTCTTTTCTGACTACTTTGCCAGGAAAAGATTGGTTTAATTTGGTATCTAATGTATCCATATTCGTATTGTTTAAAAATCATCAAACTCACTGGAGAAGGCTATCAGCATTCGGTAAGCGATGGTTTTATAAATTTTAAAATGACTTGTGCCTTCAATGTTCTCTTCTAATTTTAAGAACACATCTTGACCATTTAGTTTTGATGCCTCTGAAGTAAACACAAATGTTTTTCTTTGCTCTCTTGCTGCTGCATCGGTGTCTCTGCTATCGAACTTGATATTTGCTACATCAGAGATAAGCAAGTTATCTGCTGTATAAAATGCAGCTTTTATGTCTCTAAGTAAAACCTTATCTCCAATTGGATTCTTCTGATAAAAACTCACTCCAAAAGTGTTGCTGGTAATGTTGTATGAAGGACTTGAAACATCAATTTCAACTTGTTCAATATCACTTTTACGGGCTTTGTTTATTTCCAATACTGGAATTACTATTTCCTGCAAGCTGCTGCCACCGTGTACATATCGGCTACCTGCACCTTGTATTCGCATACGGTTAATTGACTTTGGTATTAATGCTTCTGTATCATCTGCAAAGCCTAAAGATACACCTGACCATTTTTTTACAGAATCATTAGTGGTGAGATTTTTGCCTAAAATAAATCTTCGGCTTGTTTTATAAACCTCTCCTTTGGTTACAAAATCAGTAAAGTCGGATGCTTCTAAACGGTTGTGTTGATATAGATAACCGTGGTCGGCAGTAATTATCATGTTGTAGCCATTCATGTTACTTACCTGCTTCATTATTTTAACCAAGTTGTCAAACTCTGATTCGGTTGCTTCAAATACTTTGCTTTCGGAAGTTTTATCATCACCCGTTTTGTCAATGATGTTACTGTATATATAAATTACGTTGTAAGGTTTAATAAAATCCCTACCATCTGATTTTGCGTTCATTTTCAAAAAATCAACTGCACTAATTGCCACCATTTTTGAATCTATTGACTGCAATACTTTTGTACGGTTTGGTGTGCCTTGTGTGCTTTGACCTTCGGCAAAAACTATTTCTGTTTTATCATTAAATGTTAAATCTTTATTTGGCAATAAAGAAGCCATACCCAATTGAGTATAAGAAGGCAATGAACCAAGTACAGGACTTAATATAGCAGTGTATCTATCTTCCTGTAAAACTCTTTCTCTTAGTTCTGTGGCTGATTCAAATCTTAAACCATCAGAAATTATTACAAATACCCGATTGTCTTTTTTTAGATAGGGTGCTACCCATGTTTGAAAAAACTGTTTTTGTGATGTTACTTTATCAATTTTCCATTCCTGCATTTTATCTACTTCGGTTTGCCAATTATTATTGAGTAGTAACAAATAAGAATTTTCATAAGCCTTTTCTATAATGACAGTTAAATCTTTCAGTATATTTTGATGTTCTGCCAACTCACAACTGTAAATGTATTTGCGATACAGCCTGTCTATAACATACAGTGATTTGGCGTATTTCTCAAAGCCATCTAATGGATTTTTAATACTCAGGTTTGTTTTACGAATTTCATCCAAAATGCTTGCACCAAAACTTAAAGCATCATAAATGAAAGTGAATTGGGTAAAGAAAAATTTAGTTCGCCTTTTATTAATCCATTCCTGAATAATGGTGTTTGAAATTGTCTCTTGCTGAATATGATTTTTTAAAGCGAAAATTATTTTCTTGTCTATTACTGCATAAGTATCGGCTTCTAATAAATAGGATGCTTCTTCCTGTTGCAGCAGGCTTTCAACATTTAGTTCTTGTTCTAATTTTTTGCTCCAATCTTCAAATGATTGCCTTGCTTTGATATTCTCTTTCCAACGGTTTACAAA
This sequence comes from Bacteroidia bacterium, assembly GCA_034676125.1. Classification (GTDB taxonomy): domain Bacteria; phylum Bacteroidota; class Bacteroidia; order UKL13-3; family UKL13-3; genus UBA6183. The sequence goes on from JAUCCO010000051.1 coordinate 11,917, forward strand.
CAAGTAAGCATCTCTATTCAAATTGGGTTTGCCCATTGAAAGACTGCGTTGCAGGTTATCGTTTATTAAAATAAGTAAAAAATCTTTGATTGTTTTATCCTTTGATGTATAAGCATATTTTTTTTCAATCACCTCCCACAAAAAAGCATCTAAATTAAAATTCTCAATAGCTTTGTAAGTAGTTTGCTTTCCCTTTAATGCTTCTGCAAAAAGAGTATATAAAATCTTTTCCCATTCAACTTCACATTGGCAAGCAACAGCCAACATTTTGAGTTTAATTTTACCTTCTCTTTCGTCAGGTTCTAATAAGACCTTTAATTCACTGGTTCTTTTATCCAATGAAAAGAAAGCAAGGTGCTGTTGAATAAATATCTTATATTCCTGAGAAAGCCCTAATTCTTGCAAAATAATAGACGATGCATCTGTATAAAATTCTACGTTTGATAAATTGAGGTCTAATAACCAATTATCTTTAGCTTCTGGTTTTGCTTTGGGTTGATAAATGAGGAATTTCTGCTTTGGCTTTTCAATCAATACTGTGTGCTTGATACCAAACTCGTTGTTTGCAATTACCAGTTTCTCAATTTCAGCAAACTGCATACTGTCAAACAAAGATTTCATATCCGCTTTATCATCATACCAAAACACAAGGCGGTACTGTTGGAAATATTTCTCCAAGGCCTTTTGTACTTTATCGTTTACTTCAAATATATCTGGCATCGTTAATTTTGTTAATCTATAAATTTAAATTTTGATGAAATCATTTCATTGAATTTAGCAATGATAACATCCTTGTCCGTTTTTTTAGCTGGCAATTTTGATAGCCATTTTTGCATTTCATTAATTAATATTTTTAATGAATCCAATGTGCTTGAAATCAAGGTGAAATTATTTTCTATCCATGTAAAGTCTTTGGTATCTATCTCATCAGAAGACTTTTCTTTTAAGGAAGCTATAAAGCTGCCACTAGATTTTTCATATATCCCAAAGGTAATTCCATCCTTTTCCAAATAAGCTGACTCACCAATAGGATAATAGATGTATAAATTAATAGAAGAATTACTCAAACTTACTGAACTGCTTAACCAAATAGTATCTTCCTTATCGTCAAACATGCTATCAAACTCCTCAATTCCTGTTGGTACTTTACCCCATTTCCGTTTATCCAGCAATGTTTCTGCATTAACGACTACTTCCTTCTTTAAGCCGTCAATTAATAATTCTTTGTACCACTCTTGCATGATAAGGACGTTCCTTCTTATGATTAGTTCTAATGGCTGCTTCCATTCATTGCGAATATTCTCTACATAGCATTCCTGCCATGCTTTTTCACAAAACGACCATTCCAAAAGTTTCTTTTCAATCTTCCGTTCGTCTGCAATTAACTCGTTGTTTCCTTCAATGAATTGAGCCCATTTTTTCTTTAATTCCAGTAGTTGTGTTTTATCATCAAAGTCTTGGCTGAAAGGATTGAGTTTAATGCCAGGGCTGTTGTCGCTATCCATGCGATTTAATGCATAAGGCCAAGCCCGATAATTACCGTTTGTTTGATACCAATCTTTAACTATTCGTTGGATGTTCTTTTTGTTACGAACCAATCTATTGGGCGAAATATGGTCCCAGTCAAAAGGAACACTTGTATCTTCTAATTTAAATTGTTCTTTTTTAAAATAGCTTTCAATAAAAGAACGCTGGGCATAAAGCAAGAGGTCTCTATTATAAATTACCTTTTGCATAAAAAGCCGATATTCTTCACCTGATTCTTTTTCGAACTTATTTAAAATATTAGCCTTTTCGCTAATTTTATATTCAAAAATATTTTCAAGACCACTTTCGTTTTTATTGTTTTTAAAAGCAGGAAATGGCAATAAAACCTCTCCAATGTGTGCTCTTTCTATGGTTTCAGAAGTCCAAAAACGTTCTTTGGGTAAGGTGCTTGCTGAAGGCCAAATATTTGACAATAATTTTGAATGGTCTTTCAGATTTTCACCTTTTCCAAACCATAAAAAAAGTGTCAACATGCCTAGCATTTGGCGGTGTTCCTTTTCGTTTTTATTTGAAAAGCGGTCTCTCTTTATTTTGATACGGTATAAAAGCAAAAACATCAATTCCGGAGCTATATCCGAAATTTTGGAATACAAGAGGTAAGGCAAACCGAACTGTTGCTCATGTTCATTGTATGCAAGAATATTTTTCGCATAATCTAAGAGTGTTTTACCATCAATGCTTTTTTGTTGTATGGTATCAATTAAAAATTGTTCAAAGGACTTTACCTGTTTGGTAATAGTACGTTGAAATTGCTTAGGCTTAATTCGCATAGTTAAGGCATCTGCCTGCTGTACTTCTTTTTTATCTTGCTGATAGAGCCTGTATGCAATGGTTATAAATCGAGCTGGTTTGAATAATTGCTTACAGCCATTTTCAATAATATCCTGCGTTTCGCTGCTTAAATGTGCTTTTAATATGGAGTAATTAAGTTCCTCGCCCGATAATTGTGTGCCTCCAGCATTGAGGCGTATAAATAAATTTTCAATTTCATCTGCGGCATCCTCCTGCTCTGGTTGGTTGTCTTGTTCAAAATTCAAATCCATTTCCAATGCAGGAATCTTTCTGCCTTTTGCATCGTCTAAAATTTTGATTGCATGGTTGAATATGTAATCAATTTTAGATAGTAAAATTTGCTCGATATTAGTTTCATTGGCTATATCAAAATGTTCGTCCTGATGGTTTAGCCATTTCAATTTTACCTTTCCCCAATGTTCCCAATTTTTGAGGGTAGTAAATAAATTTACTAAGGAAGCACTCTCATTTTTCAAGGCTTCATTGATGAAGTAATATAAAGGAACAGGAAAACCGGCATCAAAGGGAAAAAACTTTTCAAGTGGGGTTGTTAATGGATCAGGGGCATCGTACAAATCCATTGCCTTCCGAATATTTTCAGCAGTTAAGGTTTTATTATTTTCCAGTTTTCTATAACCCCAAGGGTGAGACCTTGTAATTACCCTAACAATGAACTTTCTGCTATCATCCTGTTTGGGTAAGTCTAAATCAATAAATACTTTGTAATAATCTTGTGAATCTCTAAATGTTTCTTTGGCAAAGCCCAAACAAATAGCGGTAGCCCGTTGCTGACCATCTAATATATGCCAAGTATTATTTTCGGCAGGAGATAAAACAAATGCACCCACAGGATAGCCTCTAAGTAGGGAATCCCATAAATTTTCAATTTGATTGGCCTTCCATACAAAACCTCTTTGTACAGTGGGCAATGAGACCTTTTTTTTCTCATCCCATTCGGCAATCTCCTCTAAACTAAATGCAGTTTTATCTTCCATTTATTATTCTAATTCTTTGAGAGTTATTATTTTTTCTGCTTTAAATGTGATATGGTCCACAGCTAATGGAGCTATAACTTTATTGACATTGCTTCGTAATTCTGAAAACTTGCTTGGTTTGCCATTTGCTAAATGATTAAACCATGAACCCCAAGGTGGCAAGAAACTTGGTTTGTAACTAACTATCAACTCTTTTGCTTTTTTACCTGAAAATGAAATTGGTGTTGTATTCAAACCGAAGTCTGCATTTAAAATGTTTATCCAATTTTCAACTAAAAGATTTAATGCATTATTTGTTTCTTCTTTAGTGGGTTTAATGGCTTTCGGGTGATGTTTATACTCATGGTAAAAAGGCGTATAATCAGACAACTCATCTACATAGTATTTTTCATCTTCCTTCAATTCAGGTATTAAATTAGAGCAGTTGTTTTGTAGAGCCCAATCAATGGTTCTTGCCCATCTGTCCTTTTTCTCGTAATCATTACTCATCGTCCAACCACTAAGAATCAATACCATAGGTGGTGGCGTGCCTGACCCTATCTGAGTTTCCCAATGGGATTTCAGGTTTTGATAAATGTGATGCCATACGACTGGCTGTGGTGAAACAAATATCATTTTATTATTCTTCGTCTTTTTCTAATCCTTTAATGGGTACTAATACTTCTTTGAACTTTTGGTAGTTTACTTTTACACCATCATCTAAATCAATAGTTATCTTTTTTGTAGCCACTGCATAAAGCGTTTGTGCATACTCTTTACAATCTTTTATCATTGCTGAATAACGGTCTGCTTCTTTGGTGGCGGCTGTTTTATCTCTTGCAGGTAAATCTTCTCTTAGGCTTTCGGCTATTTTGTTTTGTTGTGCAGCTTCCATTTTATGTATGTATGATTGCAGGTAATCTGTAAGCATTTTACTGCACAAATCGGGTGTGTAGCGGTGCATGTATATAAGGGCTTTGAAATGCCCCTTTGGACTGCTGAACATCCAATATATAGGCCGCTTTTTGTACCGCTTAATGTGGTCGTTGTAAAAGTCTTTTACAAAGTATTTGCGGATGTCTTTGCTAATGGTATCTTCTATGTATCTGAGGTTTTCTTCAAAATGCTCCTCACCAAAAGCTGCTTTCAAAAACACCTTGAACCTGCCTACAATATCATCGTTAAACCATTCTCCTTCTAATACTGGGATGATGTTGTCTTCATCAGGCATAAAGCTTGGGTTTGGTACTTGCTTTAGGAAATCTTGAAGAGTTTCGCCTTGGTTGGCTAAAATTAAACTTGGTTTATCGAGGCTGTAGCGGCCGAATTTGCAGCCGATAGAATAGCTTAATAATTGTATTAAAACTGGAACAGGATCAATAAATAATTCGCCATTCATAATTTTTGATTCTTCCTGTAGAATGGTGATTTCATCTAAAGGAACATCAGGGTTTAATTCATCCTGAAGTCCATAGATTTCTATAAACTGCCTATTGAGTTCTTCTTCATTTCTATGCAATTCAAAGAATTTATTAGACCAATATTTCTTGAAGGAATCAAATGCATTTTTTACAAGTGACTGCTTTTGTTTAATCAGGTCATTTAATTGGAAATCCCAAGAGGTTTCGTGAGAATCCCATTCTTCCTTACTTATTATGAAGTTATTTATAGATGAAATATTATTGATTGCAGTTTCAATAACTGGAAACTTAGATACTTCTCCCGATTGAAAATTAAGTGTTGGATTTAATTGCCCTAATATGTTAGGAAAAAGTTTTGAATTCATTAACCCTGCCAAGTAATCCCTATTATTTTCGATATTGAACAAGCAGCATCCGCCATTATCAAAAATATATCCCGAATCAAAGTACCGGACCCCAAAACCTCTTGATGAAACGGTAGACCAAGTAAGGCCTGGTTTCATATAGAAGATTTCATTAGTTACTACTGATGTTGGAATTTCTCTTATTTCTTTCCCATTATCCTTCCAATCAATTAGGAACTCATTATAGCCATACCATTTCCTTGTACCCCCACCTTTATTATATGGCAACCATCTTTTTCCATCATTAATAAATTCTTCAACAGATTTGTAATTAAACCCTGATTTTTTGAATTGAACTTCTGGCCAGAATCTTAAATAACGTGAATTATTACTTGTTGAATTGCCCTTTCTTGGACTTGCAATATCTGACAATTTCTTATTGTCGAAAAATAACTTACGAAGCTTAGAACTCATCCAATATCCAATTGGACTGCCAGGGATAATTTCAAAATCAAGTTGATTTGAAATAAAAAACCAATTACAGTTATGATGTTCTATTGCTTCTTTTGTCTTTTCCTCTTTTAAAGTTGGACTATCAAAATCTGTCAGCCTAATGAATATTCCATTTTGTATTGGCTTGTAATTGCCAAATGTAAAGGCGACATTTTGCACCACCTCACCAGCAATTTCAGGAAATGTCCTCGGGCCAAGATGAAGCATAGTTTCAAATTGTGCATTTTCTATTAAATGGGGTCTTAACCCTTCATAACTACTTAGAAACATCCAACTATGTTGGTTAATAATTGCTGATTTTCCGTTTTTTAAATTAAATGCAAGACATCTTTCTATGAAACATGCCATCAAATCTGTTTTCCCTTTTGCATAATTGATTTCTACAAAAGACTTCAACAAAACATTCATTCCTTTGGCTCCCATGTAAGGCGGATTCGTCACCACACAATGGTATTGTCTGTTAAGGTATTCGGCTTGTTCTTTTAGATTTTGCTGCTGCTCCTGCCATATACTTCCTTCCTTGATTTGTATAGCTTTAACTTCTTCTGGAGCTATTTGTATGAGAGAGCCTAAATTATCTGCTTGGGTAAGCAGGTTTAGGCTTAATTCTTTGTGATCGCTTATTTTAATACCATTAATGGTAATGGGTAGCTTTACAGATTGACGAATTGTTTCATCACTTACATTTTCTAAAGCAATTACATGTGGTTGCACCGGCTTACGCAGAAAACGAGAAAAATAACTTCGGGCTTTCATAGTCAAAGCAAAAGCTGCCAATTGTGCTGCCCGTTCATCTATATCAATACCAAACAAATTATGCTCCAAAATTAGTGAAGGTATTTCGTTGGTATTGTAACCTTCTTCTTCATATATTTTTGTAAAGAGGTCAAAGGCATAAACCAATACGTGGCCACTGCCTTGGCAGGGGTCTAAGAAAGTAATATCAGTAACTCCTTTTATACCTTCCGGCAAAGGTGCAGGTGCATTACCTTCGGGTGCTTCAATATAGTAAGGCATAAACTGCCTTATTTTACTGTTTGGTTTTAAGGTAAGCCACAATTTACCTATGGTATTTTCTACCATGTACCTTACAATCCAACGTGGTGTAAACAATTGTGTAGCCGCAGGTATGTTTTCGGCTGTAATTTTTATGTTCTTTTTCAGCCCTTCAAAAACATCATCTTTCTTGTCTGCTATATAAAACTGGTACAACCAACCAATCAATTCTTCTTGCCCACAATCTTCATCAGACATACCGTTACGTATATCTGTTATAATGCTATTTTCACTCAATAAATCATCGGGCAATAGTAATTCTGTGTAATCGCTGATGCGTTCAAACATAAAAGGCATGGCAGTATGCCATTGGTTGCAGGAAGCAATCAATAGCATTTTATAGGCTTCTGTTTGTGCATCTGAAATTACCACTTTGCCATCCAATAAATCGTTGAGGCGTTGGCGGTTTATCTTTAAGTTTTCATCTATTTGACCTGATAAGGCATTTTGGAGTATCTCAGGAGATTTGCCAACCACAGGCGTTACTACTTTGGGTGAGGTATAGCCATTGGCATCCATAAAACGCAAAGCCATTAACCTATTGAACCAAGTGTATGCTACAGTATCAATTACCTGTTCTTTGCCTTGTGCTTGTATTTTATTTTTAAGACTTTGTATTTGTGATGCATTGGTATCTATAAAAACAGGATCGGAATTGCTTAATACAAACTCCAATTTTCGCCCAACTTGGTCGAGTAATTTGATACGTGCTTCACGGGCAAAGCGTTTTAGGTTGTTGGTGTTCATTATAAGGAGATGCGTTTGTTTTCGTCAATGATTTTTAAATACTGTTTTTTTAGTGCCTCCACATAGTCTTCCACATCCTGTTGGGTTTCTAATTGAGGCTTTTTGAATTGAACTTTTACGCTATCTCTTGGCACAAAAACTATACGTGGTTTAGGTGGCTCTGTGCTTCCAGGTTCTTGAGGTTTAGCAGGATTTGCCAATTGGTTCATCCATTCCAATTGTTTTTGATAAACATCATTCGCAGTGTAAGTGGCTTTGGTTCTAATGTTGCCTATGAAACGTTCCAGATTTAGGTCAGAAATTGCAGTTTCAAAAGGTTTCAAAATATCTATCTGTTGAGGTGCTGTGAGCTTGGCAAAATCATCAAAAGATTTAAGCTTTTCAATGGTTTGCTTTATGGATTGTATTGCAGTTTCTCTCTCTGTATTTATTTGTGCTAATACCTCTGTTTTAACTTCCTCCAAAGCTGCTTTGGCTTCCTGCATAAGGTTGCCTTTGTATGGTGCAGGACTTTCCTTTACCATGTTTAGCTTTTCTATACTTTGTTGGTCTATGAAGTTAAAATTGGCATTATTGCTTTCGAGGTAGAATAGCACATTTTCAAAAATGTCTTTTTGTGAGCCATTCATAAACTTACGGATAGCATCTAAAACATTGTCTTTATCATCTAATAATTCATCTTGAAATTGGTCTAATGCATTAAAGAAATAAGGGTGGTCTTTTTCAGACAATAGTTTTATTCTGTTAATGGGTTCACCCATTGCCTCCAAAAACTGAAAGCGGCTTCTCATGTTGTAAATCAGCATCAAGTCGTTTAACTCCTGATTTATTCTCTGTTTGAAAAACCTTGAAACTTCTTTAGGTTCATTGCCAAGGTTAGGTTCATTGAAATATTCCTGATAAAACGCTTTGAGTTTTAATAGTTGACTGTTTTGAATTTCTTCTTCCAGTTCTATGATTGTATTGCTGTATTGGTTATTTTTTTGCAAAGCATCCAATGTTCCTTTATCATCCAATGGATTACTGTCTTGTTTCAGATTTATTTTATTGCGTTTGTAAAGTTTAGCAATAATGCATAGCACAGCAGCTTGATACCAACCGTAAGGACGGGAATTAAAAAAATCTAAGAGATTTTTGATGGTTGTTCTTTCGTGGTTTGCTTTGTTGCGTTGTATTCTGTTTAGTATCTCCACTTCAATTTCATGGAGTTCGTCTGTAAACAAAAGACTGTCTTGTGAAGCAATGATATTCACCAAGTGAGTTTCTGTAAATGCAGCAGGTAACATATCCAATTTGGGATAAATCATTTTAATTAATTGC